>CAZSAW010000237.1:0-12196 GCA_964604745.1 uncultured Hyphomicrobiales bacterium
TTGCGTCATGGGCGACCTGAGCGTGCATCGCGTGGTCGAAGGCATGCGCCTCCTCGATCAACTCGGACTTGCGACCACGCCGCGCCTCGTCCCGCCGCAAGGCGCCGCACTTCCGGAGATTGCGCCGAAGCAGCCCTATGCGGTGCTGCATCCCAACCCGAAATACCCCTACAAGCGATGGAACAGGCAGGGCTGGCGCGATCTCGCCGCGGGACTTGCCGCGCGCGGTCTCGCGGTGGCCGTGACCGGCGGACCCGATCCCGCCGAGCGCTGCTATCTCGACACGTTGTGGGACGGCATCAGCCCCGCGCCGCACCGGCTCGACGGCAGGCTCGACTGGCCGCAGATCGCGGCGCTGATCGGCGGTGCCGCGGTCTATGTCGGCACCGATACGTCGCTCACTCATCTGGCTGCCGCCACCGGACGGCCGACGGTCGCGATCTACGGCCCGGTCGATCCGCGCATCATGGGGCCTTGGCCGGTCGGCGGGCTCGAACCGCCCTGGGCCGCAGCGGGGACTATCCAGCATCGCGCGAATGTGTGGCTCGTACAGAATCCATTACCCTGCCTGCCCTGTGAAAAACTCGGCTGCGACGGACGTCTCGACAGCCGCGCTCAATGTCTCGACGAATTGCGCGCGGATCAGGTTCTCGCAGCCGTGGATGCCGCATTGACGCCAGCCCCCTCGATGCGGTAGCGCCGCTGCGCAAAAGGATGTGCATGTCCGGGTTTCGTACTCTCGATCAGGCCGATGTGAGGGGTAAACGCGTTCTCCTTCGCGTCGATCTCAATGTGCCGATGGAAAACGGCAAGGTCGCCGATGCCACACGCATCGAGCGTGTGAAGCCGACCATTCTCGAACTCGCCGACAAGGGCGCCAAAGTCGTCCTGCTCGCGCATTTCGGCCGCCCGAAAGGGCGCGACCTGAAGGAATCCCTGTCGCTCGTCGCGCCCGAGGTGGCGACAATTATCAAACGGCCGGTCGCCTTCGCCGAAGACTGTATCGGCGCAGCCGCCGAACGGGCCGTCGCCGCCATGAAGGATGGCGATATCCTGTGCCTTGAGAACACGCGCTTTCACAAAGAGGAAGAAAAGAACGATCCGGCTTTCGTCGCCGCGCTGGCGAAGCTCGGCGACATCTACGTGAACGACGCCTTCTCGGCCGCGCATCGCGCCCATGCTTCGACCGAAGGACTGGGCCACAGGCTTCCGACCTTTGCCGGGCGCACGATGCAGGCGGAACTTGAAGCGCTGTCAAACGCGCTGGACCACCCGCAGCATCCGGTCGCGGCCATCGTGGGGGGAGCCAAGGTGTCGACCAAGCTCGATCTTCTTGGCAATCTGCTCGCGAAGGTCGACAGCCTGATCATCGGTGGCGCGATGGCGAACACCTTCCTGCTCGCGCTCGGCAAGCCTGTCGGCAAATCGCTGGTCGAGCGCGACCTCGTGCCAACCGCGCGTGAGATCATGGACAAGGCCACGACGCAGCGTCGCGAAATCGTGCTCCCGATCGACGTCGTGGTGGCGCAGAAATTTGAGGCGCATGCGCCATCCAAAGTTGTCGACGCCGATCAGGTCGGCGACAACGACATGATCCTCGATATCGGCCCACGCAGCATCGAGCATGTGATCTCGGTGCTGGCGCGTTCGAAAACGCTGGTCTGGAACGGCCCGTTTGGCGCCTTCGAAATGGAGCCGTTCGACAACGGCACGATCGAGGTGGCGGAAGCGGCGGCGGAACTGACGCAGGCCGGTAAGGTTATTTCTGTCGCCGGCGGCGGGGATACCGTCGCCGCCTTGAATCTGGCGGGCGCAGCCGACAGACTCAGCTATGTTTCAACCGCCGGTGGCGCCTTTCTGGAATGGCTCGAAGGCAAGACGCTGCCGGGAGTCGAGGTGCTGCGAGCGCGGTAAGTGGATTTTCGCTTCGGGCGCGATGTGATGCACGCAGACCGGAGCACGAGGTCAGGGGAGACGAAGACGATGAATCTTGCAGAACTGAACAAGGTGGCCGAAGCGATGGTCGCGCACGGCAAAGGCATCCTCGCGGCGGATGAATCTTCCGGTACGATCAAGAAGCGCTTCGATGCGATCGGCGTCGAATGCACGGAGGACAATCGCCGCGACTATCGCGAAATGCTTTTCCGCTCGACCGAGGCCATGAAGAACCACATCTCGGGCGTCATTCTTTACGACGAGACGATCTGGCAGAAGGCGAAGGACGGCACGCCGCTCGTGGAACTGATCAAGAAGGCCGGATCGATCCCCGGCATCAAGGTCGATGAAGGCACGAAACCGCTGCCGAATTGCCCCGGCGAACTCATCACCATCGGTCTCGACAAGCTCGCCGACCGGCTGCCGAAATATTACGAGCAGGGTGCGCGCTTTGCGAAATGGCGCGCGGTGATCGATATCGGCGCGGGCATTCCGACTCATACGGCAATCCACGCCAACGCGCACGCGCTCGCACGTTATGCGGCGCTGTGCCAGGCCGCGCAGATCGTGCCGATCGTCGAGCCGGAAGTGCTCATGGATGGCGATCACGACATCGATCGCTGCAGCATGATCACCGAATGGCTGCTCAAGGAGACGTTCCAGGAGCTCTATTACAACCGGGTCGCGCTCGAAGGGATCGTGCTCAAGCCGAACATGGTCGTGCCGGGCAAGAAAAGCGCTAAGAAAGCATCCGTCCACGAGGTCGCCGAAAAGACCGTGCGCATTCTGAAGAATTGCGTGCCTGGCGCGGTGCCGGGCATCGCCTTCCTCTCCGGCGGCCAGTCGGATGAAGACGCAACGGCGCATCTCGACACGATGAACAAGATCGGCAATCTGCCGTGGCGGCTGACCTTCTCCTATGGCCGCGCATTGCAGGCGGCGCCGCAAAAGGCGTGGTCAGGCAAGAGCGAAAATGTCGCAGCCGCGCAGCGGGCCTTCTCGCATCGTGCAAAAATGAACGGACTTGCCGCCACCGGGCAGTGGAAGTCGGATCTGGAAAAGAAGGCGGCGTAATCGCCCAATCGCCATCTTTCAAGAGAAGTGGCGGGATCAGCCGGCAGGCTGGTCCCGTCTCCGTTTTGAGACTTCGTGAGACCTGCAGCCTTATTGTGGACGTGCCGCGGCGGTGCTAATGGCCGCCTTTCCGCCGGAATGAAATAGCAATCGGGTTGGCGATGACGCGTTCCCGCCCGCAAGACACCAACGCCGGACCGCCGCGGCTCTATGTTGTCACGCCGCCGGTCCATCGCGCAGACGTGGCAGGCGCGCTTGCCGCGGCGCTCGGGGCTGCGGACGTCGCGGCGGTGCTGCTGCGCCTTCATCCCGACAGCGAAGGCGCGATGGTGAAAACCGTCAAGGCGCTCGCGCCGGTCGTTCAGGATCGCGGCGCGGCGCTCCTTCTCGACGGCTATCCGCAGCTTGTCGGCCGCACTGGCGCCGACGGCGCGCATCTGACGGGTGCCGAGGCATTCAGGGATGCTGTCGACACGCTCAAGCCCGATCGCATCGCCGGCGCCGGGGGCCTGCTGACGCGGCACGACGCCATGCTCGCGGCGGAAGCCGGCGCCGACTACGTCATGTTCGGCGAGCCGAACGTGCATGGGCATCACCAATCATTCGAGCTGACGCTCGGCCGCATCGGATGGTGGGCCGAGGTTTTTCAGACACCCTGCGTCGGCTTTGCTTCGAACACTGATGAGGTCGAAGCCCTCTCGAAGGCGGGAGCCGACTTCGTCGCGGTCGGTAGCCTTGTGTTCGACGATACGCGCGGCCCTGCGGCGGCGGTAGCGTCAATCGGTCCGTATCTTCTTGCGCGCGAGGCGATCGGATGATCGCGCGATCGCACATCGCTTTTGCATTGGCGCTCGTGGCTGTCGTCGCGGCGACGACGAGCGCAAATGCGCAAGGGCCTAAGGCACCGGCGAAGCCTGTAGCGCCACAGACGCCGGCTGCGCCTCCATCTGCAGCACCCATCGACGCCGCGTTCGGAGCGTACCAGCGCGGCTATTACCTCACCGCCTTTCACCTCGCCACGAAACAGGCGCAGGACAAGAACGATCCCAAAGCGATGACGCTGATCGGCGAGCTGTATGCCAACGGGCTCGGAATCGCGAAAGACGATGCGAAGGCGGTCGAGTGGTACAAGCTTGCGGTCGATCGGGGCGATCCTGCCGCCATGTTCTCGCTCGCAATGCTTCGGCTCGTCGGCCGTGGCGGGCCGCCGAACCGCGAGGAAAGCGCGAAACTTTTCGCCGCGGCGGCAAAGCTTGGTCACCCGGCGGCGGCGTATAACCTTGCGTTGCTTTATCTCGAGGGTCAGGTCTTTCCGCAGGACTTTTCGCGCGCGGCACAATTGTTCCGCGCCGCCGCCGATGCCGGCAATCCGGAAGCACAATACGCGCTGGCCACGCTTTACAAGGAAGGCCGCGGCGTCACCAAGGACATGAACGAAGCGGCGAAGCTGCTCGCGGCGTCGATGCTCGCAGGCAATAACGACGCCGAGGTCGAATACGCGATCATGCTTTATAACGGCACCGGCGTTGCACAGGACGAGGCCGGCGCCGCCAAACTTCTGCTCAAGGCCGCACAGCGGGGCAGCCCGATCGCCCAGAACCGGATCGCACGGATTTTTGCGTCCGGCCGCGGCCTCCCGGCCGATCCGCTTCAGGCGGCAAAGTGGCACATCATCTCGAAGGCCGGTGGCGAAACCGATCTCTGGCTCGACGACTTCGTGCGCAAGCAATCGCCGCAGATGCAGGCCGACGCGCAGAAGGCGGCCAAGCCCTGGCTCGACGCCCTCACCGCCTCGCGCTCGCGCTCTTGACGGCGCTGCCGTCGCCGGGCACATCAGCGCCCGAAACCTTCAATCCCGAAAGCAGCAGACACCCATGGCCAAGATCAATGGCAATGAAATCCGTCCGGGTATGGTCATCGAATATCAGAACTCGCTCTGGGTCGCGGTGAAGACCATGGCCGTCAAGCCCGGCAAGGGCCCGGCCTATAATCAGGTCGAACTGAAGAACCTGATCGACGGGCGCAAGCTCAACAACCGCTTCGGCTCCGACGAGCGCGTCGAGCGCGCGCGCCTCGAGCAAAAGGACTTTCAGTTCCTCTACAAGCAGGGCGACAGCCTCGTCTTCATGGATACCGACACCTACGAACAGACCGAACTGCCCGAGGATTTCGTCGGCGAGCGCGCGGCATTCCTCCAGGACGGCATGACCGTGACGCTGGAGATGCACGAGGAGCGCCCGATCAGCATCAGGCTGCCGGATCAGGTCGTGCTTGAGGTGGTCGAAGCCGATCCGGTCGTGAAGGGACAGACCGCGGCCTCATCCTACAAGCCCGCTCGGCTTGAAAACGGATTGCGGCTGATGGTGCCGCCCTTTGTCGTTGCCGGCGAGAAAGTCATCGTCGACACCAATGAGGTCGCGTACATCCGCCGCGCAGACTGACATCGCGCCGTTCGATGGTCCGCTCCGCCCTTCTCAATGTGATGATCAAGGCCGCGCAGAAAGCCGCGCGCGGCCTCAAGCGCGATTTCGGTGAGCTTGAGAATCTTCAGGTCTCGCTCAAAGGGCCGGCGAATTTCGTCAGCGCCGCAGACCACCGCGCCGAAAGCATCCTGAAAGAGGAGCTGATGACCGCGCGGCCGGGTTACAGCTTTTGCGGCGAGGAAGGCGGGCAGATCGAGGGCTCGGACAAGTCGCACACCTGGTTCGTCGATCCGCTCGACGGCACAACGAATTTTCTGCACGGCATTCCACACTTTGCGATTTCGATCGGTCTCGAGCGCGAAGGCGTAATCGTCGCCGGCCTCATCTATAATCCCGCGACCGATGACATGTTCATCGCGGAGCGCGGCAAGGGCGCGTTCCTCAACGACCGGCGCATCCGTGTCGCCGGCCGGCAACGGCTCGATCAGGCCGTGATCGCCTGCGGTCTGCCGCATCACGGCCGCGGCGACCTTGACCTGTTCCGGCGTGAGTTCAGCGTGATCCAGGATAAGGTCGCAGGGCTGCGACGGTTCGGGGCGGCGGCGCTCGATCTCGCTTACGTCGCGGCTGGACGCTTCGACGCATACTGGGAGCGCAACCTCTCCGCGTGGGACATCGCCGCCGGACTCCTGCTCGTGCGCGAGGCGGGCGGTTTTGTCAGCGATCTCAACGGCCACGAGGCCACGACGGCCAAGAAGGATATTCTCGCCGGTAATGAAACCATGCATCGGGAATTGCTGCACGCGCTCAAGAGCGTGTGACAATCTCGTGGCGCGCCGAAAACGACCGCCGTTCCATTTCGCCGTTCCTGTGCCATATTGAGGGCAAGCTTTGGCGATGAAACGAGCGCAGGACGCCCCATGGCACGCGAAATGGACCCGTTCAAATTGTCCTCGCCGCGCATCTTCCTCGTGCGGATGCTGGTCTTTCTGATCCTCTGCGGCTTGCTCGTCGTCATCCTCAACAAGCAGATCTGGGTCGCCTTCCTCGCCAATCCGGGACTGAACGCCGTGATCGTCGGCGTGCTGGTGATTGGCGTCCTGTTCGCCTTCCGCCAGGTGATCCGCTTGTTCCCGGAAGTTGCATGGGTGAACGGATTTCGTCTCGCCGATCCCGGTATCGCCGTCGAGCGTCCGCCGGTTCTGCTCGCACCGATGGCTTCGATTCTCGGCGACCGCGTCGGCCGCATGGCGATGTCGGCGCAGATGATGCGCGGCATTCTCGATTCCATCGCCACACGTCTCGATGAAGCGCGCGACCTGCTGCGCTACATGACGGGCCTGCTGGTTTTCCTCGGCCTCCTTGGCACCTTCTGGGGTCTGATCGAAACCGTCGGCTCCGTCGGCCACGTGATCGAAACACTGCGGCCGGGCGGCGACGCCGGATCGGTTTTCGATACTCTGCGCGATGGGCTTGCCGCGCCGCTTGGCGGCATGGGCATTTCGTTTTCGTCATCGCTGTTCGGTCTTGCCGGTTCGCTGGTGCTCGGCTTCCTCGATCTGCAGGCCGGACAGGCGCAAAACCGCTTCTATATCGACCTCGAAGACTGGCTTTCGACCACTGTGCGCGACATCGGCGGTGAAGCCGCGCAAGCCGGCGTGGCCGGTGCGGAATTGCCTGGCGACCTGCGCGGCGCCATCGAACGGCTCAAGGACGTGATCGGCGAAGCGGGATCGAACAAGGCAGCGACCGCGGCGATGGCCAATCTCGCCGAAGCGATCCAGGGTCTCGTGCAGCACATGCGCACCGAGCAGCAGATGATCCGCGAATGGGCGGATTCGCAGGCCGAGCAGCAGGAAGAGATCCGCCGCGTGCTCGAACGCCTCGCCAAGGAAAAGACCTGACATGGCGCTCGCCCGCACGCGCCGTGAACGCGGCATCGACTATTGGCCGGGTTTCGTCGATGCGTTGTCGACGCTGGTGCTCAGCGTCATTTTCCTCCTCACCATCTTTGCGTTGGTGCAGTTCTTCCTGACGCAGGAGATGAGCGGCAAGGATACGGCACTCTCGCGCCTCAATGCGCAGATCGCGCAGCTGACCGAACTCCTGCAGCTGGAAAAGACCGGCAAGGTCAGCCTCGAGGATACGATTGCGACGTTGCGCTCGACGCTGGCAACCGCCGAAGGGGAACGCGACCGTTACAAGAATCTCTATGAAGGCGCCGGCAGCGGAGCCGCGAGCGCGCAGGGACAGGCCGCCGAATTGTCCTCCAAGCTCGACAATGAGAAGCAGATTTCCGCGCGTGCGCTCGCGCAGGTCGATCTTCTCGGTCAGCAGATCAGCGCCATGCGCCGGCAGCTGGCCGCGCTGGAGGAGGCGCTCGACGCGTCGGAGAAGCGCGACAAGGAATCGCAGACGCGCATCGCCGATCTGGGCCAGCGCCTCAATGTCGCACTGGCGCAGCGCGTGCAGGAATTGTCGCGCTATCGGTCGGACTTTTTCGGCCGCCTGCGGGCCATTCTCGGCACCAGGCCTGACATCCGCGTGGTCGGCGATCGCTTCGTGTTCCAGTCCGAAGTGTTCTTCGATGCCGGTCAGGCGGTGCTGAAACCGGAAGGCCGGATCGAAATCGACAAGCTCGCCTCCGCCCTGCTCGATCTCGAAAAGCAGATCCCTTCCGACATCGGCTGGGTCCTGCGTGTCGACGGACATACCGACATGCGTCCTATCGCCAGCCCGCAATTTCCCTCGAACTGGGAATTGTCGTCGGCGCGCGCGATCGCCGTCGTGCAATACCTGATCAGCAAGGGCGTCTCGCCCCAGCGACTCGTCGCTGCCGGCTTCGGCGAATTCCAGCCGCTCGATCCGGCGCAGAACGAGGATGCCTATCGGCGTAACCGCCGCATCGAGCTCAAGCTGACCGAGCGGTGAGGCCGGAGGTTGTCCTGCGCCGCTACACGGCCGCCGACGAGGGGGCGGCGATCGCACTCTGGCAGCGGACCTGGCAGCACGCCTATCCCGACATCGATTTCGCCGAGCGTCTCGCATGGTGGCGGAAACGCTGGCGCGAGGAGCTCGTGCCAAGCTGCACGATCGTTCTCGCGGAGATGAACGGACGGCCCGCCGGCTTCGTTACCGTCGATCCGGAAAGCGGCGAACTCGATCAGATCGTCGTCGCACCCGAATATTGGGGCACGAGCGCAGCAACGCAGCTCATGGCCGAGGCCAAACGCATCGCGCCCGGCAGCCTTCACCTCGACGTCAACCAGGATAACGCCCGGGCACTCGCCTTTTACCGCCGAGAGGGTTTTGTCTTCGCCGGCGAGAGCATCAACACGCTGTCGGGCCGTCCCATCTTCCGGATGCGCTGGCAATCGCAATCATGACCGCTTCCGCTGGGCGGGCAGAAGCGGCCGCGCGCCCGCGTTACTTCGCGAGGTAATTGCGATGGACCCAGGCGCTGCCACTGCTCGTTTCGAACAGGTACGCCTGATCGCTGTCGTGTGTCGTCAGCCGCACACCGCCCGTCAAGGCACGCTCGCTCGCCTTGCCATCATCGGCGGTTTTGAGGAAGGCCGTCACGGCGTCGACTGACGGGGCCTTGGCCGCGCCCTCGTCCTTCTTGCCGATCGCCTCGATCGCACCCGCTTTCAGAAGCTTGGGCCACATCTTCCGGAACAACGCATTCGACGCGTAGACGTCGCCGCTGCTCACGCGCCCGTTCACCGCCAGCACGTAACCGACGATATCGCCGTCGCGTTCGCCGGCACCCTTAAGCGACTCAACATATTTGTCCTGTTCCACCACGAGCTTTTCATTCTCCAGCGCAAGCTGCAGGCTCGATTCGGATTTCGGCGCGGTGACAGTCTGGCCGATATTGCGCGAGAGACGATCTTGCGCCGTCTTCACGTTGTCCCAGATCGCTTTCTGGCGCCTGCTCGTTTCGGCGAATGCCAATGCGCCGTTCAGGCCGCTCTCCGCGAGAACCGGCATCGGCGCCGACATCGCGAGCTTCATCTCGCGCGACGGAACAGCGGACCCGGCGCTGGAGAATTGCTTGGCGCTCTCGCGCCCGCGCGCCGACCAGCGCCCCTGCTCGACGCAGAACGACGCGATCGGCAAGCGGCCCGATCGCGGCGGCAGGACGAGGCTGACCATCAACACGCGATCCTGCTGCCCACCTTTGACGATGTCGCCCGACTGCACGAACACCTCGCGCTCGCCATTGTTCTCGATCTCGAGCTGATTGACCTTGCTCGTCTCGTGCACCTGCACGAGGCCGCGCACCATCGCCTCTTCGAGCGTTAGCGGCACCGCATCCGGCGTCGACGCGCCATGCACGAAATAGACTGCGAGATTGTTGTGCACGACCGGGCCGGACAGCCGCATGCCACCGGGCGTGTCCGCTGCCGCAACGCCGGCTGTCGCGAAAAAGAAGACGAGCGCAAGAAGCCAATGAGGCAATGACCGTCGCATCAATTCCTCCCTCGAATCCCACCGAGAGAGAAAGCTCACATCGATCGATGGCTGCGCCGCGGACGAACGATGGCGGAAAACCGGCCGGCACGCGGCATCACGCCCCTACCCGATCACCGTTCTGGAATTGCAGATTGGCGAGACGCGCATAAAGGCCGCCGGTTGCGACCAAGCGTTCGTGCGTTCCCTCTTCGACAATGCGCCCCTTGTCCATCACGAGAATGCGGTCGCACGAAAGAACCGTGGCGAGGCGATGCGCGATGACGAGCGTCGTACGATCTTTCATCAGCCGTTCGAGCGCGGCCTGCACCAGTGTCTCGCTTTGCGCGTCGAGCGCTGACGTCGCCTCGTCGAGCAGCAGCAGCGGCGCGTTGCGAAGGATCGCGCGCGCGATGGCGATGCGCTGGCGTTCGCCGCCGGACAACGTCATGCCGCGCTCGCCGACGGCGGTGTCGTAGCCCTGCGGCAGACGGCGAATGAATTCATCGGCAGCGGCCATCTCCGCCGCGCGTTCGATTTCCGCGTCATCAGCGCCGGGCCGGCCGAAGCGGATATTGTCCTTGATCGATGCGGTAAAGATCGCGGTCTCCTGCGGCACGAGCGCGATATGCCGCCGCAACGCGGCCGGATCGAGCTCGTTGAGCGGCACTCCGTCGAACGTCACCACGCCTTCGGATGGATCATAGAAGCGAAGCAGCAGATGGAAGACGGTACTTTTGCCCGCGCCGGACGGACCGACGATCGCGACCTTTTCTCCGGGGCGCACGCGGAACGAGATTCCATCGAGCGCCGAGACGTCGGACCGGGTCGGAAATGAAAATCGCACATGCTCGAAAACCACTTCGCCGCGCACCGGCTCGGTGAGCGCCCGCGCATGGAGCGGCGCGGTCACCGCCGGCTTTACTCTCAGAATTTCGAACAGCCGCTCGGCGGCGCCGGAGGCTTGCGAGACTTCGCCCCAAACCTGGCTCAATTCGCCCAATCCGCCGGCGGCAAACACCGCATACAGCACGAACTGGCTGAGCTGGCCCGGCGTCATGCGATCGGCCAGCACATCCTGTGCGCCGATCCAGAGTACGAGCACGACGCTGGCAAAGACAAGAAAGATGGCGATCGCGGTGAGGAAGGCGCGCGCAAAGGTCGAGCGCCGCGCCGCATCGAAGGCGGCATCTACGGCGGCGGCAAAACGGCCGCGCACCATCGGCTCGTTGGTGAAGGCCTGCAGGATGCGAACGCCGGAGATGAATTCGGCGGCGTAGGCGGACGCATCGGCGAGCGAATCCTGCGCGAGCCGTGAGCGGCGGCGCACCGCGCGGCCGAAGGCGACGAGCGGCAGGACAATGACGGGGATCGCAGCGAGCACGAAACCCGACAGACGCGGGCTCGTGGCCACCATCATTGCGCCGGCGCCGACAAACAGAACGAGGTTGCGCAATGCGACGGAAACGGAGGAACCCACCGCCGCCTTCACCTGCGTCGTGTCGGCGGTGAGGCGCGACATGATCTCGCCGGTCTGCGAGCGGTCGAAGAAATCCGGCGACAGCGAGACGACATGGCCGAAAACTTCCGCCCGCAGATCGGCAACGATGCGCTCGCCGAGCGTCGTCACGAGGTAGAATCGCAGTGCGCTCGCGGCGGCGAGAACGGTGACGACGCCGAGCATGGCGAGGAAGTAATTGTCGATCAGCGCGCGTTCGGCGGAAAATCCGAAATCGATCATGCGGCGCACGGCGATCGGCACCGCAAGCGTTGCGAGCGCGGCTGCGACCAGAGCGCCCAGCGCGGCCAGCGCGCGCAGCCGGTAGCGCATGACGTAAGGGATCAACAGAACAAGCGGACGCAGGCGCGCGCGGCGAGCCTCGCCTTCAACAGCGGCTGGTGTTGGGGGATTCATGGCGCGCGCTCGCAACCTTTGAAAAACATCCGTTCGGGTCGCCCACTGGGGGCCCGCCGGCCACGCGTCGCCCACCCCCTGAGATGCCGCGTGGGCCAAGGGAAGGCAAGCCGCCCGGTCCGCCCGGCTTGTGCCCCCGGCGCGGGTGCTGTATAGACCCCGCCAATCTCTGGAACATCAGCCGTCACGAGCGCGGGCTGCGCCTGCGCGGAGAGCACGTCATGAAAGCCGACATCCATCCGAAATATCACACCATCAGGGTCGTCCTGACCGATGGCACGGAATTCACCACCCGCACCACGTGGGGCAAGGAAGGCGACACGATGAATCTCGACATCGATCCGAAGTCGCATCCGGCCTGGACCGGCGGACAGCAGCAATTGCTCGATCGCGG
>CAZSAW010000238.1:0-4688 GCA_964604745.1 uncultured Hyphomicrobiales bacterium
GGCTCGAACCGCCGACCCTCTCGGTGTAAACGAGATGCTCTACCAGCTGAGCTAACCGCCCCCTCGCCTCCATATCGCCGCGGATGCGCCCCGGCAAGCGCCGGGCCCTGCGTCTTCGCGCCGACAACGAAACGGCGGCGCCGGAGCGCCGCCGTCCGAAACCAGAGCCGCCCCGACGAAGCGTCAGTGCGCCGTAAGACCGGCGTTGTCATCCTCGACGGGAGCATCGACCGTCGCCGCCACGGGCTTTTCGTCCCATGTGATCGGCTCAGGCGGCCGCACCAGCGCGCGCGCCAGAACCTCATCCATCCGGGACACCGGGACGATCTCCAAGCCGCTTTTCACGCTGTCGGAGATGTCGGCAAGGTCCTTGGCGTTCTCTTCCGGGATCAGCACCGTCTTGATGCCGCCGCGGAGCGCGGCGAGTAGCTTCTCCTTCAGTCCGCCGATTGGTAACACGCGGCCACGCAGAGTGATCTCGCCGGTCATGGCGACGTCCTTGCGCACCGGGATGCCGGTCATGGTCGAGATGATGGCGGTGACCATGGCGACGCCGGCGGATGGGCCATCTTTCGGGGTCGCCCCCTCCGGCACGTGCACGTGGATGTCGCGCTTGTCGAAAAGAGGCGGCTCGATGCCGAAGGCGACCGCGCGCGAGCGGACATAGGATGCCGCCGCCGAGATCGATTCCTTCATCACGTCGCGCAGGTTGCCGGTGACGGTCATCCTGCCCTTGCCGGGCATCATCGCGCCTTCGATGGTGAGAAGCTCACCACCCACGTCGGTCCAGGCCAGGCCGGTAACTACGCCGATCTGGTCCTCGGCCTCGATTTCGCCGTAGCGATATTTCGGCACGCCCAGATAGTCGGACAACGCCTTCGCATCGACCTGCACGGACTTCTTCTTGGAGATGATCAGCTCCTTCACCGCCTTGCGAACGAGGCTCGACAATTCGCGCTCGAGATTGCGCACGCCGGCCTCCCGCGTATAGCGGCGGATGACGGTGAGCAGAGCTTCATTGTCGATCGTCCATTCGCCGGCCTTGAGACCGTGCTTGGCGATCGCGTTCGGGATCAGGTGCTTGCGCGCGATCTCCACCTTTTCCTCTTCGGTGTAGCCCGCGATACGGATGATCTCCATGCGGTCCATGAGCGGCGGCGGAATGTTGAGCGTGTTCGCCGTCGTCACAAACATCACGTTCGACAGGTCGTAATCGACCTCGAGGTAGTGATCGTTGAAGGTGTGGTTCTGCTCAGGGTCGAGCACTTCGAGCAGGGCTGAAGACGGATCGCCGCGGAAATCGGCGCCCATCTTGTCGATCTCGTCGAGCAGGAAAAGCGGATTCGACGACTTTGCCTTCCGCATCGACTGGATGATCTTGCCCGGCATCGAGCCGATATAGGTGCGCCGGTGGCCGCGGATTTCAGCTTCGTCACGCACACCGCCGAGCGACACGCGCACGAACTCGCGGCCGGTCGCTTTCGCGATCGACTTGCCGAGCGAGGTCTTGCCCACGCCGGGAGGACCGACGAGGCAGAGGATCGGGCCGGTCAGCTTGTTGGCGCGCTGCTGCACGGCGAGATATTCAACAATGCGATCCTTGACCTTCTCGAGGCCATGATGATCGTGATCGAGAATATCCTGCGCGAGCTTGAGATCTTTCTTGACCTTGGACTTCTTGTTCCAGGGGATCGACAGGAGCCAGTCGAGATAGTTGCGCACGACTGTTGCTTCGGCGGACATCGGTGACATCTGCCGCAGTTTCTTGAGCTCGTGCGTCGCCTTCTCGCGCGCTTCCTTGGAGAGCTTGGTCTTCTTGATCTTGTCTTCGAGTTCGGCAAGTTCGTCCTTGCCCTCCTCGTCACCAAGCTCCTTCTGGATCGCCTTCATCTGCTCGTTGAGGTAATATTCGCGCTGCGTCTTCTCCATCTGACGCTTCACGCGCGTACGAATACGCTTCTCGACCTGCAGCACGGAGATTTCGCTCTCCATGAGCCCGAGCACCTTTTCGAGCCGCTCCGGAACGCTGATCGTTTCCAGGATGGCCTGCTTGTCGGGAATCTTGACCGCGAGATGCGAAGCAATGGTGTCGGCGAGCTTGGTATAGTCCTCGATCTGCTGGACCACGCCGACGACTTCGGGCGACACCTTCTTGTTCAGCTTCACATAGTTTTCAAATTCGGTGACAACGGAGCGTGCGAGCGCCTCCACCTCGACCTGTTCGCCGAGATTGTCGTCAAGCACGACCGCGTCGGCTTCGTAATACTCGGCGCGGTCCGTATAGCGCAGCACCTTGGCGCGCTGTGCACCTTCGACCAGCACCTTCACGGTGCCGTCGGGCAGCTTCAGCAATTGCAGGACGCTCGCGAGCGTACCGACCTCGAAAATCGCGCCGGTCGCTGGATCGTCGTCGGAAGCGTTCTTCTGCGTGGCCAGCAGGATGAAGGTGTCCGACTTCATCACCTCTTCCAGCGCCTTGATCGACTTCTCGCGGCCGACGAAGAGCGGCACGATCATGTGCGGGAAGACGACGATGTCGCGAAGCGGGAGAACCGGATAGGCCCGGGTTTCGCCGGGGATGAGTGGCGGGCGTGGTTTGGGATTGGTCATAGGCCCGAAGTCCTTATTGTTGTGCCCCTCGACCGAAGCCTGCGAAACCTGCACCGCCTCGATGAGTGCCGATGATCCAGACAGGGTGCAGGGCCGTGGCTCCTGGCCTTGCGCGAGAGAGGTTCAGTACGAACCCTGCCGGAAGAGATGGACGCACTTCGTACGCTATCTGTTCGCTCCCCCTACGTGGCGCTCAAGGGGGGTAGTGTCAAGTAAACGCGGCAAAAGGCGTAAATGAGCCGCGCTCCGGGTGCTTGCGCCTGGGCCAAAACGCCAGCCTCAAGCGCTCGCTTCGGCATCGCCGGCGCGATCGGCGTAGATGTAGAGTGGCCGCGCCGTGCCTTCGACGACTTCCTTGGAGATCACGACCTCCTCGACGCCTTCGAGGCTCGGCAGGTCGAACATGGTGTCGAGCAGGATGCCCTCCATGATCGACCGGAGCCCGCGGGCGCCGGTCTTGCGGTCGATCGCCTTGCGCGCGATCGCCCCCAGCGCCTCTTCGGCCAGCGTCAGGTCGATCGATTCCATCTCGAACAGGCGCTGATACTGCTTCACCAGCGCGTTCTTCGGCTCGGTGAGGATCTTCTTCAGCGAAGCCTCGTCGAGATCTTCCAGCGTCGCGACCACCGGCAGGCGACCGACGAATTCCGGAATGAGACCGTACTTGAGCAGGTCTTCGGGCTCGACGTTGCGGAAAATCTCGCCCGCCTTGCGATCCTCGGGCGCGAGCACCTTGGCGCCGAAACCGATCGACGTAGACCGGCCGCGCGCCGAGATGATCTTCTCGAGGCCGGCAAACGCGCCGCCGCAGACGAACAGGATATTCGTCGTGTCGACCTGCAGGAATTCCTGCTGCGGATGCTTGCGGCCGCCCTGTGGAGGCACGGAAGCGATCGTGCCTTCCATGATCTTCAGCAGCGCCTGCTGCACGCCCTCGCCCGAGACGTCACGCGTGATCGAGGGATTGTCGGACTTGCGCGAAATCTTGTCGATTTCGTCGATATAGACGATGCCGCGCTGCGCGCGCTCGACGTTGTAGTCGGCCGACTGCAGCAGCTTGAGAATGATGTTCTCGACGTCCTCACCGACGTAACCGGCTTCGGTCAGCGTCGTCGCGTCGGCCATCGTGAATGGCACGTCGAGGATACGCGCGAGCGTCTGCGCGAGCAGCGTCTTGCCCGAGCCGGTCGGCCCGATCAGCAGGATGTTCGACTTCGCGAGTTCGACGTCGTTGTGCTTAGTCTGATGATTGAGCCGCTTGTAGTGATTGTGGACGGCGACCGACAGCACCTTCTTGGCGTGATCCTGACCGATCACGTAATCATCGAGAACCTTGCGGATCTCCTTCGGCGTCGGAATGCCGTCGCGCGACTTCACCAGCGAGGATTTGCTCTCCTCGCGGATGATGTCCATGCACAGTTCGACGCATTCATCGCAAATGAAGACGGTGGGCCCGGCGATGAGCTTGCGCACTTCGTGCTGGCTCTTGCCGCAGAACGAGCAGTAGAGGGTGTTTTTTGAATCGCTCGTGCCGACTTTGCTCATTCCATTCTCCGTCCCAACACGAACGCCGGAGCGCCCGTTATTGCACCGTCACACTAGCACCGGGCGGCTTTAAAAGCCGTCACCTCGCCAACACAGCCCCCCTTCAAATCCTTCGCTTTTCCGCCCAGGCTTAGCCTGAGGCTAACGAAGCATGCTAAGGGCCAGACAATCAAGATTCTATTAACGATAACAAGGGCCCCGACCGCTTAGTCAGGGTTGAATTTTTAAACGGGCTTGGCCAGCGGGTCTTCAAGACGTTTGTCGATGACCTTGTCGACAAGGCCGAAGTCCCTGGCCGCCTCGGCGGTGAGGAAATAATCGCGCTCCAGGGCGTCCTCGATCTTCTTCAGAGGCTGCCCTGTATGCTTCATGTAAATCTCGTTCAAGCGCTTCTTCAGGTTCAGGATTTCCTGGGCATGGAGCATGATGTCCGTCGCCTGGCCCTGAAAGCCGCCGGACGGCTGATGTACCATGATACGGGCGTTCGGAAGCGCGAACCGCAGGTCCTTTTCGCCTGCTGCGAGCAGAAGCGA
>CAZSAW010000239.1:0-24949 GCA_964604745.1 uncultured Hyphomicrobiales bacterium
GCCCGGCCGCTCCGCCGCAAGGCCAGGCCTCGGCCGCGCCGCAGGGGCAGATGCCCCCTTGCTTCAATGAGTTCCTTCCGTTGCGCCAGGAGGCGGAAAAACGCGCGGCCGTGCTCAAAGGCGACCCGTCGAAACGCAAGCTCACCCAGCCGGAAGCGTGCCAGGCGTTCAAGAGTTTCGCCGCCGCCGAGGCCAAGGTCGTGCAGTTCGTCGACAAGAACAGCGTCTGGTGCGGCATTCCCGCCGACGCGGTGAAAGTCATGAAGGCCAACCACGCCAAGACGGTTCAGATCCGCGATCAGGTGTGCAACGGCGCGCGGCCGGGACCCGGTGCCGCGCCGAGTCTGAGCGACGCGCTTGGCGGCGGGGCCCGCATCCCTGACTCGACCAATACCCGGACCGGCCAGGGTACGTTCGACACCCTCACCGGCAATCCGCTGGCGCGATGAGCGACGTCCCCGGCCGCGTCGCGGATGCGACCGGGAATTGGGTCGACAGCCGCGCCCCCGCCTTCGTCCGCCCGTATCTGCGCCTTGCGCGCGCCGACCGGCCGATCGGTTCCTGGCTTCTGCTCCTGCCGTGCTGGTGGTCGTCGGCGCTTGCGACCGTCGCGGCGCACGAGCGCACGCCCAATGTCTGGCACATCATCCTGTTCGCGATCGGCGCCGTGGCGATGCGCGGCGCCGGCTGCACCTGGAACGATCTCGTCGATCGCGATCTCGATGCGCGGGTGGAACGCACGCGCTCGCGGCCAATTCCCTCAGGACAAGTCACGCCCACGCAGGCGGCGATCTTTCTTCTGCTGCAGGCGCTGGTCGGGCTGCTCGTGCTTGTGCAGTTCAACTGGTTTGCCATCGCCACCGGGCTCGCTTCGCTGCTCACCGTGGCGATCTATCCCTTTCTCAAGCGCTTCACCTACTGGCCGCAGATCGGGCTTGGCCTTGCCTTCTCCTGGGGCGCGCTGATGGGGTGGGCGGCGCAATTCGGCCGGCTCGATGCGCCCGCAATTCTGCTCTATGCCGGATCGATCGCGTGGGTGATCGCGTATGACACGATCTATGCGCATCAGGATCGCGAGGATGATGCGCTCATCGGCATCAAATCGACGGCTCTGCTGTTTGCCGACAATACGCGGCTCGCGCTGACGATCTTCTATGCGCTCGCTGTCGTCCTGATCGGGGCGGCCGGCTTTCTTGCCGGCGCGCGTGTCTGGTTCGCGCTCGGCCTCGCCGCTTTCGCGGCGCATCTCGTCAGGCAGATCCGGCGCATCGATATCGGCGATCCGGCGCTGTGCCTGCGGCTGTTCAAGTCAAACCGCGACGCCGGACTGATCCTGTTCGCTGCGTTGCTGCTCGACGCCGCTTTGCGCGGCTGACGCGTCAGGTGCGGGCGATGATCTCGCGCTCGCCGCGATGCACGTCGGCATCTTCGAGCGAACGCCCCGGCCGCCGCCGCATCAAGATTGACGGCCGCCGGCGCTTGATCGCGCCGCGCCGCCGCCGGCGCAGCTGGGTTTTCTCCAGCGCGACGTCGCCCATGCGCGGAAACGGTTCCTGCACCACGCCGTCACGATCGGCGAGGAGAAGCGGCAACCGCAGCACGCGGCTCCAGGCTTTCCAGATCGCCAACACTTCGCTGTCGTCGGACGTGATCAGCAACGGAATGGAGAGAGCGGCATCGCGGTGATCGAGCGTCACCGCAACAGCTGCGGGTTCACCGTCGTCGCCCGCGATCCGCAGCGTCACGCCGCGAAACGAGGAGACCGGCACCCCGACCTTCATGCGAATACCGCGCACCGCGCGCCGAAGGACGACGCGTTCGCGATCGATCTCAACCTGACGAACATGCCCGTCCGCAACGGCATCCCGTGCCGGAAAGCGAACAGGCAGCGCGAAGGGGTCGAGCCGCAACGTGCGGCCCGACCCGGCAGGTGTGGTCCCGCCGGCTTCCATTTGACGCCTCGAAAACAAGCTCCCCGTCGGACTTTTCGTCCGTTATGGCCACGATACTGCCAGAGAGGTTTCGGAATCCGCTTAATGAGGCTGGTTAATCGCGCGTTGCTCCGCCATCACCGCTTCACATGCTTGACGTAACCTTGCTCGACCGCGCCCGATTTGGGCCATGCCTGCAACGATTGCCTTGTCATGCCCGTCGGCGACCCCTAAATCGGCATCATCAATGTCCGACCTTCTCGACCAATCCGGCCTGAAAAATCTGGCTGAACGTCTCGTCGCTGCTGCCCGTGCGGCGGGCGCCGACGCCGCCGACGCGGTGGCGGTGCGCTCGGTGTCGCTCGGTATCGAGGTGCGGGACGGCGCGCTGGAGGAATCCGAACGCGCGGAAAACGACGATCTCGGCCTGCGCGTCTTTGTCGGCCGCAAGCAGGCGGTCGTGTCCACGAACGACATGGGCAAGGCCGACGCGAAGGCGCTGGCCGAGCGCGCCGTCGCCATGGCGCGCGTCGCGCCGGAGGACCGTTACGCCGGCCTCGCCGATCGCGACTTGCTCGCGCGCGAGTTTCCCGATCTCGATCTCGTCGATCCGGAAATCCCGGACGTCTCGGCGCTGGAAACGATGGCGCGCGAGGCCGAGAGCGCGGCGCTCGCCGTCAAGGGCGTGAGCAAATCGGGCGGCGCCTCGGCATCGGCCGGCATCGGCGGCCTCGTGCTTGTCACCAGCGAGGGATTTTCCGGCGCCTATCTGAGTTCGCGCCACAGCGTGTCGGCGATGGCCATCGTCGGCGAGGGCACCGGCATGGAGCGCGACTACGATTATTCGTCCGCCCTGCACGCCGCCGATCTCGAAACGGCGCAAGCAGTCGGACGCACGGCGGGGGAGCGCACGGCGCGCCGCCTCAACCCGCGCAAGGTCGCGACCAAGCGCGTGCCGGTGATCTTCGAGCCGCGCGTCGCAAGTTCGCTCGTCGGCCATCTTGCCAGCGCTGCCAATGGCGCGTCGGTCGCGCGCAAGACCAGTTTCCTCAAGGACAAGCGCGGCGAGCGGCTGTTTGCGCACGGCATCCGCATTGTCGACGATCCGCTGCGCAAGCGCGGCCTGCGCTCGCATCCTTTCGACGGCGAAGGAGTCAAGGTCGCGAAGATGAGGGTTGTCGACGACGGCGTCCTGACGTCGTGGTTCCTCGACAGCGCCACCGCGCGCGAGCTCGACCTCAAGACCACCGGTCATGCCCAGCGCGGCGTGTCGTCCCCGCCCTCGCCGGGTCCGAGCAACCTGCATCTCGAGCCCGGCACGATGTCACCGGAGCAGATGATCGCCGAGACCGGCGAAGGCTTGTACGTCACCGACCTGATCGGTTCGGGCGTTAATCTCGTCACCGGCGATTACAGCCGCGGCGCGGCCGGTTTCTGGATCGAGAATGGCAAGCTCACCTATCCGGTGAGCGAGATCACCATCGCCGGGCATCTGTTCGAGATGTTCCGCACGCTCGCGCCCGCGAACGATCTGACATTCCGCTACGTGACCAACGCGCCGACGGTGCGCGTGGAGGGTTTGACCATTGCCGGCCAGTGAGCCGACCGACCATGACGCCGCGGCGCAGCAGCTTGCCGCCGCTCTGCGCGAAGCAGGCGCGCTCGCACTGAAGACGTTTCGCGGCACGCTGCGCAGCTGGACCAAGGAGAAGAATTCGCCGGTCAGCGAGGCAGACATCGCCGTCGACGCGTTGTTGCGCGAGCGCCTGTCGACGCCCGGTGTCGGCTGGCTGTCGGAAGAAAGCAGTGACGACCGTGCGCGCCTTTCCATGCAGCGCGTCTACATCGTCGATCCGATCGACGGCACACGCGCCTATATCGCCGGGGAACCGGACTGGTCGATTTCCGCCGCGCTGGTCGAGGACGGCCGGCCGGTCGCCGCCGCGGTCTATGCGCCGGTCGAAGACGAAATGTTCACCGCCGTCGCCGGGCGCGGCGCATCGCGCAACGGAGTTCCCATCGCGGCGAACGAAGGCGCCTCGCTTGCGGGCGCGCGCATCGCCGGGCCGAAGAGCTATCTCAGCCGGCTTGCGGAACTCAGCCCGGAAATCGTGCAGGTGCCGAAGATTCACTCGCTCGCCCTGCGCCTGACCCGGGTCGCGCAAGGCGACATCGATGCCGCGCTCGCTTCCGTCAATGGCCGCGACTGGGACCTTGCGGCTGCCGATCTTTTGGTGCACGACGCCGGAGGGGCCATGACGACCCTTGCCGGGGACTTGCTGGTCTACAATTTGCACGATCCTGTCCACGGGGCCCTCCTGGCCGCCGGGGCGGATCGACATGAGGCGCTGCTCGGCCTCATGCGCAATCGCCAGCGTGAATTCGCATAAGACCATTCGACTGCCTGACGGTGACGGGGACGCGTATGTCGGAACGGGTTGCGCAGCAGCAGCTTCTACATCTTGTCTTCGGCGGCGAACTGGCGCGCATCGACGACATCGAATTCAAAAATCTCGCCGATCTCGACATCGTCGGCATCTACCCGAACTACGCCGCCGCCTATAATGCCTGGAAGGCCAAGGCGCAGCAGACGGTCGACAATGCGCAGATGCGCTACTTCATCGTGCACCTGCACCGCCTGCTCGATCCGCAATCCGGCAAGCCAGAGTCGCGTTAAAGGCTGATCGCTGCATGACGTTGGCGGATGGAATGAACCGGCGAAAGGGCCGCGCGGGCGGCGAGCGACTGCCGTTCAGCCTGCGAGTCTATCGGGCGTTCACCACCGCCGCTGCGCCGCTCCTTGGCGTGCTGCTGGCGCGGCGCCTGCGCAAGGAGAAGGAACATCCGGTCCGTTTCGGCGAGCGGCGGGCGGAAACCAGCGCGAAGCGCCCCGACGGCCCGCTCATCTGGCTGCATGGCGCGAGCGTCGGCGAACTGGCGGCGACCTTTCCGCTCGTGACGATGCTGCGCCGGCAGGGCTTCCAGATTCTCATCACCTCCGGCACGGTCACGTCCGCCAATCTCGTCAAGGAGCGGTTGCCGAACGACGTCATCCATCAATTCGTGCCGTTCGACGTGCAGCGTTTCGTGACGCGCTTCCTCGACCATTGGCGGCCCGATCTCGCCTTGTTCATCGAATCGGATTTGTGGCCGAACCTCATCCTGGAATGCGGCCGCAAGCGCGTGCCGATGATCGTCATCAACGGCCGCCTGTCCGAGCGCTCCTTCACGAAATGGAAGGTCGTGCCGAGCGTGGCGCAGGCGGTGCTGCGGCCGTTCGATCTGTGCGTGGCGCAATCCTCGCTCGACGCGGAACGCTTCTCTACGCTCGGCATCAAGCGCGTTCACGTCTCCGGCAATCTCAAGCTCGATGTGCCGGCGCCGCCGATCGACCAGCCCGCGCTCGCGGCCTTGCGCACGGCGATCGGCAACCGTCCGACCTTTGTCGCCGCCTCGACCCATCCGGGCGAGGAGCTCGCGGTGATCGACACGCACCGGCGCCTGCGCCAGCGCGCGCCCGGATTGCTGACCATCATCGCGCCGCGGCATCCGCAGCGCGGGCGCGAGATTTTCGATCTGGCGGCGCGCGCAAGCCTGATGCCCTCCGTACGCTCGCGCCAGCAGCTTCCCGACGCGCGGAGCGAAATCTACGTCGCCGACACGATGGGCGAGATGGGGCTTTTCTATTCGGTGGCGCCGATCGTCTTCATGGGCGGCTCGCTGGTCGAGCATGGCGGGCAGAATCCGATCGAGGCGATCAAGCTCGGCGGCGCGGTGATGCACGGCCCCAATGTCTGGAACTTCGCGGAAATCTATGCCGCGCTCGATGCCTCGAACGGCGCCATCGAGCTAGCCGATGCCGAGGCGCTTGTGGCACAAACCGGGGCCTGGCTGCGCGATCCGGCATCGCGGGAAGGGGTGGCGCAGGCGGGCGGGCGCACGGTCAATCGCCTGGGCGGTGCGCTGCAGCGAACCATTTCCGAGCTTGAGCCTTATCTTCTGCAATTGCGGCTGAACTATCGACCAAACCATGCGTGACCCATCTTTCTGGTGGGATGAGAGCGCGTTTCCCGCTCTGCTCCTGCGTCCGATCGCGTTCGGCTATGGGCTGCTCACCGCTTCGCGCCTGCAGCAGACCGGCGCACGGGTGACCGTACCCGTTGTCTGCGTCGGCAATTTCACGCTCGGCGGCGCCGGCAAGACGCCGACCGCACTCGCGCTGGCCAAGCTCCTGAGCGATCTCGGCGAAAGTCCCTACTTCCTGACGCGCGGCTATGGCGGCAGCCTGCCGGGTCCGGTGCAGGTCAATGCGGTGACGCACAGCGCGCGCGATGTCGGCGACGAGGCGCTTCTGCTGGCACGCCGCGCACCGACCATCGTCTGCGCCGACCGGCTCGCCGGTGCGAATGCCGCGATCGAGGCGGGCGCAAGCGTCCTCATCATGGACGACGGGCTGCAGAATCCCTCGCTCGTCAAAGATGTCGCCATCGCCGTCGTCGACGGCCGGCGCGAGATCGGCAACGGCTACGTTTTCCCGGCCGGCCCGTTGCGCGCGCCGCTGCGGGCGCAGATGGCGATCATCGATGCCATGCTCGCGATCGACGACCGCTCGAAAGGAACGTCCGCTCCCTTCGACGCCGCGCGGGCGGCCGGCGTTCCGGTCTGGAACGCGCGGCTGCAACCCGACGCGGCGGTGGTGAAAGCCGTCTCCGCACGCAAGGTGCTCGCCTTCGCCGGCATCGGCGATCCGGAGAAATTCTTTTCGACGCTCGCGGTGTCCGGGATCGAGGCGATCGGCGAAGAGAGTTTTCCCGATCATCATTTCTATACCGAGGCCGACGCGCAGCGCCTGCTCGAGCGCTGCGACAAAGGCGCGCTCATTCCCGTCACGACGGAGAAGGATTTCGTGCGGCTGTCGGGTTCGCCCGCGCTGACGAAGCTGGCGGCACGTACGCGCGCCGTTCCCGTCACGCTCGTCTTTCAGGACGAGGCGAAAATCCGTCAGTGGTTCAAGAGCAAACTGGCCGCGCGGACGAAGAGCTAGGAGCGCGCTGCCGCGTTGACTTTCTGCCGGCGCATGACCGCCTCGGGCGAGGCATAGGCCTCCTGCAGATCGACGCTCCAGTATTTCAATTCCTCGAGCGGAATGGGCACACCGGTCACGGCGCAGCGCACGAAGGCGCCCGGACGCACGATGCGGAAGTCGCCGTCCATGAATTTGACCTCTGCTTCGCCCGCCATGGGCGGGGTCCGGTCGAAGCGATTGAGCACCCTGATGCCTCCTGTGCCGGCGGGAACCGCCGGCGAATAAAACAAGATAGTCGCGTCGACGCCAGCATGAAACCCGCGACCGGCGAAAGTTTGATCGGTGGCTGCCGGCGTCCGCTAGCCGAACAGGCTGCCCTGACCCGACGGTCCGCCGCCGCGGCGCTTCGGCGCCGGCTGCGCCGTGCCCGAGCCGCCATCGGTCTGTGCGCCGACGCGACCGTCCGAAAATTCGATCTCGATCCGGCTTCCGGCGGCGAGCGCGGCTGCGGCGCGTACAGGTGCGCCGGCACCGTCGCGCACAAGCGCGAAGCCCCGCGCCAGCACACCGCGATAGGAAAACGCAGCGAGGAGCTTGCCGAGTGAATCAAGGCGGTCGGCCCGCCGCGCGAGATAAACCTGGCGCGCCCGCGTCGCGCGTTCGCCGAAGGCGGCAATCGTGTCGCGCGAATGCTTGAGCCGCCGCGTGAGAAGTTGCGGCGACAGCCGCCCGACGAGCCGCGAGAATTGCGCGTGATGCAGATGCGCGTTGGCGCGCAGCGCGCGCGGCAGACGCTCACTCGCCGCATCGAGGCGCTGGCGCGGGACCGACAGCAATTCGTCGAGACTCGGGAAGGCGCGCGCCGCCGCGCGCAGTTCGGTGCGCCGCGCCTCCTGTCCGCGAATCCAGCAGGAGAGCAACCGCCGGGCCTGCGTGTCGATGCGGGCGAGAAGGTCGCTGCGCACCGGCACCGCCATTTCGGCCGCCGCCGTCGGCGTCGGCGCACGCTTGTCGGCAACGAAGTCGAGCAGAGTTACGTCGGTCTCGTGCCCGATCGCGGAGATGAGCGGGATCAGACTCTCCGCCGCCGCACGCAGCACGACCTCCTCGTTGAACGACCACAGATCCTCGAGCGAGCCCCCACCCCGCGCGATGATGAGCACGTCGGGACGCGGCAGATGACCCCCATCGGAAAATGCATTGAAGCCACGAATGGCGGCGGCGACTTCGGCCGCCGAGGTTTCACCTTGCACTCGCACCGGCCACACCAGAACCTGACGCGGAAAGCGATCGGAGAGCCGGTGCAGGATATCGCGGATCACGGCGCCGGTGGGCGAGGTCACGACGCCGATGACGCGCGGCAGGAATGGCAGAAGCTGCTTGCGCGCCTCGTCAAACAGGCCTTCAGCCGCGAGTTTCTTCTTGCGCTCTTCGAGCAGCGCCATCAGCGCGCCGAGGCCCGCCGGCTCGATCGTCTCGATCACGATCTGGTATTTGGACTGGCCGGGATAGGTGGTGATGCGCCCGGTGGCGACGACTTCGAGCCCTGCTTCGAGCTTGAGCTTGATGCGCGGGGAGGCGCTCCGCCACACAACGCCGGCGAGGCAGGCCTTGTCGTCCTTCAGGTCGAGATAGATGTGACCGCTGGAGTGATATTTGACGTTGCCGAGCTCGCCGCGCACGCGCACATGCTCGAACCCCTCCTCGATCGTGCGCTTCAGCGCCGCCGAAATCTCGGAGACAGACAATTCCACAACATTGAGGCGGGCGGCTTCCGTAATCGACATCCGAATCCCTTGCCGGGCTTGCCCCCCATGCTACACCACAACCCTCGTCGTTGCCGGCCTGGCCGCGGCAATTCCGCGAATGAGCGCACTGCGTCCCTCATCGGGATGCCCGGGTCAAGCCCGGGCATGACACGGAGAAGAGCGCGATGAACATCCTTCTTCTCGGCTCCGGCGGACGCGAGCACGCGCTGGCCTGGAAAATGGCCGCGAGCCCGCTCTGCGATCGCCTGTATTGCGCGCCGGGCAATGCCGGGATCGCGCAGGAGGCCGAGCTTGTGCCGCTCGATATCGGCGATCATGCGGCAGTGATCGCGTTTTGCAAGGCGAACAGGATCGGTTTCGTCGTGGTGGGACCGGAAGCGCCGCTGGTCGCCGGTATCGTCGATGACCTCGAAACCGCGGGGATCAAGACGTTCGGGCCGAACAGGATGGCGGCGCGCCTCGAAGGCTCGAAAGGCTTCACCAAGGATATTTGCCGCGCCAACAACATCCCGACCGCGGCGTATGAGCGTTTCACCGACGCGGTATCGGCCAAGGCGTATATCCGCGCGCAGGGCACGCCGATCGTGGTGAAGGCGGACGGCCTCGCGGCCGGGAAAGGTGTCGTCGTCGCGGAAGCGGAAGCCGATGCGCTCGCCGCCGTGGACATGATGTTCGCCGGCGGCCTCGGCGACGCCGGCGCTTCCGTCGTCATCGAGGATTGTCTGATTGGCGAGGAAGCATCGTTTTTCGCATTGTGCGACGGCACGCACGCGCTGCCGCTGGCATCGGCGCAGGATCACAAGCGCGCCTTCGACAACGATCAGGGACCGAATACCGGTGGCATGGGTGCTTACTCGCCGGCGCCAGTGATGACGCCCGACATCACGCGGCGCACGATGGACGAGATCATCGCGCCGACCTTGCGCGCGATGAGCGCGATGGGATCGCCCTTCAAGGGCATTCTCTTCGCCGGTCTGATGATCACCAAGGACGGCCCGAAGCTGATCGAATTCAACACCCGCTTCGGCGATCCCGAATGCCAGGTGATGATGCTGCGGCTCAAGTCCGATCTCGTGCCCGCGCTCCTCGCCGCCCGTGACGGCATGCTGAAGAATTTCGACCTGCGCTGGGATGACAAGCCCGCGCTCACCGTGGTGATGGCTGCGAAAGGCTATCCCGGCAATTATGCAAAAGGCACGCTCATTGAAGGCCTCGATGAGGCGGCGGCCATTCCCGATGTGCAGATCTTCCACGCCGGAACCAAAGCGGATGGAAGCCGTATCCTCAGCAACGGAGGGCGCGTGCTCAATGTCTGCGCGACCGGCGACAGCGTGGCGCAGGCGCAGGCGCGTGCCTATCAGGCGATCGACAGGATCCGCTGGCCCGAGGGCTTCTGCCGCCGCGATATCGGCCAACGCGCCATCGAGCGGGAAAAAGCCCACACCTGATCATTGATCCTGCAAGGGCGGGGGTTGCGAGGCACGAGGAGCATTCAACGATGGCCGATCTCGCCGATCTCTTTCCCGGATTCGAGTCGCACTGGGTCGATACATCGATCGGGCGCATGTTCGCGCGCTCCGGCGGCAAGGGCGCCCCGCTTCTCCTGCTGCACGGCTATCCGCAAACCAACGTGATGTGGCATCGGGTTGCGCCGGCACTGGCCGAGCATTTTACCTTGGTCATTCCCGATCTGCCCGGCTATGGGTGGTCGATCGCCCCGGAGGCCGACGCCGATCACGCGCCGTACGACAAGCGCTCGATGGCGAATGTCATGATCGAGCTGATGGAAAAGCTCGGGCATGTCCGCTTTCATCTTGCCGGCCATGACCGCGGCGGCCGCGTCGCCTACCGGCTCGCGCTGGACCACCCCGAACGCCTGACCAGATTGTGCACGCTCGACATCATTCCGACCTACGAAATGTGGCACCGCATGGACCACACGCTCGCGGTCAAGGTCTGGCATTGGCAATTGATGGCGCAGAAATATCCGATGCCCGAGCTGCTGATCACCAAGGCGCCGATCGAATATCTGGAATGGAAGATGCCGAGCTGGACGAAGTCCAAGAGCCTGTCCGTCTTCGATCCGCGCGCGCTCGATCATTACCGCGCCTTCTTCTCCGACCCGCTGCGCATCCACGCCACCTGCGAGGATTATCGCGCCGGAGAAACGACCGACCTGAAGAACGACGAAATCGATCATGCCGCCGGCCGAAAGATCGTGGTGCCGATGCTCGCGCTCTGGGGCACCGGCGGCATTCCCGACGCGTCCGGCCCGCTCGGCATCTGGCGGCAATGGGCGACGGATGTGTCGGGTCAGGCCATCGATTCCGGACACTTCCTGCCCGAGGAAAATCCGGATGCGACCGCCGCGGCGATGATGAATTTCTTCAAAGCATGACCGCGAAACTGATCCTGCGTGATGCGCGGCGCGACGAAGTGCCGGAGATCGTGCGCATGCTCGTCGACGACGAACTCGGTCGCGGGCGGGAAGCGCTCGAGGGCGAGACCGTGCCGCAGGTCTATTACGACGCCTTCGACGCAATGGCGACGACGCGGTTCAACCGGCTCCTTGTTGCAGAGCGCGGGGGCGAGATCGTCGGCACGCTGCAACTGACTTTCCTGCACGGCCTGAGCCGCCGCGGTGCCTTGCGGGCGCAGATCGAGGCCGTGCGCGTGGCCGGCGGCCATCGTGGTGAAGGCGTCGGCCAGGACATGATGCTGGCGGCGATCGACATGGCGCGCGCGGCCGGCTGCGCACTGGTGCAGCTCACGACCGACAAGAGCCGCAAGGACGCGCACCGCTTCTACGGGCGGCTCGGCTTTGTCGCGACGCATGAGGGCATGAAGCTCAATCTCGATTGATGGCCGCGGGGGGCCGCCATAATCTTCGCGCATGAGCACGATCGATCGCCAGGCCGCCTATTCCGGCACCAAGGACGTGCCGGCGGCGCTTGCCTTCGATGTGACGCGGCTGCAGGACTATCTTGCCGGGCAGATCGCGGGTTTCGCGGGCCCCCTCACCGTCAGGCAATTCAAGGGCGGGCAATCCAATCCGACCTATCTGCTGGAGACCCCGGCAGGCCGTTACGTGCTGCGGCGAAAGCCGCCGGGCAAACTCCTGCCCTCCGCGCATGCCGTCGATCGCGAATATCGCGTGATCAGCGCGCTGCATCGCCAGGGCTTCCCCGTCGCCGCGCCGCTTCTCTATTGCACTGATGAAAGCATCGCCGGTACGGCCTTCTACGTCATGAGCTTCGTCGCGGGCCGCGTGTTCTGGGAACCGGACATGCCCCCATCGCATCCGCCCGAGCGCGCGGCGGTATACGATTCGATGAACGAGACACTGGCGCGGCTGCATCGTTTCGAGCCGGCCACCATCGGGCTTGGCGATTTCGGCCGCAGCGAAAATTATGTCGCGCGGCAGGTGGAGCGCTGGTCGAAGCAATACCGCGCGTCCGAGACGGAGCCGATTGCCGAGATGGACAGGCTGATCGAGTGGCTGCCGCGGCATCTGCCGCCGCCCGCGCCGGTCCGGCTCGTGCATGGTGATTATCGTCTCGACAATCTCATCATCGATGCGGACGGGCCGAAAGTCGCGGCTGTGCTCGACTGGGAATTGTCGACGCTCGGCGATCCGCTCGCCGACTTCACCTATCACTTGATGCAGTGGCACATGCCACCGTCGGAGGCCGCCGCCGGCACCGCCTCGCTCGTCGGCCACGATCTCGTGCATCTCGGCATCCCGGCCTTGCCCGCCTATGTCGAATCCTACCGCGCGCGAACGGGACTCGATCCGCGTCCGTATCTCGACATCTATCTCGCCTATAATTTCTTCCGGCTTGCCGCGATCCTGCAGGGTATCGTCGGCCGTGTGCGCGATGGAACGGCGACGAACGCGAATGCCCCGGCACGGGCGCAGGCGATCCGCCCGCTTGCCGAGAAGGCGTGGGAATTCGCGCAAGGAACGGGGGCCGGATGAAAACGCTGGCGCTCGCGCTTGGTGGCGGCGGCGCGCGCGGACTTGCTCATGTCATCGTGCTCGAGGCGCTCGACGAGATGGGCATCACGCCGGTCGCCATCGCCGGCACGTCGATCGGCGCGCTGATGGGCGCGAGCTACGCCGCCGGCATGAGCGGCGCCGAAATCCGCGACCACGTCGTCACCGTGACGCGCAAGCGTTCCGACCTGTTGCGGCGCCTCGTCGGCACGCGCGCGACCAAGCTGCGCAGTCTCCTGTCCGCCGGCTTCCGCAGCGCGACACTCGTGGACGCGCAGAAATTCTGTGCGAACTTTCTGCCGCATGCGGTGCCGGCCGATTTCGCCGACCTGGCGATTCCCCTGACGGTGATCGCCTCCGACATCTATCGCCGCCGCGAGGTCGCCTTCACCTCGGGCCCGCTCAAGCGCGCGCTCGCCGCCTCGATCGCGATTCCCGGGCTGACGCAGCCGATCGTCATCGACAAGCACATTCTCGTCGACGGCGGCGCGACCAATCCGCTGCCCTTCGACCACCTGTACGGCCGCGCCGACATCATCCTCGCCGTCGACATTTCCGGGCCGCCGGCCGAGGACCGCAGCGACCTGCCGAATGCCTGGGAATGCCTCTATGCGTCCGTGCTCGTCATGGAGCACACCATTGTCAGCGAGAAGCTGCGGCACGGCGCGCCACATATCCTGATCCAGCCGAAAGTCGGTACTTACCGCGCGCTCGACTTCTTTCGCGCCGATTCCATCCTGCGCGCCTCCGAGCCGGTCAAGGACGAGATCATGACCAAACTCGGCAAGCTGCTGTAGTCGCCTCAGCGCCGTTCCTGGAAAAACCCCCGCAGCAACGTGGCCGCCTCGCTCTCGCCAATGCCGCCGTAAATCTCCGGCCGGTGATGGCAGGTGGGCGCGGAGAAAAAGCGCACGCCGCTCTCCACTGCTCCACCCTTGGGGTCCACGGCTCCGTAATAAAGCCGGCGGATGCGGGCGAACGCCATCGCCGCCGCGCACATCGTGCAGGGCTCGAGCGTAACGTGCAGGTCGCATTCGATCAGCCGCTCGGTGCCGAGCGAGGCCGCGGCTGCGCGGATGGCAAGAATTTCCGCATGCGCCGTCGGGTCGCGGTCGCGCAGAGTCCGGTTGCCGGCACGCGCCACAATATCGCCGCCGCGCACGATGACGCAGCCGACCGGCACCTCGCCGGCGGCGGCCGCGGCGCGGGCCTCATCGAGTGCCATCTGCATGAAAGACGGTGCGGCCATCACCCTGCAGCCGGCTTGGCCGGCCTTCCAAATTCGCTCTCGCGTCGCGCGTTGTATAAACGCATGGATGCGGCGCATAAAGCCGGGCATACGAGGCAGGAATGACAGCCGAAGACAGCGAACGGGGCGAACGCATCGCCAAGGTCATGGCGCGGGCGGGGCTCTGCTCACGCCGCGAGGCCGAGGGCTGGATCGCCGCCGGCCGCGTTGCGGTCAATGGTGCGGTCATCGCCTCGCCCGCGCTGAACGTCTCGCCCGCCGACCGCATCGCGGTCGACGGCAAGCCCCTGCCCCTGCGCGAACGGACGCGCCTCTTCCTCTTTCACAAGCCGCGCGGGCTCGTGACAACCAGCGCCGACCCGGAAAAGCGGCCGACGGTGTTCGCGGCGCTGCCGAAAGGGCTGCCGCGCCTCATCAGCGTCGGCCGCCTCGATCTCAACACCGAAGGCCTGCTCCTTCTCACCAATGACGGAGGGCTCGCACGCATTCTCGAACATCCTTCGACGGGCTGGCTCCGCCGTTATCGCGTGCGCGCGCATGGCCGCGTCACGCAGGCCGCGCTCGATGCCCTGCGCAAGGGCGTCACCGTCGACGGCATCCGCTATGGCGCGATCGAGGCGACGCTCGACCGCGAACAGGGCAGCAATGTCTGGCTCACCTTCGCCATCCGCGAGGGCAAGAACCGCGAAGTGCGAAACGTGCTCGAACATCTCGGGCTGAAGGTCAATCGCCTCATTCGTGTCTCGTTCGGCCCCTTCCAGCTCGGCGAATTGAAGGAAGGCGCGATCGAGGAGGTGCGCACACGGCATTTGCGCGAGCAGCTCGGCGAGCGCATTGCCAAGGAAGCAGGCGTCGATTTTGCCGGACCGATGAGCGCGATGGCCTCATCACAGGCGCCCACGCCCGCTGAAAGCGCCGCCACGCACAGCGCGCGGAGCCAAGAGAGCGCCCCTGCGAAGGCCAAGCCTCCGTCTCCGCCCCGACCGGCGCGACGGCAGAAGCCGCGTCGCGCGCCTCAGCGGGGACGCAACAAACGATAATGCGCATCGTCGGCGGACAATTTCGCGGCCGGACGCTGCAGGGGCCGAAGTCGCAGAGCATTCGTCCGACAGCCGACCGCCTGCGCGAGTCCCTTTTCAATATCCTCGCTCATGCCTATGGCGATCCGGTCACCGGCGCGCGCGTGCTCGATCTTTTCGCCGGCACCGGCGCCCTCGGGCTGGAAGCAATCTCGCGCGGCGCAGCCTTTGCGCTCTTCGTCGATGACGGCGCCGACGCACGCGCGCTTTTGCGCGCCAATATCGATTCGCTCGGACTGGGCGGCGCGACGCGCGTCTTCCGGCGCGACGCGACCAGGCTCGGCCCGGCGAACCCGGTCGAGCCGTTTTCGCTTGCGTTCCTCGACCCGCCCTATGGCAAGGGCCTTGCCGAAAAGGCGCTCACGGCCGCGCGCGAGGGCGCATGGCTGACACCGGATGCGTTGATTGTCGTGGAAGAGGCAGCCGGCGCGTTCGCGGCGCCGGCCGGCTACGAGGAGATCGAACGGCGCGACTACGACGACAGCGAGTTCACGTTTCTGCGCCTTGGCGCGGCGGATGCTCTTTCGGTTGCACCGGCGCAATCCTGAAAATGTCGATGCTGCCGGTCAGTTCGTGCAGCCTGCGGATATCCCGATCCTCGGTGGCGGTTTCGAACATGCTCTGCAAAGCAAACGCCCGGTGCGCCGCGTGCGGGCGCGTCAGCGCCAATTCGCCAAGCCACATCCCCATCGGGCGCGTCGCATCGATGTCCTTTGCCGCAAGGTCGGCCGCAAAGACCGCCCGCGCCAAGTCTTCCGGCATCGCGGCGAAATGGCGGAGCACCTGCGAATATTCATACATCGTGCGCAGAACCGTATCCTTGCGGCGCGCACTCATGTTTCGTTCCCCACTCATAATGCGGTAGGCCGTCAATTTCTCCGGCAAGACGCGAATTTCGTTGCGCATGCAGACGCGCACCCACATGTCGAAGTCCGGCAGGCTGGCGAGGCGCGAATTGTAGCGGCCGACGTCGTCATAGACCGCGCGGCGAATCATCATCGTCGGATTGCACAAGCAATTGCCAATGAAAAAGAAATGCCGCAGCCAGTCCTTGCGTGAAAAATCCGCCGCCCCATTCGGCAGCGTGAATTCACGATAGCCGTCGTCGAGGGGCGCGCCCGCTTCATCGATCAGGCGCGGCAGACCAAAGACGGCCGCCACATCCGGATTGGCGCGAAGAAAAGCGACCTGTCGCTCCAGCTTGCCGGGCAGAAAAAAGTCATCGCTGTTGAGAAGGGCGACGAATTCTCCCCGCGCGCGGCGGACGCAGTTGTTGAGCGCGAAGCCCCGGCGGTTAAAGGCAAAGACCTCCAGATCGATGCGCGGGTCGGAGAATGCCCTGATGACGTCCGGCGTGCCGTCGGTGGACGCGTCGTCGGTAATGACGATCTCGAAATCCTGAAAGGATTGTTCAAGAACGCTCCCGATCGCCTGCGCCACGAAAGGCCGGTGGTTGTAGGCCGGCATGACGACGGAGACAGTCGTCATTGCGCCATCACAAACTCGACGATGTCGCAAATGCGCTCCGCATCATCGGGCGCGAGCGTGCCGTAGAACGGCAGGCACAGCACCTCGCGAGAGGCGCGAAGCGCTACCGGGAGATTGTCCGGGCGCGACGACGGCATATCGGCATAGAAGGCGAACTCGCTGCAAATCGGGTAGAAATACCGGCGGGCAAATACGTTGAACGGCTTCAGCCGTTCATACAATTCGTCCCGCGATACGCGTGAACGCCCCGCATCGACGCGAATGACGAAATATTGCAGGTTGTCGCGCACGCGGGGCGGCAGGTCAAAGCTGGTCACTCCTTCCCAGGCGCGCATCCGGGAACGGTAGACCGCGGCAATTTTCGCCCGGCCGTCGAATTCCTGCGCCAGCACTTCGAGATTGGCCAGGCCGAGAGCCGCCTGCAACTCGTTGATGCGCGCGTTGATGCCGGGCAGAAGAACCGTCACCTCGTCCTTGATGCCGAGCGACTTGAGCAGATCGACGGCTTTCTTTACGTCCGGATCGCGCGTGACGACGGCGCCGCCTTCGGCGCTGTTGTAGAGCTTGGTCGCGTGGAAGCTCAATGTGGATGCGTCGCCAAAATTCAGGATCGATTCGCCATTGAGCTCGCTGCCGAAAGCATGCGCGCCGTCGTAGACGACGCGCAGGCCATGGCGGTCGGCGATGCTCTGGATGGCGACGACATCACACGGCATTCCGTAAATATGCACGCCGAGGATGGCGCTCGTGCGCGGCGTGATGGCGCGCTCGATCGCCGCAGGATCGAGCGTCAGGGTCAAGGGATCGATATCGGCAAAGACCGGCGTGAGCCCGACCCAATGCACCGCGTTCGGCGTGGCCGGAGACGTGAATGGCGAAGTAATGACCTCGCCGGTCAGACCAAGAGCCTTGCACGCGAGCGATATCGATACCGTGCCGTTGCCGGTCAGCGACAGATGCGGCACACGCAAATAATCGCGCAGCGCATCTTCCAGCACATCATGCAGAGGCCCCTTGTTCGTCAGCCAGCGACGCTCCCAGACGCTGCGGAGCAGCGCGACGTAACTCTCCAGTGGCGGCATCATCGGCCGCACGACATAGATAGGCGCGTCGAAGGGAACAGGCTTGCGCATGGATGACATTACCCGGCCAATTGCCAGTCCGGCTGCCGCCGCTTGATCACGCGCGCCGGCACGCCGACCACGGTGACGTTGTCCGGCACGTCTTTCGTGACGATCGCGCCGGCGCCGACGATCGTCCAGCGCCCGACCGCGACGTCCGGCAGGATCACCGCGCCCGCTCCGATGAAGGTGCCGTCGCCGATGCTGACGCGCCCGGAGACCGTCGCGCCGGGGGCGACGGTCACGAAAGAGCCGATGGAGGCGTCGTGGCCTACCTTGCTGCCGACATGGATCTGCGAATGCTCGCCAACCGAAATCTCTGTCGTCAGATACGCGCCCGCGCAGACGACGCTGCCGGCGCCGACCCTAACGCGATCGCCCATCCATGAGCGCGGGTGAATCAATGTCACGAAACGCGGCCCAAAATTGCGCTCGATCTGATCCGCTATACGCCGCCGCGGCGGCGTCACACCAATGGCAATAACGACGCGGACGTCGGGGCTGTCCGCAAGCAGTGACCAGTCGCCGCGCACCGGCAAATCGTTCAACGCGGCAGTGTCTGCATAGCCGGCGTCGACCATGAAGCCAACGCACTCCTCTGGCTCGCCACCTCTCGCTATATCCCTGATAATCTGATGGAATTCGCGCGCGACCCCGCGGGCACCCACAATCGCTATCCGTCCCACAATGCCGGCTTCCTCACGCGAGGCGGTGACGCGCTACCGCACACAGACATCCGGTCCGGAGATTGACTTGGAGTCCTTTGCGCGTGCAAGCGTATTCAACACGGGCCCCTCGCCCTGCCAACAATACCGAGACCCGCTCGGGCGGACGCCGTGACCATCCATCTCTACGCCCTGTCCTGGAACGAGATGCGCATGCTCGGCTTCTTCTTCCGGCATTACGCTCCGTGGGTGGACCGTTTCGTCTTTTTCGACGACGGATCGGACGATGGCACGATCGAATTCCTGCAGGCCAGGCCGAACGTCGAGCTTCGTAAGCTGCCGCGTCGGCACGCGGATTCCATCGTCGATTCGGCGCGCGTGCTTTTCAACGAATGCTGGAAGGAAAGCCGCGGCATTGCCGACTGGGTCGTGATCGTCGATATCGACGAGCATCTCCAGCATGCCGACATTCTCGGCTATCTGGAAACCTGTCGCCGCCAGGGCGTGACGATCGTTCCGGCGCTTGGCTACCAGATGATGACGGACGAATTCCCGCGTGCCGACGAATATCTCGCGACAACGCGCACGCGCGGCGCGCCGTCCGGGCCGATGAGCAAGCCGCGGATCTTCGATCCCGCCGCTATTGCCGAGATCAATTTTGCCGTGGGCGGCCACACTGCGAAGCCGCAAGGCCGTGTGGTTTATCCCGAACGGGATGAATTGCTTTTGCTTCACTACAAATATCTCGGCCCGGAATACGCCTTCGAGCGCAACCGCTTTCTGTCGCGGGGCCTGCGCGAACGCGACCGCGAGCAGGGATGGGGCCAGCGCTACTTCTGGGAACGCGCGGCGTACGAACAATATCAGGCGGAACTCGCGGCGCGTCTGATCGATCTTTCCGATCCCTCATACCAGCCGGGACGCGACCACGGGTTGCCGCGATGGTGGCGGACCTGAGCCTTCAATTTCCGGGAACGAAACCGCGGTCTCAGTTCCTGACTTAAGTTCTACAAATTGGTCACTGGCAAGTCCGGCCTAGACGCGTATGCTTCGATTGCAAACGCACGAGTGAAACCCTCTCCCGCCTGCGATGATCGTTCATCTCTACGCCCATTCCTGGAATGAAATGCGGATGCTGGAATTCTTTTTCCGGCACTACCGTTCCTGGATCGACCGCTTCGTTTTCTTCGACGACAATTCGACCGACGGCACGATCGAAAGGCTGAAAGCCGAACCCAAGGTCGAAATCCGTCCCCGACCCTATCTCTATCCGGATTCGCTCGTCCTCTCCGGCAAGCACAATTTCGACAATTGCTGGAAGGAGAGCCGCGGCAAGGCCGACTGGGTCGTCATCGTCGATATCGACGAACACCTGTATCACCCCGACATCGTATCCTATCTCGAGACCTGCAAGCGGCGTGGCGTCACGCTCATTCCCGCGCTCGGCTACGAAATGCTGACCGATACCTTTCCGCAGCCGGATGAAAATCTGGCGCAGCGCTACACGCGCGGCGCGCCGACCGGCTCGATGAGCAAGCTGAGGATTTTCAATCCCGACGCCATCACGGAAGTCAATTTCGGCGGCGGCGGTCACAGCGCCGATCCGCGCGGGCGTCTCGTCTACCCGGAGCGCGACGAATTGCTGCTTCTGCACTACAAGCATCTCGGGCTCGACTACACGTGGGACCGCAACAAGATGCTGGCGCAGGGATTGCGCGAGACGGACCGCAAGAACGGCTGGGGCTTTCAGTATTTTCTGCCGCGCGAGGATTACGAGAGGGTGCGCGCCCGGGTGAAATCCCTCATGGTCGACATCAGCGACCCGAATTACCGACCCTGGCGCGATCACACGGATCCGCGCTGGTGGCGCAATCAGAACGTGACTTTCGGCTGATGCCAGCCCGCCGGCCGCGTCGCGATCACGCGTCCCGGCACGCCCACCACGGTTGAATTCGGCGGCACGTCTTTCGTCACGACAGTCCCGGCGCCGATGATCGACCAGGCTCCGATCGTCACCTCGGGAATGACCACGGCGCCGGCACCGAATTCAACGCCCTCGCCGATCCTGCAGAACGACGCGATGTTCACGCCCGGTCCGATCGTCACGAAATCGGCGAGCGCATTGTCATGCCCGATCGTCACGTTGAGATTGAGCGTGCATTGCCGCCCGATGCTGGCATTCGGCGCAACCATCGCACCGGCGAAAATCACGCTGCCCTCGCCCATGCTGACGCCATCCGCCACCCACGCGCGCGGGTGTGTCAATGTCGCGAACCGGCCGCCGGCGGCTGCGAGCTGATCGGCGACCCGGCGCCGGACCGAAGGCGAGCCGATGCCGATGATGTGCGCCGCATCGGCGGTCTGGCCGGCCCACGCGCTCCAGCGCCTGACCGGCAAGCCTTCGCATTCGGAGCTTGCAAAAAATTCATCGTCGACGACGAAGCCGACGCATTCGAGTGGCGCGCCCGCCTGTGCCTGCGCGCGGATGATGTGAAGGCAGCATGAAGCCCACCCGCCTGCGCCGTAGATGACGATACGCTGTCGCTCCATCTTCAGCTCAGGATCTCAGGTGCGGCCGAACAATCGTTCAATGTCGGTCAATTTCAGCTCGACATAGGTCGGCCGGCCGTGATTGCACTGGCCCGAATTCGGCGTCGCTTCCATCTCGCGCAGGAGCGCATTCATCTCTTCCGGCTTGAGCCGCCGCCCCGCCCGGACGGAGCCATGGCAGGCCATGGTCGCCGCGACATGCAACAGGCGCCGCTCGAGCGGCAGGCTATCGTCCCATTCCGCCATGGTCTCGGCAAGATCGCGCACAAGCGCACCGGCGTCGATTTCGCCGAGCAGCGATGGCGTCTCCCGCACCGCCACCGCGCCCGGGCCGAACGACTCGATCACAAGGCCGTAGCGCGCGAGTTCGTCCGCACGCTGCGTCAGCCGTTCCACATCGCTACCGTCAAGCTCGACGATTTCGGGGATGAGCAGGATCTGCCGCGCGACCCCGGCGGCGAGCGTGGCTTTCAGGCGCTCATAGACGATGCGCTCATGCGCGGCATGCTGATCGACAACGACGATCCCGTCGCGCGTCTGCGACACGATATAGGTCTCGTGAATTTGCGCGCGCGCCGCCCCAAGCGGGCGGTCGATGAGGTCGGCCTGCGGCGCGGCTAGGTCGGCGCGGGCGTCAGCGGACGGTGCGCCGACATCGAACGCTGCCTGCGCCGCCTCGGCAAAGCCAAGCGCGGTGTTGCCGGCGGTGGGCGCGGCGCGCCACTCCCAAGTCCGGCGCGGCGCGAAGGCCGGACGGAACGAAGCGATCGTCGCCTCGCCGCCGGTTGTCGCCGCACGCCGCGCCTCGCGCGACAGTGCCTCGCGGAGCGCGCCGACGATGAGACTGCGCACGAGCCCGCCATCACGGAAGCGCACCTCGGTCTTGGCTGGATGCACGTTCACGTCGACCTCGCGCGGATCGACCGTCACGAACAGCGCGACGACCGGATGACGGTCGCGCGGCAGATAATCCGCGTAGGCCGCGCGCACGGCACCGAGCAGCACCTTGTCGCGCACCGGCCGGTCATTGACGAAGAGATATTGCCCGAGCGCATTCGCGCGCGTGTAGGTCGGCAGCGCGGCGAAACCCTCCACCATGAGGCCCTCACGGCCGGCGCGCAGTTCGATGGCATTGGCACGAAAATCCGCACCGAGAATGTCGCCAAGCCGGGCAAGGCGGCCAGCGCTGCCGGACAAAGCCGCCGGCCAGGTGACGGCCGCGCGTTCCTCGCCGGCGAGCGTGAAGGCGACATCGGGCCGGCTCATCGCCAGGCGGCGCACCACTTCGCGCACCGCCTCACCTTCGCTGCGATCGCTCTTGAGAAATTTCAGCCGCGCCGGCGTCGCGTAGAAAAGATCGCGCACCTCGACGCGCGTGCCGGAGCCGAGCGCCGCTGGCATCACCTCGCCCTTCGCACCGCCTTCGACCGACAGCGCCCAGGCATGCGGCTCGTTCGCGTGCCGCGTCGTGATCGACAATTTCCCGACCGCGCCGATCGACGGCAGCGCTTCACCGCGAAAGCCGAGCGTCGCGATCGCCATGAGGTCGTCGTCGTTGAGTTTCGATGTGGCGTGCCGTTCGACCGCGAGCGCCAGGTCCTCGCGCGACATGCCCTCACCGTCGTCGCCGACGCGGATGAGCCGGCGGCCGCCCCCATCGGTCACAATCTCGATGCGGCGCGCACCGGCGTCGAGCGCGTTCTCGACCAGTTCCTTCACCACGCTGGCCGGGCGCTCCACCACCTCGCCCGCGGCGATGCGGTTGACGACGGCTTCGGTGAGCTGGCGGACGGGCATGGAAAGTCCTGATTCGCCCGGCGACTCTAGCGGCGCGATACGGCCGCCGCGAGGCGGCAGCGCGTGTTTTTGCCCGCTATTCAGACGGTTAGACGAGACGCGGCTACCAGTCTGCCGGCCCCGACCGGCGCAGTTTCTTGATGCTGGAGCGCTGCTTCTTGCCTTCGATGCGGCGCTCCTTCGAGGCCTTGGTCGGCTTGGTCGGCCGCCGCGGCGTCGGCCGCACCGCAGCCTGGCGAATTAGCGCGACCAGACGATCCAGCGCCTCGGCGCGGTTGCGCTCCTGCAGGCGATGGCTTTGCGCGGTGAGCACAAGCACGCCTTCCTTGGTCATGCGTTTGCCGGCGAGCCGCATCAACCGCACGGCGACGTCGTTCGACAGCGACGGCGAATGGCGCACGTCGAAGCGAAGCTGCACCGCGGACGAGACCTTGTTGACGTTCTGCCCGCCCGGCCCGGAGGAACGGATGAAGCTTTCCGCGATCTCGCTTTCGTCGATGGAGATGGTGTCGGTCACCCGGATCATGGTGGCCGCAATGTAATGTGCGTCGCGATATTTGTCGCGGCGATCCTGCGCGTCAGGACTGGGCGAGATAAGTCTTCGCCAGGACCTTGCCTTCTTCGACCGCCGGCTGATCGAATGCATCGACGCCGAGGAGATGCGCGGCGATGATCGTCTCCAGCATGAAATGCATCAGGAGCGCACCGAGGCTGCGCTCGTCGATCCGCTCCAGATGGATGGTGCGCACCGGACAGCCGTTCTTTGCCAGCGTCTCTGCCGTGGCGCGGCCCTCCGCAGCGACAAGATCGCCGATTGTCTTGCCGGCGAAATCGGCTTCGCCGACGCGTTTGGCCTGATCGGCGGAAATGCGCGGGCCGCCCGCGCCGCCGACGGTCACGACCGTGAAGACCTTGTCGCGCGGGCCGCCGATGTAAAGCTGCACCTGGCTGTGCTGATCGACCGGACCGAGCGCGCCGATCGGCGTCGTGCCCTTGCCGTCCTTGCCGAGGCTTTCCGCCCAGAGCTGAACATACCAGCGGCAGAAGCGCTCCAACCGGTCGGCATAAGCCATCACCACGGACATCGGCTTGCCTTTGGAGCGGGCGAGCGCAATCCCGAGCGCCGCGCCGAGCGTGGCCGGCACATCCTGCGCCGGCTTGCGCTCGAGCACAGGCGCAAGCGCGCTCGCCGCGCCGTCGCGGATGGCGGCAAGATCGAGGCCCAGCACCGCGGCCGGCAGCAGCCCGACATTGGTGAGCACGGAGAAGCGGCCGCCGACACCCGTATCGTGGTCGAGGATCGGGCAACCGAGAGCGCTCAGGCATTCGCGCAGATTGTTGCGCTTGCCGGCCTTCGCCGGCTCGGTGAGGCCGAGCAGCATTTTCGGGGCTTGCGATTCCAGACCGGCGGCCTTCATCGCATCGAGCACGGCCGCGAGCTGCATCAACGTCTCGGCGGTGCCGCCCGATTTCGACACGGCGACGAAGCGCGCGGTCGGGAGCGGCAATTTCGCAAGCAAGGCCGCGAACGTGCCGGCGTCGAGATTGTCCATGAAATGCACGCGCGGCTCGGGCCGCAGCACGCCCAGCCCCGGCACCGCGTAATCAGCAAGCTGCGCCAGCGTCTGGCCGCCGAGGCTCGATCCGCCCGTGCCGAGAAACACAATGTCGCGCGCGCCGCCCTTCAGCTTGCGCGCGGCGTCGTTGATGGCGGCAATGTCAGCCCGTTCCGCAGGCAGATGCAGGAGCCGCAGGCCGCCGTCGGCATGACGATCCCGCAACCAGTTCAGCGCACCTTCGGTTTCGGCGAGCGCGTCGCGCAGGGCCGCGGGCGCAATCCCCTCACGGCCGATCTTCTCTTCGCGGGCGAATTCGATGGATTGGGTGAAGTGCATCGTCGAAACTTCGCAATGATCGTCTGAAAATTGCGCGGCCGCTGGCCGCCAGTCACAACGCCTGACGCGAGGAAAAGTGCCTAGCCGCCCTGCTTCTTGGTGCTCTCATCCTTTGCCGTGCCTTCCGGCAAACGTCCGACGAGCGTCGTCAGGATGCCGCCGGCGAAGAGCCGTTGCGCGGCGCGCTTGACGTCGTCGATCGTCACGGCGTCGATCAGGCCGTTGCGCCGGTCGATATAATCGATGCCGAGATCGTCGAGCTGGATTTGCACGAGCTGCGCCGCGATCTTCGAGGACGTATCGAAATTCAGCGCGTAGGAGCCTTTGAGATAGGACTTCGCCTTGGCCAGTTCGTCCGCGTCGGGCCCGTCCTTCGACATGC
>CAZSAW010000240.1:0-2646 GCA_964604745.1 uncultured Hyphomicrobiales bacterium
CCGAACAGATCGGTCTCGCATTCTTCCTTGAATGTCGTCTCGATAATGCCCGCGCGGCCGCCGCCGATCGCCGAACCATAAGACAAGCCAAGATCATGTGCGTTGCCAGAAGCATCTTTGTGGATCGCGAGCAGACAGGGCACCCCGCCGCCGCGCAGATATTCGGAGCGGACGGTATGGCCCGGTCCCTTCGGCGCGATCATGAGCACGTCGATGTCGGGGCGCGGCTCGATCAGATTGAAATGCACGTTCAGCCCGTGCGCGAACATGAGCGCCGAGCCTTCCTTCATGTTGGCAGCGAGATGGTCGCGGTAGATATCGGCCTGCAATTCGTCCGGCGTCAGCATCATCATGACGTCGGCCCATTTTGCCGCTTCGGCGACTTCCATCACCTTCAGCTTCTCGCCCTCGGCCTTTTTGACGCCCTGCGAGCCCTTGCGCAGCGCAACCGCGACTTCCTTGACGCCTGAATCGCGCAGGTTGAGCGCGTGGGCGTGACCTTGGCTGCCATAACCGATAATGGCGACCTTCTTGCCCTTGATCAGGTTCAGGTCGGCGTCGCGGTCGTAGTAAACACGCATCATACGTATCCTTTTCCCCAGCTTGTGATGAACGGCAAAGACGGCATTGGGAGACGAAAATCAAGGTTGGAAAACGCGCCACAGCCTTCGCAGCCGGGCATGCCGCAGATCCGGACGTCCACGGTCGACGAAATGCCCGTCTATTGCGATTTCGGCTGGGCCTGTGCGTGGGGCTTGGTCGCCGGTTTCGGCTTGCTCTCCTGCGCGCTCGGGCGCACCCCGCCCCACGGATCGCTTGAGGCTTTTGCGGCCGGGGTGGCCGGCTGCTTCTCCTTGGCGGCCTGGTAGGCGCGGTCAATCTCCCGCGCCCGCTGCTCCGCGGCAGGATCGCGCTGTCCATCCGGATCGAGGCTGAATGTCGGCGCCTGGGCCAACGCGGCCGCGGGCAGCATGATTATCGCTCCCGCCAATGCGACGATAAACCTGTTCATGCTGGACTCTCCTCCTGCACGCTTACATCCCTTCCGGCCCGCGACTGATCGCCACAATGCCCGTGCGCGACACCTCGACGAGCCCGAGCGGCAGCATCAGGGCGACGAACTGCTCGATTTTATCGCTCCCGCCGGTGATTTCGAACACAAAACTTTCTGTCGTGGCGTCGATCACGCGGGCCCGGAAAGCGTCAGCCAGCCGCAAGGCTTCGACCCGCTGCTCGCCCTTGCCACGAACCTTGACCATCGCGAGTTCACGTTCGATGGCGCGCCCTTCCACCGTCATGTCGTGCACGCGGTGCACCGGGACCAGCCGCTCGAGTTGGTTCTTGATCTGCTCGATCACCATCGGCGTGCCGGTAGTCACGATCGTGATACGCGATAGATGCTTCTGATGTTCGGTCTCGCAGACCGTCAGCGAATCGATGTTGTACCCGCGCCCGGAAAAAAGGCCGATGACACGCGCCAGCACTCCGGGCTCGTTGTCGACTAGAACCGTGAGCGTGTGCGTCGCGGTGCTTTGCGCGCTGGTATTCGGAAGATAGTGCGTGTTGGCGTTCACAGCCCCTGCTCCATGTCACATCCGCGGCTCATCGCAACGTTGTCGCAATCTGCCGCCTATTTCTGCCCGTTCATCTGCACCAGCCAATACTCGTCCGTTACCTGGGAACGCGTGGCCGGATTCAGAAAATTCAACCTCAGTTTGGTGATCGGATAATGCGGCGCCCGGTGCAATATCTGAATGCGGTCAGCGAAAGGTTGCAAGACTTTTGGCGATGCATAAACGAGCGTTCCCTGCGGCAGATCCGGCAACGTCGACGCATTAATCGCGCGGGTCGGCGCTTGCACATAGAAAGCAAAAGCCGATGAAAACGACTCCTGCGTCTGAACCACCGGCTGGCCCGGATAGTGCGCATTGGCGTATGTGGCCACGTTGCTGCCGGCCTGATACGTCAGAATGTCAGGAACGATAGCGCTGTTCAAATAGAGGTTCACGGCGGCGGATACGCACGCGAGAGTGACGATAACGCGCGTCTGCCATTGCTCGGGCGACGATTTGATGTGGAGATAAAGAGCAACCGCAAAGGTCGCGGCAAGAAGCACGGCAGAGAAAAACAATGCGTGAGGCCTGAACAGGACCTGCAGCGCCACGCAAACGATAAACGCCAATCCGACATAGAGCCATTGCCAGCGCTCCACCCAGCGCCGTGCGGTCTGCGTCGAAAGACCGAGCAGATAGGCTGCCGTCACAATGGCAAAGAACGGAAATGCAATGATGATATAGTGCGGCAGCTGGAATTGCGACGCGCTGAAAAGCAGAAACGTCACCAGCGCCCCACTCAGGTTGAAATACTCGACCGCCTGCGCGTTGCCCGCGATGCGCGCTCGTATTGCCTCGTAAGTCGCGACGTAAAATGGAACGGACCACGGCAAGAAGGCCCAGACGATCACCACCAGATACTGAAACGGATTTCCTGCTCCCCGTATCGGCCCGGTGTTGAAGAAGCGGCCGAATTGACTGTCCCAGAGAAAAAACCGCACGCCTGAGACGCCGGTCTGACCGAACTTGGCCTTTTCTGGATGCGCATCGAATTGCTGCCAGAGGCAGTAAAGCTCCGGGCCGATGAAGATCA
>CAZSAW010000241.1:0-7609 GCA_964604745.1 uncultured Hyphomicrobiales bacterium
TTTGGCGAGCAACGCCGCGAACAGCGCCTTGTCCTCGGCCTTGCCGAGATCGAGCACGACCGATTCCTTGCCGCGATTGAGCCAGACGAAATTCGCGCTCTCGCCATGCACGACATGATCGTAGTCGCGGGCGAAATCCCCTTCCGGACGCTCGATCTTGATCACGCGCGCGCCGGCATCGGCGAGCCGGCATGTGCATTGCGGCGCGGCGACGGCCTGTTCCAGCGAGACGACGAGGAGACCGGAGAGCGGGAGGGTCATCTGATCCGATTTTCGAATATCACGCGCCCACAACAACACCTCATCGGGATGGCCGGGACAAGCCCGGCCATGACGGCAAGATACCGTTGGTCCATTCAATACGAGCGCGGCAGGCCGAGCACGTGCTCGGCGAGATAGGAGAGGATCAGGTTGGTCGAGATCGGCGCGACCTGATAGAGCCGCGTCTCGCGGAACTTGCGCTCGATGTCGTAGTCCTCGGCAAAACCGAAGCCGCCATGCGTCTGCACGCACATGTCGGCAGCCGCGAAAGAGGCGTCGGCGGCGAGAAGCTTCGCCATGTTCGCTTCCGCGCCGCAATCCTCGCCCGCCGCGTAGCGCGCGGCCGCGTCGCGCACCATCAGTTCGGCCGCGCGCATCTGCGCGTAGGCGCGGGCGATGGGAAACTGCACGCCCTGGTTCTGCCCGATCGGCCGGCCGAACACGGTGCGCTCCTTCGCGTAATGGCCCGCCTTGTCGATGAACCACTTGGCGTCGCCGATGCATTCCGCCGCGATGAGAATGCGCTCGGCATTCATGCCGGAGAGAATGTAGCGAAAGCCCTGCCCGTCCTCGCCAATGAGATTCTCCGCCGGCACGCGCAAATTGTCGAAGAACACCTCGGTCGTCGCGTGATTCATCATGGTGCGGATCGGCCGGATGGTGAGACCCGCGCTTTTCGCCTTGCGCATGTCGACGAGGAACACCGAAAGCCCTTCGGTGCGCTTCTTCGCCTGCTCGCGCGGCGTGGTGCGGGCGAGCAGCAGCATCAGGTCGGAATGCTCCGCGCGCGATGTCCAGATTTTCTGGCCGTTGACGACGTAATGATCGCCGTCGCGGGTGGCGGTGGTGCGAAGGCTGAGCGTGTCGGTGCCCGAGGTCGGCTCCGTCACGCCGAAGGCCTGCAGCCGCAACTCGCCCTTGGCGATGGCGGGAAGATAGCGCTCCTTCTGCGGGTCGCTGCCGTGCCGCAGCAGCGTGCCCATCGTGTACATCTGCGCATGACAGGCCGCGCCGTTGCCGCCGGTGGCATGGATTTCCTCCATGATCGCCGCGGCCGCCGCCAGCGGCAGCCCGCTGCCGCCGTAACGCTCGGGAATGAGCGCGGCGAGAAAGCCCGCCTTGGTCAGCGCATCAACGAAGGCGGTCGGATAGGCGCGGTCGCGATCGAGCGCGCGCCAGTATTCGCCGGGGAAATCCGCGCACAGCGCGCGGACCGATTGCCGGATGGCGGAAAGGTCGGCGTCTTCAGCAGGCCCGGTCACGCAGCGACCTTGGCGCGGGAAACGCACGCAGGCAAGCAGACCCGTCGCGGCCGGACGCGTCCCCGCCATGCCGCGTGAGCACGCCGACACAGAAGGCCCTCGCAAGCGAGATGCCCGGCACAAGGCCGGGCATGATGTCTTTCAGAGTTGGAGGAGCAAGTCTCACCGGCCCCACACCTCGTCGGCCAGTTCGACGATCTCGCGCAGCTTCGCCCATTGCTGCTCCTCGGTGAGGATGTTGCCCTCCTCGGTCGAGGCGAACCCGCATTGCGGCGACAGGCAGAATTGCCCGAGCGGGGCGAATTTCGTCGCCTCCTCGATGCGGCGCTTGATGTCGTCCTTCTTCTCCAGCGTGCCGCTCTTCGACGTGATCAACCCGAGCACGACGATCTTGTTGCCCTTGGGCAGGAAGCGCAGCGGCTCGAACCCGCCGGCGCGGTCGGTATCGTATTCGAGGAAATAGCCGTCGTAATTGAGCTTCGCCAGCAGCGTCTCGGCCACCGGCTCGTAGCCGCCTTCGGAAATCCAGGTCGAGCGGAAATTGCCGCGGCAGACATGCGTCGTGATCGTCATGTCGGCCGGTTTCACCGACAGTGCGCGATTGATGATGTCGGCGTAGGTCTGCTGCAGCGTCTCGATCTTCAGTCCGCGCTGCTTCGCCTGCGCCAATTGCTCCTGCGAGCACAGATAGGCCCAGACCGTGTCGTCGAATTGCAGATAGCGGCAGCCGGCGGCGTAGAACGCCTTCACCGCATTCTGATAGGTCGCGGCGAGATCGTCGAAGATCGCGTCGACGCCGGAATAGATGCCCTTGTCGACATTCTTCGGATCGAGCCGGAAATGCAGCACGCTCGGGCTCGGAATGGTCATCTTCGGCGTGACCTTGGTGTGCGCCTTCAGGAACTTGAAGTGCTCGATCATCGGGTGCGCGGCAGGAAAGCCGATCTTGCCCTTCACGTGCAGCGCCTGCGCCTTGGTCTGGACGCCGTGAAACTGGATGCCGTGATCGGACTCGACAAGCTCCATGCCGCCGAGCTGGCCGAGGAAATCGTAATGCCACCATGAGCGGCGGAACTCGCCGTCGGTCGCAAGCTGCAGGCCGATCTCCTCCTGCTTCCTGATGATCTTCTCGATCTCGCGGTCCTCGACCTCCTTCAGCTGCGCCGGGGTGATCTCGCCCTTCTCGCGCTTGGCGCGCGCCTCATGCACGGGCGCGGTGCGCAAGTAGCTTCCGACCACGTCAGCGCGGAATGGCGGCTTCGTTCGTTTCACGTCTCAGCTCCTCTTTCATTCAAATCGTTACGGCTTCTTGACCGCCTCGAAGGTCGCAAACTCCACATTATAGAGCTCGCCGTCCTTCTTCTCGACCTTGCGCACATAGATGTTCTGCACGATGTCGCGCGTCGCCGGATCGATGGAGATCGGGCCGCGCGGGCTTTCCCAGGCGAGGCCCTTCATCGCCGCCACGAGCTCGTCGCCATTGGTGGAGCCCTTGGTCTTTTCCAGCGCCTTGTAGATCAGCGCCATCCCGTCATAGCCGCCGACGCCCATGAAATTCGGCCGCAGGCCGTTCGTCGCCTTCCTGAACGCGGCGACAAAGCTCGTGTTGAGAGCGGACGGATGCGCGGCGGAATAATGGTGCGAGGTCGTGATGCCGAGCGCGACATCGCCGATATTGTTCAGGATGTCGTCGTCGGTCATGTCGCCGGTGCCGATCAGGCGGATGCCGGATTTATCCAGCCCCCGCTCGACGAATTGCTTCATGAAGATCGAGCCAACGCCGGCCGGAACGAACACGAACAGCGCGTCGGGCTTGAGATCTGCGGCGCGCTGCAGGAAGGGGGCAAAGTCCGGATTGGCGAGCGGCACGCGCACCTGTTCCAGGATTTCGCCGCCCGCGGCCTTGAAGCGTTCGGAGAATGCCTTCTCGATATCGACGCCCGGCGCGTAGTCGCTCACCAGCGTCACCACGCGCTTGATGCCGTTCTTCGGCGCCCAGTCGGCAATGCCGACGGTAATCTGCGAGGTCACCATGCTCGTGCGCACGATATAGGGCGAACGGTCGGGAATGATGGCCGTCGCCGCGCCCATCACGACCTGCGGCACCTTCGCTTCGGTCGCGATCGGCGCGGTCGCAAGCGCGAGCGGCGTCAGCCCGAAACCGGCGAGAAAAGCCACCTTGTCGGTGACGACAAGCTCCTGCGCGAGGCGCTTGGTATTGTCGGCGACATTGCCGTCATCCCGCACGATCAACTCGATCCGCTTGCCGGCGACGGTGTTGCCGTGCTCGCTCATATAAAGACGGACACCCGCTTCGATCTGGCGTCCGGTCGAGGTAAAGGGACCGGTCAGCGGGAGCAAAAGCCCGATCTTGACCGTTTCCTGCGCATGGATGGCAAAGGGAGAGAAAAGCCCGATTATCGTTGCGAAGCAGGCCGCTAGGCGAACGCGCCGCATGACGTCCTCCCGAGACATAATATTATTGTCGGAACACAAAGCGCGACGGACGCCTCATCGTCAATCCCCGCCGTGAGCGCGGATTGGGCGCGATCCCATCACCGATGGCGGGCGCCGGCGGCGGCGCCTCTGGCTTCCGTGACGCCAAGGTAGGTCTCCAGCGTCGTCCGGTCGTTGCGCAACGTCGCGCTGTCCGCCTCGTGCACGATCATGCCGCGCTCGATGATCGCCGCCCGGTCGGTGACGCCGAGGATTTTCTGCGCATTCTGTTCGACCAGAATGGCGGAAAGGCCTTCTTCGCGGATGATCCGGCGCAGGGCCGCAAGCAATTCATCGACGATGATCGGCGCCAACCCTTCGAGCGGCTCGTCGAGCAAAAGGATGCGCGGATTGAGCGCGAGCGCGCGGCCGATGGCGAGCATCTGCTGCTCGCCGCCCGACAATTGATTGCCGAGATTGCGATGCCGCTCCTTCAGGCGGGGAAACATCCCGAATATCTTGTCGAGATTCCACGGCCCGGGCCTGGCGATGGCGGTGATGTTCTCCTCAACCGTCAGCGACTTGAAGATATTGCGTTCCTGCGGCACCCAGCCGATGCCGGCATGCGCCCGCTGATCCGGGCGCAGCCCGGTAATGTCGTTTCCCGCAAGTCTGATGGCGCCGCCGTGATAGGTGGTGACGCCGATGACGGAATTGACGAGCGTGGTCTTGCCCATGCCGTTGCGGCCAAGCAGCGCAAGCGCGCTGCCTTCAGGCAGCGACAACGACAGGTCGCTCAGCACGATCGCTTCGCCATAGCCGGCAGAGAGCCTGTCGATCGCCAGCACGTCAGGCATCGGCGGCCTCACCCAGATAGACCGCCTTCACGCGCGGATCGCGGGCAACGTCATCGGGCTTGCCTTCGACGAACAGCGCGCCGTTGACCAGAACCGAAATGCGGTCGGCGAAGGAAAAGACCAGATCCATGTCGTGCTCGATCAGGAGCACCGTGACGTCCGAGGGAAGCGCGGCAAGACTCGCGAGAATGTCGTGCCGCTCGTGCTCGGGCACGCCGGCCGCCGGTTCGTCGAGCAGAAGCACGCGCGGGCGGCAGGCGATGGCGAGCGCGATCTCGAGCAGCCGCTGCTTGCCGTAAGGCAATGTCGAGGTGCGCTCGTTCATCACATCGGCAAGACGAAACTGATCGAGAATGCCGACAAGCTCCTCGACCAGCTCCGGTTTGCTGCCGACGATGCGCCACCAGTCGGATCCCGACCGCATGCGCTCCGACACCGCCAGCCCGATGGATTCAAGCGGCGTGAGATCGCCGAACAATTGATTGATCTGGAAGGTGCGGGCGATGCCGAGTTGCACCCGCCGATAGGATTTGAGATCGGTGATGTCTTCGCCCTCGAGCAGAATCTGGCCCGAACTGGGACGAAGAACGCCGGTAAGAAGATTGATGACGGTCGTCTTGCCCGCGCCGTTCGGCCCGATCAGCGCATGGCGCGCGCCCTTCTCCACTTTCAGCGACACGTTGTTTGCCGCAACGATGCCGCCGAAGCGCTTTTCCAGATCGCGCGTTTCCAGGGCGAGCGGCATGGTCACGGCCTCGCCGCCGGTGAATCGGCATCCGCCCGGCCGCGCCAGTCGAGACGATTGGCAAGATCGCGAATGGGCGCGGTCCAGGACGTCATCCGCTCGCGCCCGACCAGCACGATGATGACCAGCAGCAATCCGATCCAGAATGGCCAATATTGCGGCGTGAGCGCCGCGAGATAGTCCTGCATCAGCTTGAAGATGACCGCGCCGATCAGCCCACCATAGAGGTAGCCGATGCCGCCGATGATCAGAACGAGCAACAGATCGGCGGAGCGATCGAAGGAGAAGACATCGAGCGATGTGAACGCCGTCGTCTGCGTCAGCAAGGCGCCGGCTATTCCGGCGTAGCCGGCGGCAATGGTGTAGATCGCGACAAGCCGCTTGTTGACGGAGATGCCGATCGCCGAAGCCCGCAACGGATTGCCTTTCACCGCGCGCAGCGACAGCCCGAAGGGTGAATTGACGATGCGCCGCGCCAGCAGAAAGAGCACGAACAGGACGCCGAGCGAATAATAATAAGCCGTGTGGCCGAAAATATCGAAACGGAACAGGCCGAAGAGCGGATTGATGGTCACGCCCTGCAGACCGTCGGCGCCGCCGGTCAGATCGCTGTAGCGATTGGCGATCTCGCGCAGAACCAGCGCGACACCGAGCGTCACCATCAGCCGCGTCAGATCGGAGCCGCGCAGCACAAGGAAGCTCGTGACAAAGCCGAGCGCCATCGCGCCAAACCCCGACACGATCAACGCCAGCGACGGCTCGGTGACGATCTCGTGCTTGGCGAGAAGCCCCGCGATATAGGCGCCAAATCCGAAAAAGGCGGCATGGCCAAGCGAGATGATGCCGGCATAGCCGAGGATCAGATCGAGCGAGAGCGCGAACAGCCCGAGCCAGGCGATTTCGGTGAGGATGAGATGCCGGCCCGGAAACAGGAAGATGGTCGACGCCGCGGCGAGCCAGAACAAGATTTCAAACGGGTGCCAGCGTGCGCGCGCCGCGAGACTTCTCGCCGCCTCCTTCGCCAATTGCGATTTGCTCATGGCCCGCCGCCTCACCGTGCGGTGCCGCGGGCGAACAAGCCCTGCGGCCGCCAGATCAGGACGACGATCATGATGGTGTAGATGACGAAGGCGCCGAGCTTGGGCACATAATACTTGCCGGCAACGTCGCCGATGCCAAGAAGAAGCGACGCGACGAACGGGCCGGTGATGCTCGACGTCCCGCCGACCGTCACCACGATCAGAAAATAGATCATGTATTTCAGCGGGAAGGTCGGATCGAGCCCGAGGATTTCCGCGCCGAGCGCGCCGCCGAGACCCGCGAGCCCCGATCCGAACGCGAAGGTGAGCGCGAAGACATGGCTCACATTGATGCCGAGGCCGCCGGCGACGCGCGCGTCGTCCACCGCGGCGCGCAGGCGGCTGCCGAAACGCGTGCGCGACAGGATGAGTTGAAGCGCCACCGTCAGGAGCCCGCAGATGACGATGATGAGAAGACGATAGCGGCCGACGCCGACGCCGAAGACGTTGAACTGGCCCTGCAGATAGGTCGGCAATTGCACGAAGACCTGGCCGGAGCCGATGACGTAATCCACCGCCGCCACCGCCATGAATACGAGCCCGATGGTGAACAGCACCTGGTCGAGATGGCTTTTGCGATAGACGTGGCGATAGAGCGCGCGCTCCATCACGAGGCCGATCGCGGCGCTGGCGAGAAAGGCGAGCGGAAGGGAAGCAAAGAACGGCACGCCGAGGCGATTGACCAGAACGACGGTGACGTAGCCGCCCGCCATGGCGAAGGCGCCATGCGCCAGATTGACGAAATTCATCAGGCCGAGCGTCACGGCAAGGCCGCACGCCAGCACGAACAGCAGCATGCCATAGGCAATCCCGTCAAAAAGGATTGTCAGCATGATCGATCCCTTGCGACTTGCGCGTGCCCGGTACGCGGCACGATGGCACGTCCGTCCTGCCGCGTCATCATCCGGATGGCGAAGGCGCGCAGCGTCGCAAGACGCCGCGCGCCGTGATGCCAGCGGCGATTACTTC
>CAZSAW010000242.1:0-13905 GCA_964604745.1 uncultured Hyphomicrobiales bacterium
CCGTGCAGCATCGTCGCTTGATCTAACGCAAGGTTGCCTTCCGCGGGATTGGCATGAATGCGTACATGGCCACAAAGAAGCATATCCAGCGCGAGCTTGAAGAGCTGCATGGCTCGCTGAAATCGTCCGCGCGCGCGGAGCGTCCGGCATCGGAGCCGCCGCCGCGCGAGGATTCCGCGAACCCGGCAGACGAAACCGAATTGCAGCGCGTGCTGCACGCGCTGCAGGCCGACCTTACCGACATTCTGCAGAATGCCGAGGAGGCGATCGCCGATCATCCGGCGGCGTCGGTCGGCTCCGCGTTCGTTCTCGGGTTCGCGCTCGGCCGCCTGTCCGCACGAGGCAAGTCATGATCGACGACATCCTGCGCAATCTGCGCGCGCTGTGGCGCGCGGAAACCATCATAGCCGACATTCATTTCCGCCATTACCTCGGCCGCTCGGGCTTGCGTGCCTTTGCCGGGTTGATCGCCGTGTTCGGCCTGATGATGCTCAATGTCACCGGGTTCTTCGCTTTCGAGCCGGTCTGGGGAGCGACGTGGGCGGCGGCCGCCGTCAGCGCCTGCGACTTCGTTCTCGCCGCCGTCCTCGTCGGCATTGCGGCCGTCTTGAAACCGGGACGCGAGCTCGATCTCGCCATGGAAGTGCGGCAGACCGCGCTGACCGCGCTCGAAACCAACGGCCGCACGCTGCAGGCCGATCTTTTTTCGCTGCGCGACGAAGTCCGCGGCGTGAAGGAGGCGATGCTGCAGGCGATGAGAAGCCCGCTCGACGCGGCGCTGGCAGGCGTGGTCGTGCCGCTCGCCGGCATTCTGATCAAGAGCCTGAAAAAGAAGGGTCTTGCGGATTAGCGCGCGGACTCTTGCGAATCATGGAAAAAAGGCGCGGCATTCGCCGCGCCTTTTCATTTTTTGCCAAAGGTGGTGCGGGCGATCAGAAGCCCATCCCGCCCATTCCGCCGCCGCCTGCGGGCATGGCCGGCGCCGGTTCCTTCGGCAATTCGGCGACCATCGCTTCGGTGGTGATCAGCAGGCCCGCGACCGAGGCCGCATCCTGCAAGGCCGCGCGCACGACCTTGGCGGGATCGACAATGCCGCTCGCGACAAGATCGACGTATTTCTCGTTCTGCGCGTCGAAGCCGTAGGTCTCCGACTTCTCGTCCATGATCTTTCCGACCACGATCGAGCCTTCGACGCCGGCATTCTCGGCGATCTGCCGCACCGGCGCCTCCAGCGCCTTGAGCACAATATTGATGCCGGCCTGCACGTCGGAATTGTCATTGTGCAGGCGGCCGATCGCCTTCTTGGCGCGCAGGAGCGCCGTGCCGCCGCCAGGCACGATGCCTTCCTCGACCGCGGCGCGGGTCGCGTTGAGTGCGTCCTCCACGCGATCCTTCTTCTCCTTCACCTCGACCTCGGTCGCACCGCCGACGCGGATCACCGCAACGCCGCCGGCGAGCTTGGCCAGCCGCTCCTGCAGCTTTTCGCGATCGTAATCGGACGTCGTTTCCTCGATCTGCGCCTTGATCTGGCCGACGCGGTCCTCGATGTCCTTTTTCTTGCCGGCGCCGTTGATGATCGTGGTCTTTTCCTTTTCGATCAGCACGCGTTTGGCGCGCCCGAGCATCGCCGGCGTGACGCTTTCGAGCTTGATGCCGAGATCCTCGGAGATGAGCTGGCCGCCGGTGAGGATGGCGATGTCTTCCAGCATCGCCTTGCGGCGATCGCCAAAGCCCGGAGCCTTCACCGCCGCGACCTTCAATCCGCCGCGCAGCTTGTTGACGACGAGGGTGGCGAGCGCTTCGCCTTCCACGTCCTCTGCGACAATGACGAGCGGCTTGCCCGATTGCACCACCGCCTCGAGCAGCGGCAGCATCGCCTGGAGGCCGGAGAGCTTCTTCTCGTGCAGGAGGATGTAGGCGTCCTCCAACTCGGCGACCATCTTCTCCGCGTTGGTGATGAAATAGGGCGAGAGATAGCCGCGATCGAATTGCATGCCCTCGACGATCTCGACTTCGGTGTCGAGCGCCTTGGCTTCCTCGACCGTGATCACTCCTTCGTTGCCGACCTTCTGCATCGCCTGGGCGATCATCTTGCCGATGGTCGCGTCTCCGTTCGAGGAGATGGTGCCGACCTGCGCCACTTCCGCCGACGACGCGACGGGCTTGGCGCGCTTCTCGATGTCCTTGACCACGGCGGTCACGGCGAGATCGATACCGCGCTTCCGATCCATCGGGTTCATGCCGGCGGACACCGACTTGGCGCCCTCGCGCACGATCGCCTGCGCGAGCACTGTCGCCGTCGTCGTGCCATCGCCGGCGATATCGTTCGTCTTCTGCGCGACCTCGCGCACCATCTGTGCGCCCATATTCTCGAACTTGTCCTCAAGCTCGATGTCCTTGGCGACGGTGACGCCGTCCTTGGTGATGCGCGGCGCGCCGAAGCTCTTGTCGAGTACGACGTTGCGGCCCTTCGGACCGAGCGTAACCTTCACCGCGTTGGCGAGAATATCGACGCCGCGCAACATGCGCTCGCGCGCATCGCCGGCAAACTTGACGTCCTTGGCTGCCATTTCCAACGTCTCCGATGTTTTTTTGCGGAAGCGCTTTTGCTCTCAGATGTCATCGCCGGGCGTCTCCCGGCGATCTCGTGCAGGAAGGCAACGCCCTCCCGATCGGGATGGCCGGGACAAACGCGGCCATGACAGCGGAGACGTTCGCGCGATGATGCGACGCTTAGGCGATCACGCCCATGATGTCGGACTCCTTCATGATCAGGAGTTCCTCGCCATCGAGCTTGACCTCGGTGCCCGACCATTTGCCGAACAGTACGCGATCGCCCGCCTTCACATCGAGCGGAACGAGCTTGCCGGCTTCGTCGCGGCCGCCCGGACCGGCGGCGACGATCTCGCCTTCCTGCGGCTTCTCCTTGGCGGTGTCGGGAATGATGATGCCGCCCTTGGTTTTTTCGCTCGCTTCGATGCGACGCACGACCACGCGGTCATGCAGCGGACGGAACTTGGTCTTGGCCATCTGGATCCTCGTTACGCGGGATGCGATTTTTTAAATTCTGTGCGAAAAGAATGACTTAGCAGTCGTATACTCGGAGTGCCAAGCCGCTGGCGACTTAAGGTCTCCCATTGTCGGGTGTCAAGGTCGGCCGGCAAGGCAGACGCTGGATGCTGGACGATGTGATCGCGGTGGACGGTCGCAAGGCTTCGCGAAAAGATTCGGGCACGATCATGAATCGGGCACGTTTTCCTGCCCTTAACATCGGCACGGTTGAATGAGGACGGGGGCATGAGCGGCGAACCGCTTGCACCCATCCGCTGGGATCAGCACAGTGCGACCCGGAACGGGAGGGAAGCAGCCCATGAGTGACCGGCGTCTGGCCGAGCGGCAGCTTTTGCGAGTGATTTTGCTTATGGGGGGCGCGCTTGGGCTGGCATCGTGCTCAACCCCGCTGGGATCGAGCCTGAGTTCGTCCGAAGCGCCGCCGCCCGCGCCTGAAGTTCCGCCCGCGATCCAAGCCTCCGAGATCATCGGCAGCTGGGGCTTCGCGGCCTATCACAAGCCCGACGATCGCCAGCGCACGGAAGTCGCGGCGCGCAACCAATGCAGGCAGCCGGTCAATATCGGCGCCGGTCCCTCTGGCGGCGTGATGATGTATCTCGCCGATTCCAGCAAGCTCGAAGAGCTGCGCATGAAAGGCGCGCCCGGCAACAAGACCTTTGTCGGTCCGGCCGGAGAAGCGGGCGGCGTGCAGGATCGCGAGATCGTGTCGTTCGACGGGCGCGTGATGATCATGCGTTTCGTCGATCCGGAGGTTGCCGGCCGCTATGGCACTTCGGTTTACGTTCGCTGCTCCCCGCGCGCATAGGGTTCATCGTTCGCTCTGGGCCGTCATGGCGCGCGCCGCACCGGCGTTCGTGCTAAATTTCGGCCGACTCGCCGATGGCTCGACTCCACGATTTTGTTTTTGGCTCCTGGCGCGCCGTGCCTGTGCTCGGCGTGACGCAAATTCTCGCCTGGGGTTCGCTGTTCTATCCCCCGGTGCTGCTGATGCCGCTGATTGCCGCCGATCGCGGTTGGTCGCTCGGCTTCGCCATGGGCGGCTTTTCCGTCGGGCTGCTCGCGGCGGGACTTGTGGCGCCGACCGTGGGCGGAGCGATCGATCGCTACGGCGGACACGTCGTGATGCCGATCGGTTCTCTTCTCGGCGCGCTCGGGCTCGTATTGCTGACCTATGCCGAGCAGCGCCTGACCTACATGGCCGTCTGGGTGCTGCTGGGCGTTGCCATTGCAGCTAGTCTTTACGATCCGGCTTTCGCGACCCTCGGGCGCATCTTCGGTGAACACGCGCGGCGGCCGATCACCGCGCTGACGCTGATCGGCGGCTTTGCCTCGACCGCCAGTTGGCCGGCGACGCAGGCGCTGCTCGGCGTCACCGACTGGCGCGGCACCTATCTGACGTTTGCTGTGCTGCTTGCCGTCGTCGCCGCGCCATTGCACGCCTTTGCCTTGCCACGGCGCCGCGCCGACCGGCGCTCGCACGCCGACCCGAACGCCGATCTGCCCTCGGCGCCGCTCCCGCCGAAGGGGTTGCCATTTTTTCTCGTCGCGGCGGCTTTCGCATCCTATGCCTTTGTGCCGTCCGGTCTCGCCGCGCATCTGCTCGCGATCCTGAAGCGGCAAGGCATCGATGCCGATACGGCGGTGCTGATCGGCGCCTTGTTCGGACCGGCGCAGGTCGGCGCGCGGCTGTGTGAATTCATTTTCGCGCGCAACATGCATCCGCTCATGATCGCGCGCGGCGCGCTCGCGCTGATCCTGATCGGGTTTGCATCGCTCGCACTGTTCGGGTTTTCGATCACCGTCGCCGCCGGCTTCGCGCTGATGTTCGGCGCCGCCAACGGCCTCATCACCATCACGCGTGGGGCGGTACCGCTCGCGTTGTTCGGAGCCGCGGGCTACGGGCGCGTGCTCGGGCGGATCGCCAAGCCGTTCCAGGTGGTGCAGGCTCTGGCGCCGCTCGTGCTCGCGTTCGTCGTCGAGAATGCGTCGGACGCTGCCGCGCTCGGACTCGCCGCCGGGTTCACCTGCGTCGCATTAATCTGCATGACGGCGATCAGGCGGCCGCGCCAGCGCGCGGTTCAGTGAAACAGGGCGTCGATCTCGTCCTGCGAGGAATGCCCCGCTTCGCCTTCGAGCTTCGGCCCGTTGATCAGGCTGTCTGCCGACAGCGCGGCTGAGCGCGCCTCGTCGGCGCCGAAGCGCTCGATCACGGACCAGATTTCCGTCATGCGCGCAATATGGTCCTCGACCAGCTTCAGCGTGTTGCCGACCTTGCTGATCCGCTGGCCGGTAAGATCGTGAAAATTGCACGCCTCGAAAATCTGCGTGATGCGGTCCTGGATATCCTGCGCCAATCCCTGTTCGTGCTGGGTCTTGAGGACGGCGCTGAGAGTCGCGGCGATTTCGTCGATATCCTCTGCGGCGCGGAGAATCTGGTCGGTCGCCTTGCCGGTGTCGGCGACGACAGCGTCAAGCTCCTGTGCGACGCGGGCGACGCGGGCGTCGTCGAAGCCCTGCTCCTGCAGCGTCGTGATTTCGCTTTTGGTCTGGCGGATCGCCTCGCCGATGACGTCGAGCTCGATCTTGAGCTTGCGCGCTTCGCCGAGCTGAGCAACCTGCGGCGCGGTCGGTTCCGGCGGGCGGGCGGCGATCATTGTGCGCAGCGCCTTGAGCTCGCCCATGATGTCGCTGAGATCGCCGGCCGCCGGCTCGGGCGCACGCAGCGGTGCATCGTCGATGCCGTAGAGCATCTCCTCGATGCGAAACACTTTCCGCTGTGCGGCCATCGCTCGCAGTCCCCAGAACCCTCCCGAAATGCCTAAGCGATGCGAATTAATTTGAGGTTTTCAAAGAAGGCATTCGCACTTTGCATGGCAACGCGCGATTAACCATGATGCTTTGCTTTTCACACAAAATAAACGCTAACTGCAGGTAAATCGCGTCGATGGCTGCGTTCGCAAGCACGACGGCGCGCGCTTTTACCAATCAGTGTTTTTTTCACCATGTAGTGAGGCCCAACGGACGCGCATTCGCGCGCCCGAAAACGACGATCGAGTTCAGAGTACGTCGATGCAACGAATTGCTCTTGTCGCGCTCGCTTTGAGCGCTCTCGGCACGACTGCGGCTCTCGCCCAGCCCATGCCACTCTTTCCCGCTCACTACACGTCGGACCCGGATGCGGCCGCGTCTTCGGTGATCCAGGTCCAGGCCACGGCACCGGCGCAATACGCCTATCGGGATCGCCCCAATCTCGGCGGTGGTTTCATCGAATTTCTGTTCGGTGGCGGCGATGCGCGCGCGCCGCGCTATCAGATGGCGCCGGACTCGCAGCCGCCGGTCCTGCAGGAACAATCGAGCGAACAATTGCCGATGCTGAACGAACGGCAGCGGCAGCCGTATTACGCCAATCCACCGGGCGCATCTTACGCCAACGGCGATCCGGCGGTGGAGACGCCCGCGCGTCCCGCCATGGATCCGCGCTATGAGAAGCAAGTGGTCAATTACGACGGTCCGGAAACGCCGGGCACGATCATCATCGATACGCCGCGGCGCTTTCTCTTTCTGGTCCAGCCGGGCGGCAAGGCTCTGCGCTACGGTATCGGCGTCGGCCGCCCCGGCTTCACCTGGGCGGGCGTGAAGCAGGTCTCGGCCAAGCGCGAATGGCCAGATTGGCGCCCGCCGGACGACATGCTGCAACGCCGGCCCGACCTGCCGCATTTCATGGCGGGCGGCCCTGACAATCCGCTTGGCGCACGCGCTCTCTATCTCGGTTCCTCGCTCTATCGCATTCACGGCTCGAACGAGCCATGGACGATCGGGCAGGCGGTGTCGTCGGGCTGCATCCGCATGCGCAACGAGGACGTGGTCGATCTCTACGAGCGGGTCAAAGTCGGCACGCGCGTTATTGTGATCTGATCGTCCGACCGCCCTATGCAAAAAAGGCCGCCGTGCGAACGGCGGCCTTTTCATTTGCGCTTCGCCTTGATCAGGCGAGGTCGGAATCGCCGTCGCCCAAATCGAAATCGCCGTCATCCATATCGCTATCGCCGCCGTCATAATCCGCCTCGGCGGTATCGAACAATCCGGCGCGGTCCTGCTCGCCGCTGAAGCGCTCGCCGCGGCCGATGTCGTTGATGCCGGCGTCGCGCGCCAGATCGCTGTTTGCGGCACCGCCTTCCCATGGCCGGCCGCCACCCGATTCCAGCATTCCGGAATGCTGGCCGCCGAACATCGAGCGAAACGAATTGAGCAGCAGCGCGCCGCCGATCACGCCCGCCGCCGAGGCAGCGGCAGTGCCGAGGAACGAGCCGCCTTGCGGCGCATAGCCGGGCGCGGCTTGCGCGCCGCCCCAGCCGGGATTTTCAGGCGGCCGTACGGACGGTACCGAGCCGCGGCCGGTTTCACGCCGGCCGAGCAAGGCGTCCCGCATGTTGTCGAGGAAGCCGCCCTGGGACGGCGCGCCGGCGTCGCCTTCGTACTCGCGCAGCCGCTCGTCCGCCGCGCGCAGCGCCTCGTCCTGGACGAGAACGGTCTGCACCAGCGCGTAAGCCGCGTGTGGAGCCCGGCGCAAGCCGTCGGCCACGAGCCGTTCGGCCTCCGGATCGCGCGGCTCCGCTTCGAGCGATTGAAGCCGGTCGAAAAGCTCGCTCACGAGCTGGCGTTCCTGCGGGGTCATCCTTGGCCTCCCTTTTTGCTGCCGTGACGACGACGCGCATGTGGGAATGAAAAAGCGTCGGCGGAATGACCCCTGCGACAAAATTGTTTGCTATCGCAACGTCACGCCATGCGCCTGCAGGTCTTCGGGGAAGGTGTCGGAGGCAAAATAGCGATATTCTTCCTCGCGTTGCGTCGTCACCGGATCGACACGTTCAAGCTCGGCGTCGACGAAGCCGGGATGGCACATGACGACGCTGTCCGCCGGCAACCGTTTGATGAAATTCGGGAACAGCGCCGCGAAATTCTTGTTGGCGTGAAAATCGTACGTGCCGGCGAAGGCGGGATTGGCGTCGAGCCCGTGCCGGCGGGCGCGGCGGCGAAAGCCGCGGCTCAACGCGTCGAGCACAAGTCCCTTCGGATCGGTCAGGCGCCGATACATCGGCACGATCCGCCCGCACTGGCGCAACCACACGTCTGGCGCTGCTTCTTTCACGACATGCAGCACGGCATCACGCACACGCGGGAAAAGATGCGAGTGCTGATGACCGTCGACGAAATCGGGTGTGCGTCCAAAGATAGTCGTGAACGCATCGAGCTGCGCCGCGATTTCCGTCCGCAGGGTCCTGGCATCGAGACGCCGCAGCATGCCCACGCGGAAGGTCTCGGGCATCGACAAAAATGCGCCATCTTTCGTCGGCGCGTAACCGGGACTGAGCGGCTGAAACGGGGCGGTGAGTGTGACATGCAGCCCGATGGCGATCGGATGCGCCGCGGTGATATCCGACAGCGCCTTCGCTTCCGTGCTGTTGAAGCTTGGCCCGACCACCATGACGGAGGTGGCGTTCAGCCGCCCGCGCGCAAGAAGGTCGCGGATGGCGGCGTTGACGCCCGGCGCCATGCCATAATCGTCGGCGCACAGCCAGATGCGGCGGAGCGATGTCATTCGGCGGCGGTCTGCCGCGCCTCGGCCTTGTCGCCGGCGGTCTTGAGACTGTGCTCGGCGACGAAATAGACCGGCCGCGCCTTCTGCTCGTTCAGGATCTTGCCGACATATTCGCCGACGATGCCGATCATCAGGAGTTGTACGCCGCCGAGCACCATGATGCCGACCATGACCGAGGGATAGCCCGGCACGGACTTGCCGTAGACGAACGTCTCGTAAAGAATCGACGCGCCGAAGAAGAGCGCGATGGTGGCAATCAGCAATCCGAGCAGGCTGGCGATGCGCAGCGGCGTCACCGAAAATGATGTCAGCCCTTCGATCGAAAGACCGATCAGCGACACGATATTCCAGCTGCTGGCGCCGTGCGTGCGCGCGGCAGGTTCATAGTCCACGCGTAGCTGACGATAGCCGATCCAGCTCGCAAGGCCCTTGAAGAAGCGGTTGCGCTCCGGCAATTGCCGCAGCGCCTCGGCGGCGCGCGGCGACAGCAGGCGGAAATCGCCGGCATCCTCCGGGATTTTCTGCCGGGCGCGCCAGTTCATGATCGCATAGAAGCATTTGACGCTGATGCGCCGGAGCACGGATTCATTCGCACGATGCGCCTTGGCGGTGTAGACGACATCGTAGCCGTCATCGAGCCAATGGCCGACGAGCGTCTCGATCAGCGCCGGTGGATGCTGGCCGTCGCCATCGATGAAAAGGACGGCGCCGAGCCGCGCGTGCTGCAGGCCCGCCATCAGCGCGGCTTCCTTGCCGAAATTGCGCGACAGCGAGACGGCCTGCACGTCGACGCCATTCGCGGGCAGGGAAGACGCGACGGCATAGGTGGCGTCGCGCGAGCCGTCGTCGACATAGACGATCTCGCAATGCAGGCGCCGCGTCGCGCGCAGGTTGCGGGCGACTTCGCTCAGCCGGGCATGCAGGCTCGGAAGTCCGGCCGCCTCGTTGAAGCAGGGGACGACGATTGACAAGCCGGCCCGGGCGGCGTCTTTACGCGCGCCTCCCGACGCTCTGATCGTGGCCTGCCTGGCCATTCCGGTTCCACTCTCGCTGCAGGCACAAGTTAGGTGCCGCGATCTATAGCGCAATGGGCGTGCCCTGTCGCGCCGAAGCCCCGACACCAGCGGCCCTCGGCCTCTGCGAAAAGACGTGATACGAGACCGCGATGACGGATGCCCCCGACGATCGAAGCCTCATTGCCCGCGCGATCGGTTTCCTGCGCAAGGAAATGCTGCTCATCAAGGCGATGAGCTTCGCGGCGATCGGCGTGGTGAATGCCTTTGTCGATCTCGGCGTATTCCTGCTGACGCTCAATTTTCTCGTTCCCACCCGCCCGGTTACGGCCCTGATCGCGGCGGTTGCGGCGAAAACCGGCGTGGCCGATGCGGACGCGGCGCTCGTTTTCGCCAATGCCTGCTCGTGGGTGATCGCGGTCTCGAACTCCTACGTGCTGAATTCGTATCTGACCTTCGCCGCCGAATCCGGACGCGAGCTGAAATGGCGTTCCTATTTCACCTTCGCCGCCTCGGGCGTGCTCGGCTGGATCACCAATACGGTCGTGGTCGTGATCGTCTCGCGCTTCTTTCCGATCATCGTGGCGAAGGTCGTCGCCATCGGCGCGGGCTTCATCGTCAATTTCTCGATGTCGCACTTCGTCGTGTTCCGCCCGCGTCCGGAGCCGGTCGCGTCGCGCGTAGGCGAGGGCGAGGAGCGTTAGAGCTTCGCCGTCAGCGTCTCGTAGAGCGGATTGTCGCGCGCGAAGACATAAGTCAGCTCGACCACGGAAATCGCCGCCGCGCCCTTGTCGCGCAGGAAATTCGACAGGCCGTAAACCTGCTCGGGCGGGCAATGCAGCGTCAGCATGCCCGACGAGGTCGGCCCTCCGAACGGTGTGGTGACGCCGAATGTCTCCTTCGCCTGCGCGAGCAGGGCATCGTTGCAGCCGGCAAAACGAGTTCGCACCTCGCAATAGGCGCGGGCGCGCCGCTGCGCGGCGATACGGTCGAGCGCGAGGCGCGCGATTTCGAGTTCGCGCAGCGACCAGCTTGCCGTGCGCGAGGCGACAAGATTGGCCTGCGATCGCAGGATCACGCCGTCGTCGATCACCTTCAGCGCATTGGCGGCAAGCGTCGTGCCGGTCGTGGTGATGTCGACGATCAGCTCCGCCGAGCCGGATGCCGGCGCGCCTTCGGTTGCGCCGAGGCTTTCGACGATGCGGTAATCGGCGATGCCGTGCGTGGCGAAGAAGGCGCGCGTGAGATTGATGTATTTCGTCGCCACGCGCAGCTTGCGGCCGTGCCGGGCGCGGAAGGCGGTCGCGACGTCGTCGAGATCGGCCATGCTGCGCACGTCGATCCAGGCCTGCGGTACCGCAACCACGACATTGGCGTGGCCGAAGCCGAGACCGTCGAGCAGGATCACGCGCTCATCGGCCTGCGGGATCATCTCGCGCACGAGATCCTCGCCGGTGATGCCGAGATGCACCGCGCCTTGCGCTAACTGCGAAGTGATCTCCGATGCCGAGAGATAGGCGACCTCGATGCCCTCGAAATTCGCGATCGTGCCGCGATAGTCGCGCGCTCCGCGCGGCTTCACCAGCGTCAGGCCGGAGCGCGCGAAGAAGGCTTGCGCATTCTCCTGCAGGCGTCCCTTGGCGGGAACGGCGATGACGAGCGGACCGCTCATGACCGGCCTCCGCAGGCCACGAGCCGCTCGATCCAGACGCCGAGACCGACGGCGGGAATCGGCGTCGTGCTACCGAGCCGCGTCAGCAGCCGGTCGTAGCGGCCGCCGGCGACGAGCGGCGCGTCGGAGCGATTGCGCGGTTCATGCAGACGGAATTCGAAACCGGTGTAATAGTCGAGCCCGTTGCTGAAGGCGGTCGCGAAGGAAATGTCGGCGATACTGATGCCGCGCGCGGCGATGAAGCCGTTGCGGTTCTCGAAGACATCGAGCGCGGCGGCAAGGTCGATGCGCGCTTCTTGCGCGAGTGCGCGCAACTGCATCGCTGCGGCGTCGGGATTGCCGGATACGGAGAGAAAGCGCTCAATCAGCGTGCGCGTTTCGCGCGGCAATGCGACCGCGCCACTCAGCGCCGCCTGTTCGAGAAAACGGTCGGCAATCTCGCCGACAGAGCGACCGCCGATGGCGGTGATGCCTGCGATGGAGAGAAGATCGGTGACGAGCGCATGCGCGGCCTTGGGATTGGAGCCGGCGAGGGCGGCGAGCACGCCCTGATATTCGGGCCGGTCGCTTGCGGCATTGAGCGTGAGCTTGTCGAGATCGTCGGCCAGCAGCGCCTTGCGATTGAAATCCTTCATCAGCCGGCGCTTCCAGGCGGGCGCCAGTTCGAGCGCGTCGACGAGCGCGGCGAACAGCCCGACGTCGCCCATGCGGATCGCCGGATTGGCGATGCCGTACAGCGTGGTCGCCTCGAGGCCGAGTGAGAGCATTTCGGCGTCGGCTGCGGCGATGTCCTCCCGCCCGAAGGATTCGATACCGGCCTGCAGCGATTCACTCGGGCCCTTGTCCGATTGGCGGAAGATCGGCCCGAGATAGCAGAAGCTCGCGGGCCAGCCGGCGTCCGGCGAAACGAGATAGTCGCGCGACACCGCGATGGTGAAGTCCGGGCGCAGGCAGAATTCTGCGCCGTCCGCATTCGTCGTCAGATAGATGCGGCTGCGAATGTCCTCGCCCGACAGATCGAGGAACGGCTCGGCCGGCTGCAGCACGGCAGGCTCGGTGCGCCGATAGCCCGCGCGCTCGTAGACCGACACCAGCGCCTGTGCGCGCGGATCGGGCTTTTTCGCCATCGGGTTTGGCTCGGACATCGCAAAAGGCCGTCTTTTTCGCAAAATGCGAGGGCCCTTTAGCACGGCTTGTTTAAGGATTCGACGGCGCGGCGGCGGGCAGGCACGGGGCGGGCGGGCCGAGCCCGAACATCGTTAATGCCTTCACACAAACGGCACCTTGCATGGTTAATGGTTGCCCGCGAAGGTGAGCGCGCTCCCCGTTTGCTCTCGCGGGGGCGTTGCGCCAGTGTTTCGCCAGCCGTCGCACGATTCGGAGAGATGACATGCAGCAGCGATTGATCCTTGCCGCCATCGCCACTCTGGTACCGCTCGCGCCGGCGTCGGCGATCGATCTGCCGGCGCGCAAGCCCGGCCTCTGGGAACTGACGATGACGTTCGAAGGCCGCAACCTGCCGCCGCGCGTGACGCAGAACTGCATCGACGCGCAGACCGACGCGATGATGAATGCGGCCGGCAACGAGATGAGCAGCGGCATGTGCTCGAAGCAGGACGTGCAGAAGACCGGCGGCACGATCGTCACGGATTCGGTCTGCAAGATCGGCAATGCGACGGTGACGACGCACGGCGTCATCAGCGGCGATTTCAATTCCGCCTATACGGTAAAGTCCGCGTCGAAGCGTGAGGGCGCGCCGATGCCGGGCATGCCGGCAAACGGCGAGACGAAGATGACGATCGAGGCGAAATGGCTCGGCGCCTGCAGGCCCGATCAGAAGCCGGGCGACATGATCATGGGCAACGGCATGAAGATCAACATCCGCGACATGCAGCAGCGCGCCGGCGTGCCGCAGCCGAAGCGCTAGGTTATTTCAGTCCGTGGCGCGCGAGCACCTCGCGCACCTTCGCAACCAGTTCGGATTCCTTGCAGGCGAATTGTGCGGGGCGTTCCTCGCGCCATTCCTTGTTTGACGCGATGGCGGCCGCAGCCTTCGCCCCTTCGATCAGGTCCTTGATCTGCACTTCGCCCTTCGCCTTCTCGTCACCGCCCTGGATGACGACGCAAGGGCTGTTGCGGCGGTCGGCATATTTGAGCTGATTGCCCATGTTCTTCGGATTGCCGAGATAAAGCTCGGCGCGGATGCCGGCATTGCGCAACGTGGCGACCATTGTCTGGTAGTCGGCGATGCGCTCCTTGTCGAACACCGTCACGACCACCGGGCCGGTCGCCTTCCTGACATCATGCTTGCCGATCAGAGACAGCGCCGCCTGCAAGCGCGACACGCCGATGGAAAATCCGGTCGCCGGAACAGGCTGGCCCATGAAGCGCGACACAAGTCCGTCGTAACGTCCGCCGCCGCCAACCGAGCCGAAGCGCACCGGGCGGCCTTTCTCGTCTTTGGTTTCGATCAGCAGTTCAACTTCGTAAACCGGGCCGGTGTAGTATTCGAGGCCACGGACGACGGTAAAATCAGACTTGATCCTCTT
>CAZSAW010000243.1:0-13076 GCA_964604745.1 uncultured Hyphomicrobiales bacterium
CCGAGCAGCGCATCTATCTGCTGTCGGCGTGGCGCGAGGCTCCATGCTACACGGACCGCGAACGTGCCGCGCTCGGATGGACCGATGCGCTGACGCGGCTCTCGGAAGGACACGAACTGGACCGCGCGCGCTCCACGCTGAAAGCGCACTTCACCGACGAGGAGCAGGTCAAGCTCACGTTGATGATCAACATCATCAACGGCTGGAACCGCATCGCCGTCGGATTCGGCCTGTTTGCCGACGATCCGGCGGCGGTGCGGGCCGCCGCGGCGAAAGCGGCCGCATGATCGCGGGCGTGTCCCGCGAGGACGCAGCGGCGAGCTTCGACCCGCTGCGTCCGAAGCTCATGCGTGTCGCCTATCGCATGCTCGGTTCGGTCGCTGACGCCGAGGACGTGCTGCAGGAAGCCTTCATCCGCTGGATGGGCGCCGACCGCAGCGGCGTACGTGAACCGGAAGCGTTCCTGCGCCGCACCGTGACGCGGCTTTGCCTCGATCAGCTCAAGTCAGCGCGGCACCGGCGTGAAACGTATATCGGTCCGTGGCTTCCCGATCCCGTGCTCGAAGAGAAGGACGAGGAGGACGTCACGCTGCCGCTGATGCTGGCGCTCGAACGTCTGTCTCCGCTCGAGCGGGCGGCTTTCCTGCTGCACGATGTGTTCGCGCTGGATTTCGGGGAAGTCGCAGCGACCATTCAGCGCGACGCCGCCACATGCCGCCAGCTCGCGGCCCGCGCCCGCACCCATGTGCGCGAAGCGAGGCCGCGTTTTCGCGTCGACAGACAGCGCGGCCTCGAGCTTGCGCAGGCTTTTTTCACCGCGTCGCGCAGCGGCGACACGAAGGCGCTCGCGACGATGCTGGCCGCCGATGTCAGCGTCCATGCCGACGGCGGCGGCAAGCGTCCGGCCGCTCTGCGGATTATTTCCGGACGCGAGGACGTGCTGAAATTTCACGAGCGGCTGGCGACGCGCTTTCGGGACACCGTCTCGACCTTCGTCCTCGCCACATTCGTCAACGGGCTGCCGGGGTTCGTCACACTGGAGGCCGACGGCGAGCTGCAGACGACCGCACTCGATATCGAGGACGGCAAAATCACCGCCATCTACGTGGTGCGAAACCCGGACAAGCTGAAACATCTGCACTAGAGCGCAAGCGCATTGCGACGCGACTAGATTGGCGAAGTACGCTTCGCCAGCTTCATCTGCTGCGCCACTTCGCGGCGTGCGGCAGGACAAACAGGTACAGACCGGTGAGCAGGAGTAGCAACAGCGGAGGCAACGGTGAATATACGATCCACGCGGGCGCGTCTTCCAGTCCCATGGCAATGAAATTGGCAGCGACGGTCGCCGTGAAAACGATCGACAGCCAGCGATGGATTTGCCGAAACCATGCGTTCCAGTTCACTTGGACCTCCGTTGACTCAAGCGAGCTTGCGGCAGCCTTCAGCTTGCCTTCGCCAGCACTTGTTCCAGCTTGGCGAGGAATTGCCGCCAGCCGGCTTGCGCGCCGCCATAGGCCTGCTTTTGATCGGGCCGGAAGCCCGATTGTTCCATGCGCAGATGCGTGCCCGTGCTCGTCGGGGTGAGCGTGAATGTCACGACGCTCTGCAGATTGTAGGCGGCATCCTCGTGCGCAAAGTTCCAGGCGTAGGACAGCGACCTGTTCGGCTCGATCACGAGCACCTCGCAATCGAGTACGCCGCCCCAGTCGCCGCGAAGATTGAAGCGATGACCGACGGCCGGGCTGAAATCGTTTTTCATCAGCCATTCCTCGATCAGATGCGGCTGGGTGAGGGCGCGCCAGATCTTTTCCGGCGGATGCGAGAAGTCGCGTTCGACGACGACGGAGCGCGTTTCAGTCGCGGCTGCGTTCATTGATCCATCCTTTTCAAGAGGTCTTCCAGATCGTCGAAGCGGTTTTGCCAGAAGCCGGTCATCCGGCTGGTCCAGTCGATCAATGGGGCGAGGGCACCGAGCTGCGCGCTGTAATGCGTCTGGCGGCCTTCATGGCGGTCGCGCACGAGACCTGCTTGCTTGAGAACGCCGAGATGCTTCGATACGGCGGGCTGCGAGACGCGCGCCCGCGCCGTCAACGCAGCGACGGTCTGCTCACCCTCGCGGCACAGCCGCTCGAAGATTGCCCGCCGCGTCGGATCGGCGAGCGTTCTGAAAAGAACATCGTGCGATTTCGCCATCGTCTATCAATAACTCATCGGTTATTGATAGACGTATAACCGCAGGGCTATGTGTCAGTCAAGCGCGCTCGCGCGTCAGTTTTCCTGCGCGGTCGGCCGGATCAGGATCTCGTTGATGTCCACGTCTTTCGGCTGGCCGATGGCATAGGCGATGGCGTTGGCGATGGCCTGTGCCGGGATCTGCGTCTTGGCGCGATAATCGTCCATCTGCTTTTTGATCGCCGGATCGGAGATCGTTTCGGCGAGTTCGGACTCCACGGCGCCGGGCGAGATGACGGTGACGCGGAACAGGTTGCCGGCTTCCATCCGCAAGCCTTCGGAAAGGGCGCGCACCGCGAATTTCGTCGCCGAATAGATCGCGCCGGCCGGCCTGATCTTGTGGCCTGCGACCGAAGAGATGTTGATGACGTGCCCCGATTTCTGCGCGCGGAAATGCGGGACGACGGCGGCGATGCCGTAGAGCGTGCCCTTGATGTTGACGTCGACCATGCGGTCCCACTCGTCGATCTTCAATTGCTCGATCGGCGAGAGCGGCATCAGGCCGGCATTGTTCACGATCACATCGACGCGGCCGTAAGCCTTGATCGCGAAATCGACCAGCGCCTTCACGTCGGCGGCCTTGGTCACGTCGACCGCCTGACAGATGGCGCGCGCGCCTTTCTTTTGGATGTCGGCGCAGATGGCCTTCAGGCGTTCGGCGCGGCGTGCGCCGATGACGATATCGGCGCCCTGATCGGCGAGGTGGCGTGCGGTCGCCTCGCCGATGCCGCTGCTGCCGCCGGTGATGACAACGACTTTTCCTTTGATCTCGGCCATGGCGTTCCGTCCAATCGTATCGGTGAAATCGGGGATAGGCCGCGGCAGAAAATCGGGGCGGCCGCGGGCGCCCCTTCCTCTAGGCCAAGATGGGGCCGAAGTCTGCAACCGGCCAGGTCGCGGCAGCAATGCGTTTCGTCATGGTTGCAGCGGCGTTGACGCAATCTCGCGGCGGGACGAACCGGGCGCGCTTGCCGTGCGACCAAAAGATGTCAGGATCGAAATCGGGCAAAATGGGGGAGCTTTTCCGATGCGAGTGTTGACTGCGCTTGTGCTGTTTCTCGGGCTTTGGGTGCTGCCGGCGGCGGCGCAGGACCAGTGGCGCGAAATGAAATCCGAAACCGACGGCTTCGCCGTGATGATGCCGGCAACGCCAACGATCACGGCGCGACGCATTGGCACCAGCGCCGCCACGCAGACGATGTTCCTGATCGACAAGGGCGAGATCGCCTATCTTGTCAGCGTCATCCAGCTGGAGCAGGGCAAGGGGCCGAAAAGTCCGGACAGCGCCTATTATCAGAAGCTGATGAAGGACTACGTCACCGGCAGCAAGACGACGCTGCGCTCAACGCGCGACGCCTCCGTCTCCGGGCGGCCGGGGCTTGAAGGAATTTCCGATTCCGAGGGATCGACGCATCTGGTCGATCTCGTCGCGGTCGGCGACCGCATCTACATGGTCGTCTATGTCGGCGCGAAGGGGCAGGAGAACGGGCCGGACGCCACGCGCTATCGCGAATCCTTCAAGATCATCAATTGACGCGCGCGGGGCGGGGTCGAAAGAAGGGGCCCGGCAGGGCCTCTTCCTTCTGTTCGTACTGTTTGTAGCTGTGCGACGCGCCCTTGAAGACGGCCGCTGGCGGTATTAGAACAAACAACGAACATTACGCCCGGACCCTGCGCCTGTTGAGAAGAGTGTCGGCGCGCTTGCCGGGCGAGACCCCATGTTTAGGGTGGGGCGCATCATCAGGAGAGCGGCATGGCAGGCTCCGTCAACAAGGTCATTCTCGTCGGCAATCTCGGCGCCGACCCCGAAATCCGCCGCACGCAGGACGGCCGTCCGATCGCCAACCTGCGCGTCGCTACGTCGGAGACCTGGCGCGACAAGGCGACGGGCGAGCGCAAGGAAAAGACCGAGTGGCATCGCGTCGTGATCTTCAACGAAGGTCTGTGCCGGATTGCCGAACAATATCTGAAGAAGGGCTCGAAGGTTTATCTCGAGGGCGCGTTGCAGACGCGCAAATGGACCGACAAGGACGGCAACGAGAAATATACGACCGAGGTGGTGCTGCAGGGATTCAACTCGCAGCTCACCATGCTCGATGCGCGCGGCGGCGGCGGTTCCGAGCGGGTGGAGAGCGACGATTTCGGTGCCTCGGGACCGACGCAGCGCAAGCCGGCGATGGCCGGTGGCGGACGACGCGACGACATGGACGACGAGATTCCGTTCTGATCGTTGGCTCTCGGGACGGCGAGGGTGGCATTCTAGGTTCTGTCGGAATGGCCGGCGGAAGCGTTCCCTATCCTTTGTGAGTGCACGCGCGCGCTGACGGATCTCGGCCATGTCGCTGATGCCCCTGCTGCAGGCGGACTTCGCCATCCGCGCCCACGCGTTCGCGGCGACGACGGCATTCGCGCTCGGCCTTGTGCAATTTGCCGGACCGAAGGGCACGTTTGTCCATCGCACCATCGGCTGGACCTGGGCGGCGCTGATGCTCGTCGTCGGCGTCAGCTCCTTTTTCATCCACACCATTCGGCTCTGGGGCCCGTGGAGTCCGATCCATCTCCTGTCGATCTTCACACTCGTCATGCTGCCGCTTGGAATCCTGGCGGCGCACCGGCATGCGGTGTCACGGCATAAGAAGACGATGATCGGCCTGTTCACTGGCGGCCTTGTCGTCGCCGGATTGTTCACTTTCCTGCCGGGGCGCATCATGCACGCGGTCGTGTTTGGCGGCTGACGGAACCCGATGCGCCGACCTGCCGGCAATGGAACGATGCCATCGCCCGATCATTGACTCCGAAAGGCGACATTCGCCCCACATTTCGGAGGAACCATCATGAAATCGATCGTTGTCATTGCGACGGCTTGCGCGCTGTTTGCCGCGCCGGCGGCGGCGCAATCTTCATTGAAATCGAAAGCCCGGCATGCCGCCGAAACGACGGGCGTCGGATCGGTGCTCGGCATCACCCCGACGACACAGGACTTCGTCAACGAGGTCGCGATCAGCGACATGTTCGAGATCCAGTCGGGCGAACTCGCCAAGCAGAAGGGCGACACGAATAGCAAGCAGTTCGCCGATCACATGGTGCAGGATCACTCCAAAACCACGGACGAACTGAAATCGCTCGTGTCCCAGGGCAAGGTGAAGGCAGAATTGCCGTCCGCGCTCGATGATTCGCATCGGGACAAGCTCGAGAAGCTGCAAGCGGCGAACGGCAAGACATTCGATCGCGACTACGATTCGATGCAGAAGTCCGCGCACAAATCGGCCGTGTCGCTGTTCGAGCGCTACGCCAGGGGCGGCGACAATCCCGATCTGAGGGCGTGGGCCGCGAAGACCTTGCCGAAGCTGCGCCAGCATCTGCAGATGGCGCAGAATCTGAAATAACGTATCGATATTGCGGAGCGCCGGCGCGGCACGCGCCGGCGTTGCCATGTCGGCGCTGTCATGATGCGACGGCGCGCCCGATGACGCCAGCCGCGCGCAGCCCGTCGAGCACGAATTGCACGGCCATGGCCGCGAGCAAGACCCCGAGGAGTCGCGACAACACGACGTTGCCGGTGATGCCCAGCATCAGCGCGATACGTCCGGCGGCAAGAAATACGAGAAGGCACGTCACGCCTATCAGCGCGACGACAGCGAGCAGCAAGGCCAGTGCAGTCATGTCGCCATCGGCGCGGCCGGCGAGCAGGACGACCGCCGTGATTGCGCCGGGGCCTGCCATCAGCGGAATGGCGAGCGGGAAAGCCGCGAGGTGGCGCACGTGCTCCTCGATAGCCTGTTCGGCCTGTTTCGACTGGCGCTCGATGCGCACGCCGAACACCATTTCGAAGGCGATCGAAAAAAGCAGCAGGCCCCCGGCAATGCGGAAAGCGGGAAGACCGATACCGAGCTTGCGCAGGAGCCAGTCGCCAACCAGCGCCGAACCCGCGAGCACGGCAGTTGCGATCATCACGGCGCGGACCGCCACGCGACGCCGCTCGGGCCGCTTCAATCCCTCGGTCATCGCGATGAATGTCGGCACGAGGCCGATCGGGTCGACGACGACAATCAGCGTGACGATCGCGGACACGAGAAAATCGAGGGGCATGACACCCGACTAGCCCCGCGCAGGGCCGGGGTCAAAAGGACTGGCGGACCAGTTCCTAGCGCGGCGCAAAAACCGCATGATGGTACCCGTCCAAGCCATTGATTGTACTAGGTAAAATACCACATTCCGTGCGTGTTTTGGGGTGGCTTTGACGCCCCAAATCCGCTATCAAAAAGCCGGCTGGATTCGCCAAAGGTTCTTTCACATTGCCCGATACTGAGAAACCCGGTCCGGGGGACGCAACGCCTTCGGACATTCGCCCCGTTTCCATCACGGAGGAGATGAAGCGCAGCTATCTCGATTACGCGATGAGCGTGATCGTGTCGCGCGCGCTTCCCGATGCACGTGACGGCCTCAAGCCGGTGCATCGGCGCATCCTCTATTCGATGTACGAACAGGGGCACACGCCCGACAAGAAGTATGTGAAGTCGGCGCGCATCGTCGGCGACGTGATGGGTAAATATCACCCGCACGGCGATCAGGCGATCTACGACTCGCTTGTGCGCATGGCGCAGGATTTCTCCATGCGCCTGATGCTCATCGACGGGCAGGGCAATTTCGGCTCGGTCGACGGCGATCCTCCGGCGGCGATGCGCTACACGGAGTCGCGCCTCGCGCAGGCGGCGATGTCGCTCCTCGAGGACATCGACAGCGACACCGTCGACTTCCAGTCGAATTACGACGGCAACGAAAAAGAGCCGGTTGTTCTGCCGGCACGCTTTCCCAATCTTCTCGTCAACGGCGCCGGCGGCATCGCCGTCGGCATGGCGACGAATATCCCGCCGCACAATCTCGGCGAAATCGTCGATGCCTGCGTCGCGCTGATCGACAATCCCGCGCTGACGACCGCCGAGCTGATCGAGATCGTGCCGGGTCCGGATTTCCCGACCGGCGGCATCATCCTCGGTCGCGCCGGCATCCGCTCAGCCTACGAAACCGGCCGCGGTTCGATTGTGATGCGGGGCAAGGTCGATATCGAGACGATCCGCAAGGAGCGCGAGGCGATCGTCATCACGGAAATCCCGTATCAGGTGAACAAGGCGGCGATGGTCGAGCGCATCGCCGAACTCGTGCGCGAGAAGAAGATCGACGGCGTCGCCGACCTGCGCGACGAAAGCGACCGGCAGGGTTATCGCGTCGTGGTCGAGCTGAAGCGCGAGGCCGTGCCCGACATCGTTCTCAACCAGCTCTATCGCTTCACGCCACTGCAATCGACGTTCGGCGCCAACATGGTAGCGCTCGACGGCGGCCGGCCGCTGGTGATGAACCTGAAGGATCTCCTTCAGTGCTTCGTCAATTTCCGCGAAGAGGTTGTTTCCCGGCGCACCAAGTATCTGCTCAACAAGGCGCGCGACCGCGCTCACGTTCTCGTTGGCCTCGCCATTGCCGTCGCCAATATCGACGAGGTGATCAAGCTCATTCGTTCGTCGAAGGACGCGAACGAGGCGCGCAGCGCCTTGATGAGCCGCGACTGGCCGGCGAAGGACGTGGAGGCGATGATCACGCTGATCGACGATCCGCGCCATCGCGTCACGGCGCAGAAGACGTACAAGCTGTCGGATGAGCAGGCGCGCGCCATCCTCGATCTGCGGCTGCAGCGTCTCACCGCGCTCGGGCGCGACGAAATCAAGGAAGAGCTCGACAAGCTCGCCGCCGAGATTGCCGATTATCTCGATATCCTGCGCTCGCGCGCGCGCATCCAGACCATCGTCAAGACCGAACTGGCCGAGGTCAAAAAGAAATTTGCCACTCCGCGCCGGACCGAGATTGTCGACGCCGGGGCCGAGGTCGAGGAAGAGGATCTGATCCACCGCGAAGAGATGGTAGTGACGGTCTCGCACCAGGGCTACATCAAGCGCGTCCCGCTTTCGACCTATCGCGCGCAGCGCCGCGGCGGCAAGGGCCGCGCCGGCATGCAGACGCGCGAGGAGGATTTCGTCTCGCGCCTGTTCGTCGCCTCCACGCACGCGCCGGTGCTTTATTTCTCCTCGCGCGGCAAGGTCTACAAGGAAAAGGTCTGGAAGCTGCCGGTCGCTGCTCCGCAGGCGCGCGGCAAGGCGCTGATCAACATCCTGCCGCTGGATCAGGGCGAGACGATCAACACGATCATGCCGCTCCCCGAGGACGAAAAAACTTGGGGCGAGCTCGACGTGATGTTCGCGACCACCAAGGGCACGGTCCGCCGCAACAAGCTCTCCGATTTCGTCGATGTGCGACGCTCCGGCATCATCGCCATGAAGCTCGATGACGGCGAAGGCATTGTCGGCGTGCAGATCTGCACCGAGAAAGACGACGTGCTGCTGACCGCGAGCGGCGGCCAGTGCATCCGCTTCCCGGTCACCGATGTGCGCGTGTTCCAGGGCCGCACCTCGATGGGCGTGCGCGGCATTGCGCTGGAGGAGGGGGATCGCGTGATCTCGCTCACCATCCTGCGCCACGTCGTCGCGACGTCGGACGAGCGCGTGGCCTATCTGAAGCGCGCCAACGCGGTGCGGCGCGGCACGGCGGAAGAGCCGGAAGAGGCCGCCACGGATGCCGAGGAGGCAACCGGCGCGATCGAGTTGGGCGAGCAGCGCTACGTCGAGATGTCGGCGGCCGAGCAGTTCATTCTCACCGTATCCGAGCGCGGCTACGGCAAGCGTTCGTCGTCCTATGAATATCGGATCACCGGCCGCGGCGGCAAAGGCATCGTGGCGATGGATATCTGGGAAGGAAAGAAGGGCGCGGAGAAAATCAAGGAGAAGATCGGCCGGCTGGTGGCGTCGTTCCCGGTGGAGGAGAGCGACCAGATCATGCTCGTCACCAATGCGGGCAAGCTGATCCGCACCAAGGTCGAGGGCATCCGCATCGCGGGCCGCTCGACTCAGGGTGTCATTGTCTTCGACACGGCCGAGGACGAGCGTGTCGTGTCGGTCGAGCGCATTTCCGAGGAAGACGAGGCCGGGGAATAGTCCCGTTCCTCAGGACCGCGTCGTTCTATTGAGTCGTTATGGCCGGGCTTGTCCCGGCCATCTGGTAAGGAAGCCACTGTGCCCGCCTCGGCGCGAGGCACGGAACACATCAGCGCACGACCACCGGACAGATTCACGATAATGTCCCGCCTGATCGTCACCTATCGCGTTCGGTCCGACGCCGCCTCGATCGATGCCCGCGCCCGCGACATCGCGACCGAGCAGAGCGTGGAAATGCCGCTCGCGCCGATCGACGATCCCTATGTCAAAAACGAGATCATCGGTCAGGTCGCGGGCACGCGTGACATCGGCGACGGATGGTTCGAGGTGAGGGCCGCGCTGTCGGTAGCGACGGTCGGCGCCGATGCCGGGCAATTGCTCAATATGCTGTTCGGCAATACGTCGTTGCATGATGACGTGCTGCTGCATGACGTCGAGATTCCGTCAGAGCTCCTGCTCAAGTTTGCCGGCCCCAACGTCGGCATCGGCGGGCTGCGTGCGCGCGTGAAGGCGGAAGGCCGTGCGCTCACCTGCTCCGCGCTCAAGCCGCAGGGCTTGCCGGCGGGCAAACTCGGCGAGCTCGCACGCCGTCTCGCCGACGGCGGGCTCGACTACATCAAGGACGATCACGGTCTCGCCGACCAAAGCTACAGCCCGTTCGCGGCGCGTGTCGTGGCTTGCGCCAGCGCCGTGCGCGCGACGGGGACGCCCACGCGCTACGCGCCGTCGCTCTCCGGCAATCTCGATCAGGTGCGCACGCAGCTTCGGCAGGCGCGCGATGCCGGGATCGATACCGTGCTCGCCGCGCCGATGCTGACGGGCTGGTCGAATTTCCGGACAATCGTGGCTGAGAACCCGGACATCGCGTTCTTGTCGCATCCCAGCATGGGCGGGGCGCAGATCGCGCCGCCTCTGCTCGCGAAGTTGTTCCGGCTGCTGGGCGCCGACGCAATCGTCTTCCCGAACTTCGGCGGCCGCTTCGGCTATTCGCCCGATACCTGCCGCGCCATCGCGCGTGCCGGCCTTGGGGATTGGCAAGGGCTGAAGGCTGCCATACCTGTTCCGGCAGGTGGCATGACGCTGGAGCGCGTTCCGGAGCTGCTCGACTTCTATGGCCGCGATGTCATGCTTCTGATCGGCGGCAGCCTGCTGTCGGCGAACGACACGCTGATCGAGTCAGCCCGCGCGTTCACGCAAGCAGTGGCGCGCCACGGACATTGACGATGACGAAGCCCGCAAACGAGAACGATCCCAAGGCTCCGCTGCACCGTCCGGCGAAGGATTATCGCTGGGAGGGCGTGACGCACATGCCCTACAAGGAGGAAGGCAGTGCGCCGTTCAAGGCGATCTCGCGCCAGATCCTGCATTCCGATCCGAACCTCGCCGGCGAGCTGCGCTATTTTGAGATGGACGCCGGTGGCTATTCCACGCTCGAACGGCACGAGCATGTGCACGGTGTCATGATCCTGCGCGGACACGGCCAGTGTCTGATCGGAAACAAGGTGCACGAAGTCGGGCCGCACGATCTCGTCAGCATTCCGCCATGGACCTGGCACCAATTCCGCGCCACCGAGGGGGAGCCGCTTGGCTTCCTCTGTCTGGTCAACGTCAACCGCGACAAGCCGCAATTGCCGTCCGACGACGAGCTGAAACAATTGCGCGCCAACCCGGCCATCGCCGCCTTTCTCGATCGATAGCCGCGGCTGTTCGACCTGCGGCGCAATCCAGCCCATTGTTCGCTCAGCACCCGCTGACATTTGCGGCAAACTTCTCTAGCGTCGGCTGATAGGGTGCCGGATCGGGCAGGGAGTTGCATCGATGATGAACTGGGAATTGTACGCCGCCTTTGTCGCCATCTCGATTGCGCTGCTGCTGACGCCCGGGCCGATCGTCACGCTCGTCATCGCCACCGGAGCGACGCAAGGCGCGCGCGCCGCGCTGATCACCGTCGCCGGCACGACGATCGGCAATTTCATCCTGATCGGCGCGATCGCGTTCGGGCTCAGCATCGTTCTGAAATTCGCCTCCGAGCTTTTTGAAATCATGCGCTGGGCGGGCGCGGCCTATCTCGTCTATCTCGGCATCCAGGCGTGGCGCGGTGCCGGCACGATGCAGGTGCAGCCGCAAAGCCGCCGCGTGCATTTCTCGCGCGGGGTCGTCGTCGCGCTGACCAATCCGAAGACCATCGCCTTTTTCACGGCGTTCCTGCCGCAATTCGTCGATCCGAACTTGCCGGCGGGCCGCCAGCTCTTGGTCATGTGCGTCACATGGTTTGCACTCGCAGGCGTGACGGATTCGATCTACGCCTTTGCCGCGGGCTGGGCGCGGGGATGGTTCCTGGCGCCGGCGCGCAAGAAGTTGCTCGCGCGCCTCTCCGGGCTTGCGCTGATCGGTGGTGGCGTCTGGCTGTCGCTAGCACGGCGTCCGAACTAGCGCGCGCCTGCTTCGGTGAGGATGCGAACCATAGCGGCATAATTGCGGGAGCGGGCGAGTTGCAGCGGCGTCGTGCCTTGACGATCCGCGATGTTGACATTGGCACCGGCGCGCACGAGCGCGGCGAGCGTGTCGGTGTGGTTCTTGCCGCCGTCGCCCAGGACGATCGATTCGAGCAGCGCGGTCCAGCCGAGATTGTTGACGTGGTCGGGCGACGCGCCGGCGGCAATCAGCACGTGCACGATGTCGGCATGACCAAGATGGGCGGCGGCAATCAGCGCGGTGCCGTCATAGGGGCTCGTGATGTTGCCAGCCCGGGCACCGCCCGCGAGCGCGATCTTGAGCATCGGCACATCGTTGGCGACCGAGGCGATAGTAACGATGTCGTAGCGATCGGCATCCAGCGCATTCGCGTCCGCTCCGAGACGCAGCAGCGTTTCCAGTGCCGAGTGCCGGCGCTGAAAGGCGGCGACGTGAAGCGGGGTGCGACGGCGATTGTCTGTTGCGTCCCGGTTTGCACCGCTCGCAACGAGCTGCTCGATACGCGCGATGTCGCCTTCGGCGGCGGCCTGATGGAGGCCGGTATAGGACTTCAATTCGCTGGCGTTCGGCGCCACCAGCGCCGCGGCGGGTGTCACCGACACGATAACGAGCCCGCAAAAGGAAAAGGCGAGCCGGGCAAGCATGAGAGCCTCATGGTTTCCCGGCTAACACCGCTCGTGGGCGGTTATTGCGTCCGCGCACCGGCAATGGCGGCAAAGTTGATCGACGCAGCCGGATGCAGCGCCGGCAAATAGGCGGCCCATTCCGGCAGCGGAGCCGACGGCTCGGCGTAGACACGGTCGGTCGTGATCAGCCGCGCGGGAGTGGCGCGCCCGGCATTGCGGCTCAGATCCTTGAGGCAATCGTTCTGGTAATACGGCCAGCCCTGCCGCTCGCAGGTCATCGCATCGGCGCGGTCGCCCTTGATGATCGTTGTCCGGGCGACAACGTCCTCGCTCAGCCCTGGAAACAACGTGACCGCGCCGGCGATTGCCGCGGCTGCGATCAGTGCTGAAATGGCCTTCCACATGACACGTCCCTGTTGCGCCGTTCGGCCCTTGAGCCAGTTCCCAGTCCTTCGACGCGCAAGGTGCCACTTTGGTTCAAATGCAATTTTCCTTGGAAAATCCGAACCTTATCGGGGGCTTGGACGTTATCGGACTTGCGGCACAGGGAGCGGCGGGTTAGACGACGGCCATGCCCCGCGTCGCCCTCTATGCCGGCACATTCGACCCCGTGACCAACGGCCATGTCGATGTGGTGCGCCAGGCGGCGCGGCTGGCTGACCGCCTCGTGCTCGCGATCGGCATCCATCCGGGCAAGACCCCG
>CAZSAW010000244.1:0-16110 GCA_964604745.1 uncultured Hyphomicrobiales bacterium
GCAGATGGCGGAAGAGGGCGTCGTGCAGGTGTTTCGCCCGCAGGACGGCTCACCCGCGCTCGTCGGTGTCGTCGGTCTCCTGCAGCTCGACGTGCTCAAGGTTCGCCTTGCGCAGGAATACGGCCTGCCGGTCGATTTCGAGACCAGCGAATTCGAGCTCGCGCGCTGGATCGCATCGGAAGATCGCGGGAAACTTGACGCCTTCGTGACGGCGAACCGCTCAGGCATTGCCGAGGATCTGGACGGCGATGTCGTTTTCCTCGCCCGCAACCAGTTCTATCTCGATTACACGCGCGAGCGCGCGCCCGGCATTGTATTTACCGATATCAAGGACGTGAAAAAGGCGCAGGCAACGAGCTAGATTCGCTCCTGCTGCCGCGCGCTGTCTCGGATTTCCGGTTGGAGACGACCATGGGGCTTCTGTTTCTCGTTATCGGGCTTGCCGTATTTTTCGGCGTTCATGCGCTCACGATGAACCGCCCGCTGCGCGCCAGGATGCTCACGCGTCTTGGGGATGGCGGCTACAAGGGGCTTTATTCGCTCGGTTCGCTGATCGGCCTTGTTCTCATCGTCGGCGGTTACGCGCATTACCGTGCCACCGGCTGGATCGATGTCTGGGAGCCGCCGCTCTGGACCCGGCATATCGTGGTGACGCTGATGTGGCCGGCGAGCATCCTCGTGGTCGCGTCCTATATCCGCGGCGACATCTACCGAAAGCTCAAGCATCCGATGCTCGCCGGGGTAAAGCTCTGGGCCTTTGCGCATCTGACCGCGAACGGCGATCTTGGTTCGATCATCCTGTTCGGGTCGTTTCTCGCCTGGGCGGTCGTCGACCGCATCTCGCTCAAGCGGCGCCGCGATTCCGGCGCGCCGCCTATTCCTGTGGGCGGGCGCCGCAATGATTTCATCGCCATCGGCGTCGGAACGCTGCTCTATCTTTTCCTCGGCTTCATCTTCCATCCGCTCGTGATCGGCGTCCCTGCTTTCGGCACGCCGGCGCTCGGCCAATAGCTCATGTCGGCACAAAGCGAAGCAAGGCGGCTGACGGCTCCCGATATCCGCGCGCGCAAGGGCGGTGTCCCGATTGTCTGTCTCACCTCCTATCACGCGCATACTGCGCGCTTGGTCGATGCGCATTGCGACCTGATCCTTGTCGGCGATTCGCTCGGCATGGTGATGCACGGGCTCGAAACCACCGTGCCCGTCACGCTCGACATGATGATCCTGCAGGGGCTCGCGGTGATGCGCGGCTCGCGACATGCGCTGGTCGTCGTCGACATGCCGTTCGGCTCCTACGAGGCTTCGAAAGAGCAGGCCTTCGCCTCGGCTGCGCGGGTGATGAAGGAAACCGGTTGCGGCGCGATCAAGCTCGAAGGCGGCGTGCGCATGGCCGAGACCGTCCGCTTTCTCGTCGAGCGCGGCATCCCGGTGATGGGCCATGTCGGGCTGACGCCACAGGCGATCAACGTCATCGGCTCGTTCCGCGCGCAGGGGCGCGAGGAAGCGGACTGGAAGCCGATCGAGGACGACGCGCGTACGGTCGCCGAGGCCGGGGCCTTTTCCATCGTCATCGAGGCGGTGGCGGAGCCGCTCGCGCGCCGCATCACCGAGACTGTCACTGTGCCGACGATCGGCATCGGCGCGAGCCCGGCCTGCGACGGCCAGATTCTCGTGCTGGAGGACATGCTCGGCCTCTCACCGCGCGTGCCCAAATTCGTCAAGCGCTACGGCGAACTAGGCCCCGGCATCGAGGCGGCGATCCGGGCCTATGCCGATGAGGTGCGGGCGCGGAGCTTCCCCGGGCCCGATCACGTCTATGCCCTGAAGCGGAAAGGGAACTGACCCGCCCCTGCGGGGGAGGTGGCCGGAAACCGCGAGGCGAATTAACGCTGTGGCCGGGCCGGCCTTTGCCTTGGCGGCGCCATATCGCTACCTTACCGCCGCTTCGCGGGGGAAGGCTCGCGAACCCCCTTTTTCGCCAGTCCCTGGGAGAGGCCCGTTGGCCGACATTTTTCACGAAGTCGACGAAGAAGTCCGGCGCGATCAGCTGAAAAAGCTGTGGGAGCGGCATGGCGGGCTCGCGATCGCGCTCGCCGTCCTGATCGTCATCGGCGTCGGCGGCTGGCGTGGCTATGAATATTGGCAGGCCAAGCAGGCCGCGCAGGCCGGCGCGGCCTTCGAACAGGCGCTGAGCCTGTCGGAGGAGGGCAAGCATCAGGAGGCGGAAGCCGCCTTTGCCAAGGTCGCCACGCAATCGAGCAGCGGCTATCGCGTGCTGGCGCGGCTGAGCGCGGCGGCCGAGCTCGCGCAGCGCGATTCGAAGGCCGCCGTCGCCGAATACGACAAGATCGCCGCCGAAAGCTCGCTCGATGCGAAGCTGAAGGACCTCGCGGCTCTGCGTGCCGGCTTCCTGCTGGTCGATTCCGCCCCGCTCGATGAGATGACGCGGCGGCTCGAACCCTTGGCCGGGCCCGACGGACCGTATCGTCACTCGGCGCGCGAGCTGCTCGCACTCTCGGCCTGGCGGGCCGGCGACATGGCGGCCGCGCGCCGCTGGTCGGAACAGATCATGGGTGACGCCGACACGCCGGCAAGTCTGCGTTCGCGCATCGAGATGCTGATGGCGCTGACCGGCCCAACGGGCAAGGGCTGACGCGATGGCAGGAATGTCCTTCCATCGTGCGGTGCTGACGGCGGGATTTCTCTCGCTCGCCGCCGTGCTTGGCGGCTGCGAGAGCTTCGATCCGACCTCGCTCACCGACTTCCTGCCGGACAGCAAGAAACCGTTGCCGGGCGAGCGCAAGGACGTGTTCCCCGGCGGAGTGCCCGGCGTCTCGCAGGGCGTGCCGAAGGAACTGGTCAAAGGCTATCAGCCGCCGCAGGATCCGACCGTGATCGCCGCGCCCGAAGAGCAATCGGGGCAGCCGGAGCAGAAGGCAGAAGAAGAGCCGAAGCCGAAACCCAAGCCGAAGCCGAAAACGGCTGCCAAGCCGAAGCCTGCCGCGCAGCCTGCGGCGCAACAGCAGCAACAGGCGACGCAGTCCGCCAATTCGCCGTGGCCCGCTCCCCCGCCGCCGCAGGGGCAGGCGCAGCAGCAACCGCAGCAGCAATCCTCGCAATCGGTGTGGCCGGCAGCCCCGCCTCCGGGACAATTCACCCGCTGAGGGCGTATAGCTTTGCGCGCCTTTAAGAAGCGCGCCTGCGGCATACCATGAGCTTCACGATCGCGATTGTCGGACGCCCGAATGTGGGGAAGTCCACCCTGTTCAATCGCCTCGTCGGGCGGCGGCTGGCGCTCGTCGACGATCTGCCCGGCGTGACGCGCGACCGCCGCGCCGGCGCGGCAAGGCTGGGCGATCTCTCGTTCACCGCGCTCGATACCGCGGGACTCGATGAAGCCGCGCCGCAGACGCTCTCCGGCCGCATGCTGGAGCAGACCAAGGCCGCGATTGCCGATGCGGATGCGATCCTCTTCGTTGTCGACGCGCGCGCGGGGCTTATTCCCGCCGATCGCACCTTTGCCGACCTCGTGCGCCGTTCCGGCAAGCCGGTCATCGTCGTCGCCAACAAGAGCGAGGGCAAAGCGTCCGAAGCCGGACAGCTCGAGGCCTTTGCACTCGGACTCGGCGAGCCGGTTGCGATCTCCGCCGAGCACGGCGAGGGCATGGCCGATCTTTACGACGCGGTGCGCGCCGCCTTGCCCGAGCGCACCGCGCGCAAGGAGAGCGGCGAGGACGATGAAGCCGGGCCGAAGCCCATCCGCATGGCGGTGGTCGGCCGGCCGAATTCCGGCAAGTCGACGCTGATCAACCGCCTGCTCGGCGAAGAGCGGCTGCTCACCGGACCGGAAGCAGGCATCACGCGCGATTCCATCGAGGTGAAACTGAACTGGCAAGGCCGGTCCTTTCTCGTTTACGACACGGCTGGCCTGCGGCGCCGCGCGCGCATCGAGGAGAAGCTGGAAAAGCTTTCGGTTGCCGATGCGCTCAACGCGGTGCGCTTCGCCGATGTCGTCGTCGTGCTGATGGACGCGACGCATGCTTTCGAGGAACAGGATTTGCGCATCGCCGACCTGATCGAGCGCGAAGGCCGCGCGCTCGTCATCGGCATGAACAAGTGGGACCTGAAGGACGACGCCGGCGCGGCGATCGGCAAGCTGCGCGGCGAGACCGATCACTGGCTGCCACAGGTCAAGGGCGTGCCGGTGGTCGCGATGTCGGGCATAACCGGCGAGGGTCTCGACCGGCTGATGAAAGCGGTGGTCGACGCGCACGATGTCTGGAACACGCGCGTGCCGACAAGCGCGCTCAATCGCTGGTTCGAGGAGGCGATTGCCGCGCATCCGCCACCGGCGGTGTCGGGACGGCGGCTGAAGCTCAATTACATCACGCAGACGAAGGCACGGCCGCCGAGCTTCGTCATCTTCTGCACGCGCGCCGACGCAGTGCCGGACGCTTACAAACGCTATCTGGTGAACGAGCTGCGCAGCGCGTTCGACCTGCCGGGCGTGCCGATCCGGCTGACATTGCGGGAAAAGAAAAATCCGTTTGAAGGCCGGAAAAAGCGCCGCTGAACCGCTTGCAGCCCGTGTTTCACGTGGAACATATTCCTATTTCTGGAAAAGCCGTTCACGGGCAATCGCTTGGCGGGCGTGATTCGCGTCATGCATGAACGGCATAAGGCGGGCGGTGGCGCTATATGCGCCATCAGCGCTGCGCGCCCAAGCTTGTCGTGCGCTTATTCGCGGAACGCGCCTTGCGAATAATCGCGAGAAGGGCGCGCCGCTTATTCGCGCGCAGCCATGCAACGGACGATGGCTTGCCGCGACTTAGGCCGGCGCGCCGAAGGACAGGAACCTGCCGGTCGGATAGTCGAAAATCTGTCCGCTCGCGCTACTGCTTGGCAGACAGAGCTCGACGATTTTTGCAGCGACCTCATCCGGCGTTTTAAGCGCCTGCGGATCCTCGCCGGGAAACGCCGTCGCGCGCATACGCGTACGGATGGGTCCGGGATTGACGAGATTGACGCGCAGCGGCGTGTTCGCTGTTTCCGCCGCCCAGGTGCGCGCGATCATGTCGAGGGCGGCTTTCGAGGCCGCATAGGGGCCCCAATAGGCCGTGCCCTTCCACGCCTTGCCGGACGAGACGAAGACCGCGCGCCCGGCGTCGGACTTCACCAGCAGCGGCTCCATGCAGCGGATGAGCTGCCAGTTGGCGGTGATGTTGACGGCGACCACGTCGTTCCAGGCCTTCGGCTCCACATGCGACAGCGGCGAGAGCGGGCCCAGCACGCCGGCATTGCCGACCAGCACATCGAGCTTGCCGTAGCGTTCGTTGAGGCTTGCGCCGAGCCGGGCGATGCCGTCGAGGTCTTTCAGATCGAGCGGCACGAGCGTCGCGCTGCCGCCCGCGGCCCTGATCTCGTCGTCGAGTTCCTCGAGCCCGCCGACCGTGCGCGCAAGCACCACCACATGCGCGCCCGCGTTGGCGAGCGCGAGCGCGACGCTGCGGCCGATGCCACGCGAGGCGCCGGTGACGAGGGCGATGCGGGAGGCGAGTGGCTTGGTCACGTGCGGCCTTGTCTGTGGCGTCGTCGCCGGGCTTGTCCCGGCGATCCCGATGCAGCGGGCGGTGTGCTTTCCCTGAACGCGATGGCCGGGTCAAGCCCGGCCATGACATGGGTGTTTTCCGTTGAAGGATCGCCGGGTCAAGCCCGGCGAACGGCGGCGCGGCGCTAGCTCGCTTCGGCGAGCAGCGACACTTGCCGCGGCGAAGAGGCCTTCGCCATCTGGTCGGTCAGCGGCGTCGGGTAATCGCCGGTGAAGCAATGGTCGGTGAATTGCGGACGCACCGGGTCGCGCGCTTCGTAGCCCATCGCCCTGTAGATGCCTTCGACCGAAAGGAAGGCAAGCGAATCCGCGCCGATCATCGTGCGCATCTCCTCGAGCGTATGCGTCGCGGCGAGGAGCTTGTCCTGCTCCGGCGTGTCGATGCCGTAATAGTCCGGATGCGTGATCGGCGGGGAGGCGATGCGGAAATGCACTTCCTTGGCGCCGGCATCGCGCATCATCTGCACGATCTTGGTCGAGGTCGTGCCGCGCACGATGGAATCGTCGAGCAGCACCACGCGCTTGTCCTTCACCACCGCGCGATTGGCGCTGTGCTTGAGCCGCACGCCGAGCGAGCGGATCTGCTGCGTCGGCTCGATGAAGGTGCGGCCGACATAATGATTGCGGATGATGCCGAGCTCGAACGGAATGCCGGATTCCTGCGCATAGCCGATGGCGGCGGGGACGCCGGAATCGGGCACCGGCACGATGACATCGGCGAGCGCCGGCGATTCCTTGGCGAGCTGCGCGCCCATCGTCTTGCGCACGTCGTAGACCGAGCGGCCGGCGACGAAGGAATCGGGGCGACAGAAATAGATGTATTCGAAGATGCACGGACGCGGCGCCATCGGCGGGAACGGCTTGTGGCTGTGCGCGCCGTTCTCGTCGAAGATGACGACTTCGCCGTTCTCGATGTCGCGCACGTATTTCGCGCCGATGATGTCGAGGGCGCAGGTCTCCGAGGTCAGGATCGGACAGCCGTCGAGCATGCCCAGCACGAGCGGGCGGATGCCGTAAGGATCGCGCGCGCCGACGAGTTTCTTGTTGGTCAGCCCGACGAAGGAATAGGCGCCTTCGAGCGCGCGCAGGCCCTCGATGAATCGGTCGACGAAGCGCGGCTTGTTCGAGCGCGCCACGAGATGAAGGATCACCTCCGTGTCGCTCGTCGATTGCATGATCGCGCCTTCGCGCACCAGCTGGCGGCGCAGCGTCAGGCCGTTGGTCAGGTTGCCGTTATGCGCGATGGCGAAGCCGAACGGATCGAGCTCGGCGAATAGCGGCTGCACGTTGCGCAGGATGGTCGCGCCGGTGGTGGAATAGCGGACATGGCCGACGGCCACGAGGCCGGGCAGGCGGTCGATCACCTCGCGGCGGGAGAAGGCGTCGCCGACAAGGCCGAGGCGGCGTTCGGAATGGAAGCGTTTGCCGTCGAAGGAGACGATGCCGGTGGCTTCCTGGCCGCGATGCTGAAGCGCGTGCAGGCCGAGGGCGGTGATGGCGGCGGCGTCGGGATGGCCGAATATGCCGAAGACGCCGCATTCCTCGTGCAGCCGGTCGGCGTCGAGATCGAGAGAGCCGTCCGGGGAACTCACATCCGCTGCTTCGTCCATCGCGCCTCTCACGGTCCGGTTATCGGACGGTCGTCGCCTTGTTCTCGATCAAGCGCTGCATCCCGGCCCGGTCGGCCCTCGCATAGCCCGAGGCGTCCGGGGACCGCGGGAGTTCCGATTTCTGGTCCGGCGCCGCATCCTGCGGCGGCTCGCCTTCTTCCGGTTGCGGCTTCTTGAACCGTTTCAAGATGGTGCTTTCGGGGTCGTCCGGCAACAGGGACTTCAGCCAATCTCCGGTCGACTGCAACACGACTTTCGACTTGGCGGTGGAGACCCAGGAAGGCTGCGATTTCTGCGGAACCAGCCAGTCGAAGAACAGGAAGGCCACCACCACGATGATCAGACCTCGCGCCAGCCCAAAGACGAATCCGAGCGTGCGATCGAGCGCGCCGATTCGGCTGTCGAGGATCATGTCAGAAATGCGCACCGTGATCACCGACACGATCAGCAGCGTCCCGAGGAAAACGCCGCCGACGACGGCAGCCGCAGCCACGATATCGCTGGTGAAATATTGTTTCGCGAGCGGCAACAGGCGCGAATAAAGATAAAGGGTGGCGACGGCGGCCGCGACCCAGGCCGCGATCGACAGGATTTCGCGCATGAAGCCGCGGATCATGGCGAGCAGCGCCGAAACCAGCATGACGATGAGAAGAATGAGATCGAGCAAGGTGATCGGCATTTGCGCGCTGTCAGCCTCTCGCAGGACATGACGGGCAAGGGGGCAGGGCCGTCGGGCCGTCACCGGGCCCATCGGACAAAAGCTGGAATTCGCTAAAACTCATTGAATCCCCGGCTTGCGGCAGGCCGCCCGTCTCGCCGCCGGCCAGCCGGGGGCTGTATAGCGACATCAATCCGCCCCGTCACCCGTCTCGTTCCGCTGATTTAACCTTTTGGGCGAACCGCGGGCGGCGATGTCGGCGACGAGATTCGACAGGACGCCGACAGGCGACAGCGCCAGCCCGGCATCGCCGGTCACCTCGCCGCGCGCCGATTCCGGCACGAAGGCCTGCGTGAACCCGAGCTTGGCCGCTTCTTTCAGCCGTGCCGCGCTCTGCGCCACCGGCCGCACCGCGCCCGACAGCGAGGCTTCGCCGAAATAGACCGCATGCGGCGGCAAGGGCGCGTTCGCCAGCGAGGAGACGAGCGCGGCGGCGGCGGCGAGATCGGCCGCCGGCTCCTGGATGCGCAAGCCGCCGGCGACATTCAGATAGACATCATGGCCGGAGAGGCGCACGCCGCAATGCGCTTCGAGCACGGCGATCACCATCGACAGGCGGTTCTGGTCCCAGCCGACGACGGCGCGGCGCGGCGTGCCGAGCGCGGTCAGCGCGACCAGCGCCTGAATTTCCACCAGCAGCGGGCGCGTGCCTTCGATGCCGGCAAACACCGCCGTGCCGGGCGAGCCAAGATCGCGCTCGGAGAGAAAAAGTTCGGACGGGTTCGCGACTTCCTGCAGGCCGAGCCCGGTCATCTCGAACACGCCGATCTCGTCGGTCGGGCCGAAGCGGTTCTTCACCGCACGCAGGATGCGGAATTGATGCGAGCCTTCGCCTTCGAACGAGAGCACGGCATCGACCATGTGCTCGACGACGCGCGGGCCCGCGATCTGCCCGTCCTTGGTGACGTGGCCGACGAGAATGACGGCGGCGCCGGTCTTCTTGGCGAAGCGGATGAGCGACTGCGCGCTCCCGCGCACCTGCGTCACCGTTCCCGGCGCGGACTCGACCGTGCTTGTCCACATCGTCTGGATGGAATCGATGATGACGAGGCGCGGAACGGCGTCGGCCATCAACGTGGCGATGATGTCCTCGACCGAGGTCTCGGCGGCAAGCTCGACCTTGGCATCGGCGAGGCCGAGACGTTCGGCGCGCAGCCGCACCTGCGCCACCGCTTCCTCGCCGGAAATATAGACGGCGCGATGGCCGAGCCGCGCGAGCGACGCGGCCACCTGGATAAGCAATGTCGATTTGCCGATGCCCGGATCGCCGCCGACGAGCAGGGCCGATCCGCGCACCAGCCCGCCGCCGGTGACGCGATCGAATTCGCCGATGCCGGTCGCAAGCCGGGGCGCTTCGTTGCGCTCGCCGGTCAGCGGCTCGAGCGCGAACAGCCGCCCCTTGCTCGGCGCGCGGCCGGGCCCCGCCGGGCGCAGGGGCGAGGAGGTTTCCTCAGCGATGGTATTCCACTCGCCGCAGGCGTCGCATTTTCCCTGCCAGCGCCCATAGGCCGCGCCGCAATTCTGGCAAATGAATTCCAGGTTGCGTTTAGCCATGAATGATGAAGGTCCGCGCTGTCACTCCGCCCCGCGATAGATGCGAGCATAGCGGCTGCCGAGCTGCGTGAGCACCTCGTAGCTGATGGTGCCGAGGCGCGCCGCCATGGTGTCGAGATCGAGTCCGTCGCCGATCAGGGTGACGAGATCGCCGCGCCGCGCGCTGCCTTCGGGCAGGTCGGTGAGATCGATCGCGATCAGGTCCATCGAGACGCGGCCGATGAAGGGACAGATGTGGCCGGCGACGACGACTTCGCCGCCGCGCCTGCCCGTCGGCGCGCTGCCCGAACGCAGGATGCCGTCGGCGTAACCGACCGCGATGATCGCGATGCGCGAGGCACGCGGCGCGACCCATTCGGCGTCATAGCCGACGCTTTCGCCGGCCGGCACATGCCGCAATTGCACGATGCGCGCCTTCAGTTCGACCACGGGACGCATCGGGTTGGGCTGGTCCGGCGTCGGATTGCCGCCATAGAGCGCGATGCCGGGGCGCACGAGGTCGCACTAGGCGGACGGGCCGAGAAAGATGCCGGACGAATTGGCGAGCGAGGAGGGCACGCCGCGAAACATGCGGCGGATGTCGCGGAAGGCGACCATCTGCTGATTGTTCAGCGCGTGATTGGGCATTTCCGACGCGACGAAATGACTCATCAGCAGCTTGATGCCGTGATGCTCGTATTGCAGGCGCGTGGCGATGGCCTCGGCTTCCTCCGGACGCACGCCGAGGCGGTTCATGCCGGTATCGACATGGATGGCGATGCCGCCGCGCCAGTCGCTGCGCGTGACGAAGCTCTCCCATTCCGCCAGTTCGCCGGCGCTGCCGATCACCGGGCGCAGATTGTGATCGGCGAAGACCTGCGTCGTGCCTGGCATCAGGCCGTGCAGAATGTAGATGTCGGCATCCGGTGCGATGCGCCGCAGCCGCTTTCCTTCCCACAGGTCGGCGACGAAGAAGGTTGTGCAGCCGGCGTGATGCAATAGCGCGCCGACCGGTTCGAGCCCGCAGCCATAGGCGTCGCCCTTGACGACCGCGCCGCATTCGGCCGGCGTCGCGCGCGTGCGCAGCGCGCGCCAATTGGCCTCGATGGCCGACAGATCGATGGTGAGGATGCCGCCGGCCTCCGCTTCGGGCGGACCATAGGCGATGGCTTTGGGCGGTGCGGGTGCGGGGTCGACAGACATTTGCAAAGGGACCGGCAAATCAATCAGCGGAATCGCGGTCATCTATGCCGGTCGGACGCCCCGCCGACAATCCCGTGCCCGTGAAATTCGCAGGCGGCGCACATTCGCCGGTTTGCCGTCTTCACCGCGCGGCTCAATACCGCTCGGGCAGGTGATCGTCCTGCGCCAGATCGCTGAAGCGCGTGACATTGGCCTCGAAATGCATCTGCACGGTGCCGGTCGGGCCGTGGCGCTGCTTGCCGATGATGATCTCGGCCTTGCCGTGCACCGCGGCCATCTCGCCCTGCCACTTGATGTGTTCTTCGGTGCCGGGCCGCGGCTCCTTGTTGCTCAGGTAATATTCCTCGCGGAAGACGAACATCACGACGTCGGCGTCCTGCTCGATCGAGCCGGATTCACGCAGGTCCGAGAGCTGCGGGCGCTTGTCGTCGCGGCTTTCCACCTGACGCGAGAGCTGCGACAGGGCCACGATCGGCACGTTCAGCTCCTTGGCGAGCGCCTTGAGGTTGGTCGTGATCTCGGTGACTTCCTGCACGCGGCCTTCTGCCGCGCGCCGGGTCGAGCCCTGCAGCAGCTGAATGTAGTCGACGACGAGAAGGTCGAGCCCGCGCTGGCGCTTCAGCCGCCGCGCGCGCGCCGCAAGTTGCGCGATCGAGAGGCCGCCGGTTTCGTCCACGTAGAAGGGCAGGTGCTGCAATTCGATCGAGATGTCCTTGATGCGCTCGAATTCGTTCTCGGTGATGCCGCCGCGCCGGATCGTGCTCGACGGGATCGCGGTCTGCTCGGAGATGATGCGGGTGGCGAGCTGTTCGGCCGACATTTCCAGCGAGAAGAAGCCGACGATGCCGCCGTTCACGGTCGAGGTGTGGCCGTCGGCGCGCACTTCGCCCTGCCACGCCTTGGCGACGTTGTAGGCGATGTTGGTGGCGAAGGCGGTCTTGCCCATGCCGGGACGGCCGGCGACGATGATGAGGTCGGAGGGTTGCAGGCCGCCCATCTTGGTGTCGAGATCGCGCAAGCCCGTGGCGAGGCCCGACAGCCGTCCGTCGCGCTGGTAGGCGCGCGCCGCCATGTCGACGGCGGTGGTGAGCGCCTGCGCGAAACGCTGGAAGCCGCCGTCATAGCGGCCGGTTTCGGCAATCTCGTACAATTTGCGCTCGGCCGTTTCGATCTGCTCGCGCGGCGCGAAGTCGACCGGCGCATCATAGGCCTCGTTGACCATGTCCTCGCCGATCACGATCAGCGCGCGGCGGACGGAGAGATCGTAGATCGTGCGCCCGTAATCGAGCGCGTTGATGACGGTCGTTGCTTCGGCGGCGAGCCGGGCGAGATACTGGCTGACCGTCATGCCGCCGATGTCGGCATCGGCGGGCAGGAAGGTCTTGAGCGTGACCGGGCTTGCCACCTTGCCGGCGCGGATCAGGCTTCCGGTGATCTCGAAAATCTTCTGATGCACCGTCTCGAAGAAGTGCTTCGGCTCGAGAAAGTCGGAGACGCGGTAGAAGGCCTCGTTGTTGACGAGGATCGCGCCCAGCAGAGCCTGCTCCGCCTCGATGTTGTGCGGTGCAGTGCGATAATTCGGTGCTGCCTCCACCGGCAGCCTGCGTGCTGCAGAATCCAAGGGTGCCATGGGTCGGGCCGTTTGTTCGGGACAGTATTCTTATGTGAGTCGAAATCGAGGCACGAACAGACGCAACCGACCGACTGATGGGGGCAGACGTAGCATCGCGGCGTCCGGGCGTCGCGGACGAACATGCACTGTCCCCGATTCCCACGGATTCACAGGCCTTGGAAATAGATTCCGCTTCCGTGCATCGGAACGCTTGACGCCGGATGCGTCCGGAGCGGAGTCCGCTATTCGCCGGCCATGCGCAAGTGCGGCTGCCGCCGGCCTTCGAGCTTGCGCAGGCGTTCTTCCTCGCGGCCGATATAGTCGCGCGTCATCGGCACCACGTCCTGGCGCTTGGTGAGCTGGATCTGGAACACCATCATCGCCTGTTCGCGGAACGCCATTTCCGACGCAGCCAGGTAGAATTCCCACATGCGCAGGAAACGCTCGTCATAGATGCGGCGCACGTCCTTGGCGTGCGCAAGGAAACGCTCGCGCCATGCTTTCAGCGTCTCGGCATAATGCAGCCGCAGGATCTCGATGTCGGTGACGAGGAGTCCTGAGCGCTCGATTGCCGGCAGCACCTCGGAGAGGGAGGGGATATAACCGCCGGGAAAGATGTATTTGGCAATCCACGGATTGGTGACGTTCGGCCCTTCGGAACGGCCGATCGAATGCAGCACCATCACACCGTCGTCGGCAAGCAGGCTCGCGCATTTGCGGAAATACGTATCGTAGAACGAGACGCCGACATGCTCGAACATGCCGACCGAGACGCTGCGGTCGAACTTTTCGTCGACGTCGCGGTAGTCCTGCAGGCGGAAGCTCGCGTGATCGGCGAGGTGGCGCTCTTCGGCGCGGTTCTGCGCGCGCGCGTGCTGCTCCTTCGACAGCGTGATGCCGGTGACATTGGCGCGGCAGAATTCGGCAAGATAGAGCGCGAGGCCGCCCCAGCCGCAGCCGATGTCGAGAATGCGCTTGCCCGGCTCGGCGAGGAGCTTGGCGGCGAGATGACGCTTCTTGGCGAGCTGCGCGTCATCCAGTGACTGGCCCGGTTTCTCGAAATAGCCGCAGCTGTATTGCTGATCGGCGTCGAGAAAGAGCGAATAGAGCCGCCCGTCGAGATCGTAATGGTGGGCGACGTTCTGCCGGGAGCGCGAACGGCGGTTCAATTGCTGCAGCCGGCGGCGCAGATAGCGCAGCAGCCATTGCGGCTGCGCCCAGCGCGGCAGCATCTTGCTGCGATCCTGATGCAGGACAAGGGACAGCAGGTCGGCGATCGAGCCCTTTTCGACGACGAGGCTGCCGTCCATGTAGGCTTCGCCCAGTCGGAGCTCCGGATTCGCGAGGAGTTCCAATTCAGTGCGCAGGCTCTTTAGCCGCACGGCAACAGGCTTGCCAGAGCCGTCGCCGAATTTAAGTTGGGTCCCGTTAGCGGTGGTCAGCCTCAGGTTGCCCCGCCGAATGAATGACCTCAACGCAATTTGAAGCAACCGGTCCATCGGCCGCCTCCAACCCATGCAATCTTTATTTTCTGACTATTCCAAGCCGCCCCAATTGACGCCGGTCAAAACCAGCTCGACCGACGCCGGAACTATAACGCATTAGAACAAAAACGAGCTATGACGACAACGAGGGGCGGGTTGCTCGAAATGGAGCCACAATTCTCCGGTCTTGAACTGCGGCCATGTTCGATGGCGGGCGCAGTCCGGCGCGCGCCGCGCAGGGGAGGCTCCAACGTGTCGAGACGCCTTCGGCCGACGCTGCTGGCAGCGATGTTTTTGGCCGGTTTTGCTGGGGCAGCCCTCGCGGCCCCTCCCAGTGGCGGGACGGCATCGCGCCCGACCGCGACGTCCGCCACGACGCCTCCGCACAACCCCGACGAACCCTATGGCGCCGACCTGTTCCACGGCAGTTCGCCGGCGCAGATGTTCAACAGTTCGTGTGGTGTCTGTCACAAGACGCCGAGCGGGCTGGCGAGCCGCGCTCCCGGCAATCTGACGAACTTCCTGCGCCAGCATTACACGACCGGCGAGGCTCAGGCCGCGGCGATGGCGCAATATCTCGCCTCGGTCGGCGGCAGCGGCAATGCCGGCCGGGCGCACACGCCCGCAGGCAGCAACCCGTCCGAGCCGGAGCAGAAGCCTGCCGCGGCGCGCGAGGGCGAAAAGAACGACAAAAAGAAGCACGAACAGCCGGCGGAAGGCCCGGCCAACCGGCGTGCGTCCCGGCCGGAAAAACCGGAAGAGGGCAAGCCCGCGGAATCAAAGCCTGCCGAGGCGAAGCCCGAAGAAAAGCCGAAGGAAACAAAGCCTGCCGAGGCCAAGCCGGCCGAGCCGAAGCCCGCGGCCACGCGCGAGCGCCGCTCCCCGCGCGTGCACGAGGCGAACAAGCCGGCCGAGCCGGAGAAGCCGGCTCCGGCGGCCGAACAAAAGCCCGAGCAGCCCGCGGCGTCCGCCGCGCCGCCGCCCGAGCCCAAGCCGGCGGCGCCTCCGCCGCCGCAAATCCCGCTTTAGGCCTTTTCGGCGGGCTCTTCGGAGGCAGACTCGTCTTGCGCCTTGATCGCTTCGGGCTCGAAGAAGGCCTCGGCTGCCTGCTTGGCGGCTTCCGCTTCTTCCTCCGCTTCCTCGCGGCGCACGGTGATGTCCTCGCCGCGCAGCAGACGCTGCGCCTCGTCATCATTGCGCGCAACCGCAAGCGAGACGGCGATCTCGACTTCCGGATGCAGCGTCACGGCGATCTTGTGTAGGCCGATGGTCTTGATCGGCGCGTGCAGCACGATCTGGCTGCGCTCGACGGTGACGCCGGATTCGGTGATCATCGCGGCGATGTCGCGCGCCGACACCGAACCGTAAAGATGGCCCGCTTCGGAGGCCTGACGCAGCACGGTGAAACTCTTGCCGTCGAGCTTTGACGACACTTTCTCGGCTTCGCTGCGATGTTCGAGGTTGCGCGCTTCCAGGTCCTTGCGCATCCCCTCGTAGCGCGCCTTGTTCTCCTTGGTCGCGCGCAACGCCTTGCCTTGCGGCAGCAGGAAATTGCGGGCGAACCCGTCCTTGACGCGGACGGTGTCGCCCATCTGGCCGAGCCGTCCGACGCGTTCGAGCAAAATCACTTCCATTGCTGGTCTCCTTTGGTCGGTGTGTTGTTATTGACGAATGGCGGGCGGGCCACGCCGGGCGGCGAAGCGTCCCCGAATGTTGAACATCGTGTCGGCAAGCCCGAACAGCGCCATGGCGAGCGCGATCCAGTAGACGGCGCTCGCTGCCGCGTAGCTCAATCCGAGCACGAGCGGGCGCGCCATCATGCCGACGGTGATGAAGTGCAGCACGGCGAAGCCGAGCACCGCATAGGCGGCGAGGAGGCTCGCGCCGAAGATGCTGGCGACCGTTCCGATCAGACCCGGCAGGAACGATCCGGCGATGGCAACGCCGAGGAGGAGCGGGGTGGTCGCGGGGAATGTCATGGCCGGAAGACTGGGCCAGGGGCGGCGCAGCCGGCCGGATGTCTTCACCACGCGCCCGGCAAGCCAGAGATTGACGAGGTTGATGAGCGTCGAGACGACGGCGATGCCGAGCGGCATCACGGTGACGAGGAAATCGATGAAGCGGCGCACGTCGACGCCGGAGAATTCGGAAGCGGCGCCGGCCTCGCCCTTCTCCACCTGGATGAGACGTTCGAGCGCGGCACGCAGGCCGGCGCGGAAACTCTCTTCGGTGAGGCCGAAGCTCGGGATCGTCGCCACCACGATGAGCGCGCCGAAAATCGCCGACCAGATGACGAGGCGGCCGATCGGGTACCATTCATGTCCGCCCGGCGGTTCGGGCAG
>CAZSAW010000245.1:0-17872 GCA_964604745.1 uncultured Hyphomicrobiales bacterium
GAACCGGGGATCGAGGGGCTCATCCACGTCTCGGAGATGTCGTGGACGAAGAAAAACGTCCACCCCGGCAAGATCGTCTCCACCTCCCAGGAGGTGGACGTGCAGATTCTCGAAGTCGATCCGGTCAAGCGGCGCATCTCGCTTGGTCTCAAGCAGACCATGCGCAATCCGTGGGAGGTGTTCGTCGAGAAATATCCTCCCGGCTCGATCGTCGAAGGCGAGGTCAAGAACAAGACCGAGTTCGGCCTGTTCCTCGGCCTCGACGGCGACGTGGACGGCATGGTCCACCTCTCCGACCTCGACTGGAAGCGGCCGGGCGAGCAGGTGATCGAGGAGTACAAGAAGGGCGACAAGGTCAAGGCGACCGTGCTCGACGTCGATGTCGAGAAGGAGCGCATCTCGCTCGGCATCAAGCAGCTGCAGGGCGACCCGATGGAAGAGGGTGCCGCCGGCGAACTGAAGAAGGGCGACGTCGTCACCTCCGAGGTCATCGCCGTGAAGGAAGGCGGCATCGATGTCCGCATCGCCGGCACCGATCTCGAAACCTTCATCAAGCGGTCCGAGCTTGCCCGCGATCGCGGCGACCAGCGCGCCGAACGCTTCCAGGTCGGCCAGAAGGTCGATGCGCGCGTCACGCAATTCGACCGTAAGGCGCGCAAGGTCACCGTCTCGATCAAGGCCCTGGAAGTGGCCGAGGAAAAGGAGGCCATCGCGCAATACGGATCGTCCGATTCCGGCGCGACGCTGGGCGACATCCTGGGAACCGCACTGAAGCGGGCGAACAAGGACGAAGAGGCCGAGAGCTGAAACGCTCGGCCGGCGTCCACGACGTGAAAGCAGAGATCGCCGGGCCTGTCCCGGCGGTCCATCATTCGGTCACGAATCGTCTCGAAGGAGACCGGTTGCCGGGCGTTGCGTCCGGCAAACCATGACAATCCTTTCAGGAGCGCGCTCCCATGTCGCTCGATGCCGATACCATCGTTGATCGCCGCCGCATGCGGCGGAAACTCACCTTCTGGCGCGTGCTGACGGTTCTCGTCGCGGTCGGCGCGATCGCAACTGTCGCGGTCATGTCCTCGCGCGGCATCGGTGTCGGCACCGGCACGGCGGGGGCCATTGCCCGCATCAAGATCACGGGCCTGATCCGCGGCAATCCGGAACGGGTTGAGGCGCTGGAGCGGCTCGGACGTTCGGAAGCGCGGGCGGTAATCGTGCATATCGACAGCCCGGGCGGCACCACGGCCGGGGCCGAGCAGCTTTACGATTCCCTCAAGGTTCTGAAGGCGAAGAAGCCGATGGTCGTCGTCGTCGATGGCCTCGCTGCCTCGGGCGGCTATATGGCTGCAATTGCCTCCGATCACATCATCGCGCAGAGCGCCTCGCTCGTCGGCTCGATCGGCGTGCTCTTTCAGTATCCGAACGTTGCCGATCTTCTTCATACCCTCGGCGTCAAGGTGGAAGAGATCAAATCGTCGCCGCTCAAGGCCGCTCCGAATGGCTTCGAGCCCACCTCGCCGGAGGCGCGCGCGGCGATCGCCGCGATCGTTTCGGACTCCTACGATTGGTTCAAAGGTCTCGTGCAAGAAAACCGCAAGCTCGATGATGCGCTGCTGGCGCAGGTGAGCGATGGCCGCGTGTTCACCGGCCGGCAGGCTCTCAGCCTGAAACTGGTCGATGAGCTCGGAAACGAAAAGACCGCCATCGCCTGGCTCGCCAAAGAGAAGAACATCGACCCGAAATCCCCGGTGCGCGACTACCGGCTGCAGCCGCGTTTCGGCGATGTGCCATTTCTGCACGTCGCCGCCGTCGGTGTTCTTGATATGGTCGGCCTGTCCTCTTTTGCGCGGCGCCTCGAGGAGTCCGGAATGCTGGCTTCCATGGACCGTCTGAACCTTGACGGTCTGTTGGCGCTTTGGCACCCTTCAGCGACCAATTGATGACGGCCGTGGCGGGCCGGTTGGAATGCGCAGCCAAAGCGGCGGTTGCGTTTCGTTCGAGAGGTCAATGCGGCGATGATCAAGTCCGAGCTTGTTCAGCAGATCGCGACGCAAAATCCGCATCTCTATCAGCGAGACGTTGAGAACATCGTCAACGCGATCCTCAACGAGATCACGCTGGCGCTCGCGCGCGGCGATCGGGTCGAGTTGCGCGGTTTTGGCGCGTTTTCGGTCAAGCATCGGCCCGCGCGTACGGGGCGTAACCCGCGCACCGGAGCACACGTCTCCGTGGACAAGAAATCCGTGCCGTTCTTCAAGACCGGCAAGGAGATGCGCGAGCGGTTGAACAAGCAGGACGTCTAGTCCGGCGCGGAGCCGGGCATTTTCCCGCGAAAATTCGGGATGCGTGGGCGGCGCGAGCCGTGACATAATCGGCGCGTCGCCGTCAAAGGGCATTGCCGATGCTTCGCAAGGTCGCGCTCTCCGTCACCCTCGTTCCTCTCGCGCTCGCTCTTCTTGCTTTCGCGGCGGCGAACCGTGCGCCCGTCACCGTCTCGCTTGATCCGCTCAATCCCGTAGCACCTGCTTTGTCCTTCGCGGTGCCGCTCTTCGCACTGAGCTTTGCCATACTCATTCTCGGTGTTCTGATCGGCGGTGTCGCCGCCTGGTTGCGCCAGGGCCGCCATCGCCGCCAGGCGCGTCAGCAGCAGGGCGAAATCCGCCAGCTCCGGCGTGAAATCGAGATCATGAATGTGCGGCTTGAAGCCGCCTCGCGCGGGACGCCGCAGGACGCGGCGGCGCGCGTTTCCTACCAGCCGAGTGTCTGAGCGGCGGCCCTTCGGAGGACAGTGTGCGTATCGTTTCCGCCGAGGAAGTCGGCCGCATCCTGAATTACCGAGACCTGATCGATGCCGTGGGCGAAGGGTTTCGCAGCGAGATCACGGTTCCGGTTCGCCATCATCACACCGTCGCGCAATCGGGCGCCGATGCGACTCTCCTTCTGATGCCGGCCTGGACGGAAAGCGCCGAGCGCTATCTCGGCTGCAAGATCGTCACCGTCTTTCCGGATAACGCCAAGGCCGGCAAGCCATCGGTGTACGGTCAATATCTGCTGATGTCCGGCGCGACCGGCGAGCCGCTTGCCTTGATCGAAGGACGCACGCTCACGGCTTGGCGCACCGCTTGTGCCTCGGCGCTGGCCGCGCGCTTCCTCGCGCGCTCCGACGCGTCTCATCTGATGATGATCGGCGCGGGCGCACTTGCGCCGCACCTCGTCCGTGCCCATGCCGCGATCCGGCCCATCAGACGCGTCACGCTATGGAATCGGACGAAGGCGCGTGCGGTCGAACTGGGCTTTGCGCTGGCCGAAGCCGGGTTTGTCGTCGACGTCGTCGACGATCTGGAAGCGATGCGCGAGGCAGACATCGTGTCCTGCGCCACTCTGGCAAACGATCCGCTGGTGCGCGGCGAGTGGCTGAAAGAGGGAGCGCATGTGGATCTGGTCGGCGCGTTCACCCCGACCATGCGCGAGGCGGACGATGCGGCGATCCGCCGGGCCCGCGTCTTTGTCGATACGCTCGCCGGCGCGATCAAGGAGGCGGGGGACATCGTGCAGTCGCTGGCGCGCGGCATCATCGCGGAAACCGATATCCAGGCAGACCTGTTCGACCTGTGTCGCGGCAAGGTTCCGGGCCGGGCGTCGCCGTCGGAGATTACGCTTTTCAAGTCCGTCGGCACGGCCATCGAGGACCTCGCCGCAGCCATGCTGGTCTGGCGCTCCCTTTAGGGCAAAAACCGGTGGCTTTGCGGTTCGCCCATTAGAGGGTAGAACCCGCCCCGTTATGAGCGTTCTGGTCAAGATTTGCGGTCTGAAAACGCCCGAGGCCCTCGATGTCGCCCTCGAGGGCGGCGCCGATTTTGTCGGCTTCGTCTTCTTCGGCCCGTCCCCGCGCAATCTCGACCTCGATACCGCGCGCGCGCTCGGCGCACGCGTCAAGGGTCAGGCGCGCAAGGTTGCACTGAGTGTCGACGCCGACGATGTCACCATCGCAGCCATTGTCGAGAATCTGCGTCCCGACATGCTTCAATTGCACGGACATGAATCGCCGGAGCGCGTGCGTATGCTCAAGACGCGATATGGTCTGCCGGTGATGAAAGCGCTGCCGATCGAGACGCGCGCCGATCTCGAAGCGTTCGCGGCTTACACCAGCGTTGCCGACTGGCTCTTGTTCGATGCGCGGCCACCCCGTGATGCGACACGGCCGGGGGGCCTTGGGCGGACATTCGACTGGACGCTGCTGAGCGAGGTCGTAACGCCCATTCCTTTTATGCTGTCCGGAGGGCTTGATGCCAGCAACGTCGCTGATGCCATCCGCATGACGCGCGCGCCGGCAGTCGACGTCTCGTCCGGAGTCGAGCGTGCGCCTGGGGAAAAGGATTTGGCCAAGATTCGCGCCTTCATCCAGGCGGTGCGTGCGGCAGATGGCGCACCCGCGCCGCAACGCGTAAAGAGCAGCGTATGACCGTCCAGCAACCCAATTCCTTCCGCACCGGCCCTGACGAAAGCGGGCATTTTGGCATCTATGGCGGGCGCTTCGTTGCTGAAACGCTGATGCCCCTCATCCTCGATCTGGAAAAGGCCTATGCGCAGGCGAAGGACGACCCGGCCTTCCAGAAGGAAATGGATGGCTATCTCGCCCACTATGTCGGGCGGCCGTCGCCGCTCTATTTCGCCGAGCGCATGACCTCGCACCTGAAAGGGGCGAAAATCTATTTCAAGCGCGAGGAGCTCAATCACACCGGCGCACACAAGGTGAACAACGTGCTCGGCCAGATCCTGGTCGCGCGGCGCATGGGCAAGAAGCGCATCATTGCCGAAACCGGTGCCGGCATGCACGGCGTGGCGACGGCGACGTTATGCGCGCGCTTCGGTCTTGAATGCGTCGTCTATATGGGATCGGTCGACGTCGAGCGGCAGAAACAGAATGTCTTCCGCATGCAGATGCTGGGCGCCGAGGTGCGGCCGGTCGAATCCGGCTCCAAGACGCTGAAAGACGCGATGAACGAGGCGCTGCGCGACTGGGTCACCAATGTCGACAATACCTTCTACTGCATCGGTACCGTTGCCGGACCGCATCCTTACCCGATGATGGTGCGCGACTTCCAATGCATCATCGGGCGCGAGACGCGTGAGCAGATGATGGCGGCGGAAGGCCGTTTGCCCAATTCGCTTATCGCCTGCATCGGTGGCGGATCGAATGCGATGGGGCTATTCCACCCCTTCCTCGACGACAAGGATATCGAGATCTACGGCGTCGAGGCGGCCGGCCACGGCATCCCGAGCGGCATGCATGCGGCCTCGATCACTGGCGGCCGTCCCGGCGTGCTGCATGGCAACCGCACATATCTTCTCATGGACGACGATGGCCAGATCATCGAGGCACATTCGATCTCGGCGGGTCTCGACTATCCGGGCATTGGCCCCGAACATTCCTGGCTCAATGACATGGGACGGGTGAAGTTTCTCTCCGCGACCGACAAGGAAGCTCTGAACGCGTTTCAGCTGTGCTCCAAGCTTGAAGGCATTATCCCCGCACTCGAACCCGCGCATGCGCTCGCCAAGGTTCTGGAACTCGCGCCGACAAAGTCGGCCGATCATCTGATGGTCGTCAACATCTCCGGGCGTGGCGACAAGGATCTGGCGTCGGTCGCCGAGCATCTCGGGAGCAAGATTTGATGCCGACGCGTATCGACCGCCGCTTTGCCGAGCTGAAGAAAGAGGGCCGCGCAGCGCTCGTCACCTTCATCATGGCCGGCGATCCGGATTACGACACCGCCCTTGCCATCGCGTTGGCCTTGCCGGCCGCGGGTGCCGACGTGATCGAGCTTGGCATGCCGTTCACCGATCCGATGGCGGATGGTCCGGCGATTCAGGCTGCCGGTCTGCGCGCGCTGAAGGCGGGACAGACCCTGAAAAAGACGCTCGCGCTTGTGCGTGCGTTTCGGGTCAAGGACGATGCCACGCCGATCGTGCTCATGGGCTATTACAACCCGATCTATATTTACGGCGTCGACAGGTTTCTCGCCGATGCCAGGGCGGCCGGCATCGATGGGCTGATCGTTGTCGATCTTCCGCCGGAGGAGGATCACGAACTTTGCCTGCCGGCGCTGAAGGCCGGCTTGAATTTCATCCGCCTCGCAACGCCGACGACGGATGACAAGCGGCTTCCGGCCGTGCTGCGCAACACCTCGGGCTTTGTCTATTATGTCTCAATCACCGGCATTACAGGCGCAGCGGCTCCCGATGCGGCGAAGGTGAGCACCGCGGTCGCGCGCATCAAGCGCCATACCGATCTTCCCGTTGCCGTGGGCTTTGGCGTGCGCGACGCGGCACGGGCGCGCGCCATCGCCGAAGGGGCCGATGGCGTCGTCGTCGGCACGGCTCTGGTCGATGCGTTGCGCAACAGCCTCGACGCCAACGGCAAGGCCACGGCGAACAGCGTCAAGGCGGTGGCCGATCTCGTATCGTCGATCGCGCAAGGCGTGCGCTCCGCTCGCCGGGTCGCGGCAGAATAGGTCCTTTTTCGTCGCGCGGGCTTGTGCATGGCGGCCGCGCCTTTAACTTAAAGCAGCCGGGAGGGCTCGGAAGCCACCGGCGTTTTCGAGCGTCGAGGGTGATCGCGTGAACTGGATTTCCAACGTCGTCCGGCCGAAGATTCGGAACTTTCTGAACCGGCGCGAGACTCCGGAAAATCTCTGGATCAAATGTCCGGAAACGGGACAGCTCGTCTTCTACAAAGACGTCGAGGCGAACCAGTTCGTCATTCCCGGCTCGAACTATCACATGCGCATGAGCGCGACCGCGCGCCTGAAATCGATCTTCGATCAGGAAACGTGGCAGGATGTTCCTGTGCCCGACGCCCCGCTCGATCCGCTGCGCTTTCGCGACGAGCGCCGTTATGCGGATCGCCTGAAGGACGCCCGCACCAAGACCGGCCTCGACGACGCGATCAAGGTCGGCTTCGGCAAGCTGGACAATCTGTCCGTTGTCGTCGGCGTGCAGGATTTCGACTTCATGGGCGGCTCGCTCGGCATGGCCGCGGGCGAGGCGGTGATTGCTGGTCTCGATATGGCCGCCGAGCGCGGGGCGCCCTTCATCATGTTCGCCGCCTCCGGCGGCGCGCGCATGCAGGAGGGCATTCTCTCGCTGATGCAATTGCCGCGCACCACGGTCGCGGTCGAGAAATTGCGCGAGGCGCGCAAGCCCTACATCGTCGTTCTCACCAATCCGACCACCGGTGGCGTGACGGCCTCCTATGCGATGCTCGGCGACGTTCATATCGCCGAGCCCGGCGCGCTGATCGGCTTTGCCGGGCCGCGCGTCATCGAGCAGACCATCCGCGAGAAATTGCCGCCCGGTTTCCAGCGTGCTGAATTCCTCAAGGATCACGGCATGGTCGACATGGTCGTTCACCGGCATCAATTGCGGTCGGTGCTGTCCTCGCTCTGCCGGATCTTGACCAAGGCGGCGCCCGGGGCTCGGCAACCGACCCTTCCTGCGCCCATTGTTCCTGCCGAGGCTTGACCAACGGAACATGGCCGGACGCAGCAATGAGTTCGATCGACGCGACGCTCGCGCGCGTGCTGGCGCTCCATCCCAAGCGGATCGATCTGTCGCTTGACCGCATCGAGCGGTTGCTCGCGCGCCTCGGTCATCCGGAAAAATCGCTGCCTCCGGTCATTCATGTTGCCGGCACGAACGGCAAAGGGTCGACCATTGCGTTCATGCGCGCGATCCTCGAAGCGGCCGGCAAGACGGTGCATGTCTATACGTCGCCGCATCTCGTGCGCTTCAACGAGCGGTTTCGGCTCGGAGGTGCGCTTGTTTCAGACGACAAACTCGCGGCAGCCTTGTCCGAATGCGAGCGGGCGAATGACGGTGCGCCGATCACCGTGTTCGAGATCATTACCGCGGCCGGATTTGTTCTCTTCGCGCGCCACCCCGCCGATATTCTTCTGCTTGAAGTGGGCCTCGGCGGCCGGCTTGACGCGACCAATGTGATCGAACGGCCGCTTGCGACCGTCATCACGCCCATCGCGCATGACCATGCCGAATTCCTCGGCGAGACCATTGAGGCCATCGCTGCGGAAAAAGCGGGAATTCTCAAGCGCGGCGTTCCCGCGGTGATCGCAGCGCAGCCCCAGGCGGCGCTGAGCGTGATCGAGCGCATCGCCGCGCAGACGCGCGCACCGCTGCGCGTTTTCGGCGAACATTGGATCGTCAGCGAGGAGCGGGGACGCCTCGTTTATCAGGACGACGATGGCCTGATTGATCTCCCGCCGCCGAGGCTCGCGGGCCGGCATCAATTCGTCAACGCAGGCGCCGCCATCGCCGCGCTGCGTGCGGCGAATCTCTCGATCGCGCCTGTAGCCTTTGAAAGCGGCTTGCTGAAAGCCGATTGGCCCGCGCGTATGCAACGGTTGACACAAGGGTCTCTGGCCGCACTTGCGCCCAAAGGCGCCGAGTTGTGGCTCGACGGTGGTCATAATCCGGACGGCGGACGAGCCATCGCGGCGGCGCTTGCCGACCTTGAAGAGCGTGTTTCGCGTCCGTTCATCCTGATCGTCGGAATGCTGACGACCAAGGATTGCGAAGGCTTCCTGCAGAATTTCGCCGGTCTCGCCCGCCTTCTTGTCGCCGTCCCGATTCCCAACCAGGACAAGTCGATGCCGCCGGACGATATCCGGTCGATCGCGATGCGTATCGGCATTCCCTCCCAGGTCGCACCGAGCGTCGAAGTCGCACTTGCGACAATCGGAAAACTCGCGCTCGATCGCGAGCCGCGCATTTTGATTGCGGGATCGCTCTATCTCGCAGGCCAAGTCCTGGAGGCGAACGGCACGTTGCCGGGCTGACTCGGGGCTCACAAAGCAAACGGCCGGCGAAGCCGGCCGTGTGCAATCTGCGTTCGTCTGAAGTCGCGTTACACCGCGGCAGTGATCCACTGCTCAAGCTTCTGCTTGGGCGCGGCGCCGACCTGACGCGAGGCGAGCTGACCGCCCTTGAAAATCATCAAGGTCGGAATCGACATCACGCCGTATTTCGACGCCGTATTCGGGTTTTCGTCGACGTTCAGCTTGACGAGCTTCACTTTCTCGCCCAGCGAGCCTGCGATCTCGTCAAGGGCGGGCGCGATCATGCGGCAGGGGCCGCACCATTCCGCCCAGAAATCGACCACCACAGGGCCATTCGCCTTGAGGACTTCGCTTTCGAAATTCGCGTCCGACACCTTGCCAACGGCCATGTAATACCTCGTCCGAATCGTGAGCGCTGATTGCCCGGCCGGGAACGTATGGATGCCCCTGCCGGGGGTCAAGCCGCCCTCACCGACAGGTGAGGGTTGCGATCTGCGCATCAAGGAGCGCGGCCGGAAGCTCCATCCAATCGGGAATATCGGTCCACACCAGCGCCGCGCGCACGCCGCGGCCGGGATAGATCTGCTGCAAGACAGCCCTGTATAGGGCGAGTTGACGCAGGTAAGCGGGCGGGCAGTCCTCGATTTTACGCGGGGCCGGGCTGTTGGTCTTGTAGTCGGCGATGAGCACCGCATCCGGGCCGACCACGAGACGGTCGACCTGGCCGGAGACAAGCTGCATCGGATCGCCGGCAAGTCGGCCGACGATCGGCACTTCGGCACGGCTGCCGGGAGCAAATAACGCGGCGTAATTCGCGTTGTCGAGCACTGCGAGAACCTGCGCGACAAGTTTCTCGTGCTCGTTTTCGCTCAACTCGCCTGTCCGACGGGACAGATATACGCGTGCCGCCTCCGCGCGCCGTTCGCGCGGGATGTCGGGCAGCGATTGCATGAGGCGATGAACGAGCCGGCCGCGCTGCAAGGCGGCCGCCCGGTCGAGCCGGCTGCCGGGCGTGACGATGATCTCGTCTTCGCCGGTCTCGCCCGACGGTGTGATGATCCTGATGCGCTGGGCGTTCGCAAGCACCACCTCATTTAGCCACGGTTGCGCGCCGACGGCTGTTGTCGGGAGCGCGGCCGCAAGCGGTAGAGCGGCCTCGTCGGGACATTCTTTCAGAAAATGCCTCACGCGCTCGTCGCCATCGCGCGCCGCTGCATCGACAAGACGATCGCCGAGCCCATCGACGATGAGCGAGTACCAGCAGCCCTTGGGCATTCCGTCCCTGTTGCGTGCGTCAGCGGCGCCGCAGACGATCAACCGTTCTTCCGCCCGTGTCATCCCGACATACAGAAGCCGCCGGTATTCATCGATCGCGTTTTTTTCCACCCCTTCGCGGGCCTTGCGAACCGCTTTGCTGTCCGTCCGCTGCGCACCGATCCAGACAAGCGGGCCGTGCGTGTCCGCCGTCAACGGGATGAGTTTCGGCGGGTGATAACCTTTCGGCGGCGTCGTGGTGTCAGCGAGGATGACGACGGGCGCTTCCAGCCCTTTCGCACCGTGCACCGTCATGACCCGCACCTCGTCGCGCAGGATTTCCATATCGCGTTTGACGTCAGCTTCCGCTTCTCGCAGCCAGGCAACGAAGCCCTGCAGAGAAGGGGTCTCGCGCGATTCATAAGCAAGTGCCAGGTTGAGGAATTCATCGATCGCATCATTCGCCTCGTTGCCGAGGCGAGCGAGAATGCGCTTGCGCATCCCTCCCGGACCGAGCAGGCGTGCATAGAACGTGAAGGGGCTTTCGCGCAAAGCCGCGTCGGTCAGCTTTTCGAGCAGGAGCGCCGCCTCCGCCACACGCGCATTGGCGCCGGCTTTGCCGAGAAACGCCTCGCGCAGCGAGCGGTCGCCGCGATTCCAGGCGATCTCATAAAGACCATTGTCGTCGAAACCAAAAAGCGGGCTTTTCAGCACGCTCGCCAGCGCCAGATCGTCCTGGGGCAGGAGGATGGCGTCCGCCAGCGCGATCAGGTCCATGACGGCAATGTGCTCGGTGAGCACGAGCCGGTCGGCACCTGCGACGGCGACATTCTCGTTCTTCAGCGCACGAATGATCGCCTCGAAAAGCGGCCCGCGCTGCCGCACAAGAATGAGAACGCCACCGGGTGTGAGTGCCTTGCGCTCGCTGGCATGGCCCGTAACGACGCCTCGCTCCAGCATCAGCTTCACGTTCCGCGCGATCCGCCGCGCGAGCTTCACGCGCGGGTTTGCCTCCTCGATGGCATCGAAATGGGCGTCCCAGGCTTCGCGCTCCTTTTCTTCCGCCGGCTGCATGATATCCCATACCTCGACGGCGCCGGGCGCGGCGCCATCGAGCGCAATGTGATCGGGAACGCCGCCTTCATCGGTGGTGATGCTCTCGAAGATGGCGCGTTCCTGAAAGACCCCATCGACCGCACCCAGCACGTTCGCGCCCGATCGGAAGGAATGGCTGAATGTCACCCGCTCGAAATCCAGGGACGCGGCCGTGTGCGCTTTTGCAAAATGCCGCGCCATTTCCGCGAATTCGTGCGGCGCCGAGCCCTGGAAAGAGAAGATGGATTGCTTTTCGTCGCCGACGGCAAAAATCGTGCGCCGCGTCCGGCCGCGCGCGCCGGAACCGGAGGTGAATTCGGAAACGAGCTTGCGCACGATGTCCCATTGCTGCGGGCTGATATCCTGCGCTTCGTCGATCAGCACATGATCGACGCCGAGATCGAGCTTGTAATGGACCCAGGCGGCAGCCTCATCCGTCAATAGCGTAGCCGCCTTGTCGATCAGATCGTCGTAATCGAGCAGCCCGCGACGGTCCTTTTCGGCGCGATAGCGGGCGATGACCTCGATCGCGACCGTATGCAGGGCGATAGTGCGGTCACGGCAATCGACAGCGTTCAGCTTTTCGACCAGATCGCCGACGCGATCTCTTTCGGCATGGAGCTTCTCCGCGATGTCGGCGTGCTTCTTGGCCAATGTCTTGGTCATCACGCTGTCGCGCGGTTCGAGCTTGGCATTGCAGAAAACATTGATATAGGCGGAACACTGCTCCTGCCCGATCAGCCGAAGCGCCGGGGCCAGGCGGTCGCTTTGCTCCTGATCGCTTTTGGATCCGCTCGCCAGGATCTTGATGACATCCGGCCATTCGCTCTGCGGCAGAAACGGCGAATGGAGGAGTTCGTGCTCCAGATCGTTCCGCCTGGTTGCGACGTCGATGCCGAGCGTCGCTGACAACGCGGCGCATGCCTTGTCAAAGCCGCCGGCCTTTTTCACCCAGCCTTCGATCTCGCGCCGCTCGCCGACGGCTGCGACGATGACATCCTGAAATGTCTGGTCGGCCGATACGGTGATCGCGGTTGCGAGCGCTTGCCCGAGCGGGGTATCCGGCTTGGCCGCGGCGTCGAGCAAAACACCGAGAATGAGTTCGTTGAGAAGCTGCCGCTCGGTCGTGTCGTCGAGTACATCGAAACGGGCGGCGACATCGGCTTCGAACGGAAACTGATGCAGCAGCATCGTGCAGAACGCGTGTATGGTCTGCACTTTCAGCCCGCCCGGCGTTTCTAGCGCGCGTGCGAAGAGCCGCCGCGCATCGGCGCGCTTGGCCGGACTGGGGCTGTCACCGACGTCGCGGATCGCCGCGTCCAGTGCGTCGTCGTCCAGTGCCGTCCAGCCGGCGAGCGTCTTGAACACGCGCGCCGCCATGTTCGCGGCAGCGGCCTTGGTGAAGGTGATGCAGAGAATTCTGGCGGGATCGACACCGCGCAGGAGCAGACGGATGACGCGCTGAGCGAGCACGTGCGTCTTGCCCGATCCCGCGTTCGCGGTGACCCAACGCGAATTGTCGGGATCGGAGGCGATGCGCTGGCGGTCGCGAACGAGATCGGGAATCTGCCGCGTCATGGGATTTCCTCGATCTCGCCGCCGGTCGCCGACCATTCCTTCACGCGGGAGAGGTGGTCGTAGTCGCCATAGCGCTTTCGCCATTTCGAGAGGACGAGGGGTGCGTAGGGATAGTCCTCGCTCTCGAAACGGCGCGCAAATTCCGTGAATCGGGTGAACGCCTTGTCCGCTTCGGCATCGGGATCGCTGTCCTCGAACTTGACCCGTCTTGATTCGCCCGGCGGGTTGGTGCCCTTGAGCCGCACATAGACGAGTTCTTCGATTGACGGGGCGTTGTCGGCGATGCCTTCGAACGAGCCATGCCGCAGGATCGCCCCTTCGAGCGTCAATTGCGGGGAGAAGCCGATCTTCACTTCCTTGTCGCTCGGGACCTGCCCGGTCTTGTAATCGAGGATCGCATATCTGCCATTGGTGAGGCGCTCGACACGATCGGCGCGGCATTGCAGCCGCAGCGTGCGCTCACCAAGCGGGATGTCGACGTGGCCTTTCACTTCGGGATGAAGCGCTGCGATAGCCGGCCGACGCCCCAACTCAAAATCACCGAGCCAGCGCGCGATGCGCTGGAAGCGCGGCCACCAGAAGGCGCGCGCCTCCGGATAGTCGTCGAGCGTCGCGAAGCGTTTGCGCCCCAGTTCGAGAAGAAGCGCGACCGCGTCGGCGGGAAATTCCTTTGCTGTCGCTTCGGTGAAATCCTGCAGCGCCCCGTGGATGACGCTGCCTCGATCGCGCGCGCCGGGCGGCGTGTCGATGGGATCGAGCGGAGCGATCCGCAGGATGCGCTTGGCGTAGATCGAATAGGGATCGCGCACCCAGTCCTCGACCTCGGTGACGGAAAAGCGGTTCGGTCGGGCGGCGATCGGCGGCTTCGGCATCGGCGTTTTGCATGGTCTCGCCGCCGCCGCGGGTTGATCGAGCGTGCGAGCCCATTGCAGGTAGACGTCGCCGCGGGCACGCGCCTCATGCCATTGCTTCTCGCCGGCGAGCGCCGCCAGCCGCTGCAAAAAGCGCGACGCGACCGTCGGCGATCCTTCGCGCTTGGCCGGGCGCGTGAGCACGATCTCTCTGGCGCCGAGGGCCTGCGCAAAATCGTGCGCCGAGAGGCCGATGCGCCGTTCGGGCAGATCAAGGCCAAGCTCCTTGCGCATCGGCCGGCTGAGCCACGGGTCAGACGCAGCCTGGGGCGGCCAGATGCCTTCCGCCAATCCGCCGAGCACGACGCGATCGGCCTGCTGCAGGCGCGCCTCGAGCGGACCGAAGATGCGCACGCGCGCACCGGGAGCGCCCGGCCGCCGCACGATCCGCCCGCCGATCATCGAGGCGAAGGCATCGGGATAATCGCGCAATGTCAGCGTCAGTGACGATGCATTGGCCGTGGCGATGTCGGCGAAAAGCGATTCCAGCATCGCACCGTCCCGGCCGGCGAAGGCCGCGACGTCGCGGTCCACGTTGGCCGACAACGTACGCAGCAGGTCGCCATGCAGCGCCGCGAATTCCGAGAACGGCTTTCTTGCGCCGCCGGCCGCTTCGAGCGGGACGATGGCTTTGCCGAAGCGCTCGGCGAATGCGATCGCCGCATCGATCTCCGACTCAGGGAGGCGATGGCGCGGATCTCTCTGATGGAGATTGTCGCGCTCGCGCTTGAATGTCTGCAGGGCATGGAGAAGACCGGCACTGCCGCTGCGCGGGCGCGGCCCACGCAAGATTGCCCGTTCGAGGGTCGCAATCGCGGGCAGCTGCGCAAATTCCTCGCCGCCGAGCCGGAACAGCGGATGCTTGAAAAGGGCGAGCAGCGGCACCGGCTCGAGGCCGCCGATAACGACTTCCGCCACGAGGCGGGCAAAGATGCCGGCGGGATTGTCGGCGAGCGGATCGCCGCCGGAATCGTCGACCGGCACATTCCACCGTGCCAGCGCCGCAATCACGCGGCGGGCGAGCGCGCGATCGGGCGTGATCAGTGCGGCGGTTTTTTTCTGGTCGCACAGTGTCTCGCGCAGCACGGTGGCGATGCCGAGCGCCTCGTCCTCGACATGGGCCGCTTCGATGACCGTGACGTCCGTCATCGCGTGGCGCGCATGCGTGTCAAAGGCATCGTCCGCGATTGTGGTCTGCCAGCTTTCGGTCGAGACGGCGGGGCGCAAGGCCTCGGCCACAAATCGCTCGCGGCCATGTGCGCCAGGTTCGCCGAGCGTCTCGACCGCCTCGCGCAGAATGTCCATGCGGCGCAGCAGTCCGTGCATGGCGAATTGCGGATGACCATAGGCGGGCGCGACGATCTCGCGGCCAGCGTCGTCCCGCTTGCCGCCGATCAGGTCCCAGGATTCATCGTCGAGATCGGTATCGAGGCCGGGCAGAACGACGGCGCCGTGCGGCAGATGCGCAATGGTCGCAAGCAATTTCGCGGTCGAGGGCATCGAACCGGTCGAGCCGGCGGCGATGACGGGGCCGCCGGTCGCAGCCTTCAGGCGCGCGGCTTCGGCATTGATGAGGAGATCGCGCCGCGCCGCCGGTTCGATCGCGCCCCGCTCGTCGAGAAGTTTCGGCCACGCCTCGCGCGCGATTTTCAAAAATTGCAACGTGAGCTGCCAGTGCTTGTCCATGTCCTCAGGGACGAGCGTGTCGAGCCTGTCCCACGGCACCTCGCGCGTCGTCATGTCATCCATGAGACGCGCGAGATCGTCGGCGAGAGCGAGCGCCGTGGCCGGATTATTGGCGACGAGCGGCGCACCCTTGTCGGGCCGGATGGCGGAAGCCCAATTCAGGATGAGATGCGCGAGCAGAAGCTTGCGTTCGAGATTGCCGAGCGCCGGCGGCAATTGCAGCGATTCTTCGGGAAGGATTCCCGCCGCCGCGTCGGCGAATGCGATCTCATCCTCGTCGATGTCGCCGATCGGCAGGATGCGAGGCAGGATGGCGGCATCATTCTGCAGCACATCGAGAAAGGCGTCGCGCGCGAGGCGGCAGGCGCGCCGTGTCGGCAGATAGATGGTCGCGGATGCGAGTGCGAGCGGGTCGCCGGATGTGGCAAAGCCCGGCACGAGCCGTCCGCCCACCAGCGCCTCGATCAGCGTCGGCAGGAAAGGCGTCGAGGACGGGATCGTGAAGACGCGCGGACGGGAAGCCATGGCCCGATCATATGGGCCGATTCGACGAAAGATCGAGGACGTTACGCGGCGCTTTCGAGGATGGCGGCTTCCGCCAGCGCGATGGCCTCGGGCGTGCCGACATGCATCCAGAGCCCTTCGAGCCGCAGTCCATACAGCCGTCCCGCCTCAGCCGACCGCGCAAACAGTTTTGTGAGCGAAAATGGGCCCTTGGGCGCGCCGGCGCAGAAGGGAGGGGCAAGCAGAGCGGCGCCGGCATAGACGAAGGGCACGACCTCGCGTTCGGCGCGCGCGCGCAGGCGGCCGTCCGGCGCCATGGCGAAATCGCCGCGGCCGGAATAACCGATGCTTGTGGTCGATGGCGCCAGCAGGAGGAGGGCGTCCATCCGCTGCGGATCGAAATACACAGCGAGATTTTGCAGATTGGAGCGGACACCCTCGATCCAGATGCTGTCGGAATTGACATGATAGAACGGCCCGTCGCCGAGAAGCGGCAGCGCCTTTATCAATCCGCCGCCGGTGCCAAGCAGCGTCGCGCGCTCGTCGGAGATGACGATGCGCGGCAGACGCCGCGCGGAAAGATGCTTTTCCAGCATGTCGGCCAGATAGTGCACGTTGACGACCGCCGTCTCGACGCTTGCGGCAGCAAGACGGTCGAGCATGTGATCGATCAGCGCCTTGCCTGCGACCTGAACCATCGGCTTCGGCATTCGGTCGGTCAGCGGGCGCATGCGTTCGCCAAAGCCCGCGGCGAGCACCATGGCCGAACGTGGCATGACGGAGGGGCGAGGCGTCATTCCATCTCCTTGGGGCGGTCAGGTGCCGGGAAAGCGCGGCACGTGCAAGCCGTACCAGTCGACCAGCGCCTTGAGCGCGGGATGCGCAAAGGCGCGTTGCAGATAGATCCATAGGCGCGGGATATGTCGCAGATATTGCGGCTTGCCGTCGCGCTTTTCGAGCCGCGCGAAGATGCCGAGGATTTTCGAGGCGCGCTGCGCGGCGAGCGTGGCGTAGACGATTGCAAAACCTGCCGCGTCGAATGTCGGATCGGCGGCGCGGCGGGCGGCGACGTAATGCGCGAACAATGACGTCTCCAGCGCCGCGGGCACGTCGATACGCGCGTCCTGCAGGAGCGATGCAAGATCGTAGGCCGCAGGTCCGATCAGCGCATCCTGGAAATCGAGCAGGCCGACGCGTGCAACGCCATTGCGTTCCGGAAGCCACAGCAGATTGGGCGAATGATAGTCGCGCAGCACCCATGTCGTCGGCGCGGCGAGCACCGGCGCCAGCGCCTTGCCCCACAGCGCCACGTACTGCGCGCGCGCCGCATCGTTCACCGCCTTGCCGAAACGCGGAACGTACCAGTCGGGCAGCAATTCGAGCTCGATCATCAGCGCATCGAGGTCATAGGGCGGAATGTGATGCGCGACGCCGTTCGTGACCGGCAGAACCGCCGGCAAGGTCTGCGCATGCAGGGCAAGCAGCACATCGACCGATGCGGCGTAGCGCGCGGCAACCGGCGCGGGCGGATCGCCGGCGACGATGCCCTCGTTGCCGAGGTCCTCGATGATGAGGAAGCCACGGTCAAGATCGGCCTGCAGAATTTCGGGTGCCGACAGGCCGGCAGCGCGCAAGCCCTTCGCTATGGCGACGAAGGGCCTGACATCCTCGGCAAGATGTGCGATCGCGCTGTAGGGCTTGTCGCCGCGCACCGGCGGGCCATCGGGGCGGCGCGGCGAATTCATCAGCATCACGCGGCGTGTGCCGATCGTGAGCCGTTCGTAGCTGCGCGTCGACGCGTCGCCCGGAAGGCGATGCCGGGCGGCGTCACCATAGCCGCTTGCGGCGAGGAAATGTCGCATCGCTTCAATGCGCGCCACGCGCGCCGCCAAACGGCCGAAACCCGTGACCCTCACGTCGCGCGCCTCGCTGCCGCGCGCGGGCGCAAGCGCGAAGGACACGTCGAGCCGGTCCGCCGGCAACCGGCCGCCC
>CAZSAW010000246.1:0-23947 GCA_964604745.1 uncultured Hyphomicrobiales bacterium
ACCGGGATCGGCGCGGGCTTCGACCAGCCAAGCCCGTATCGCCGCTGAAAGCGGTGGTCACACATGATCCACGCTTCGACCGGACGTTGCGATCCTGCCGCCCGGATCATCGCTTGGGTGACATCGTGATAACCGTCGGCTTCGTTCGCAAATCGCCGTCCGCTGGTCGAGACGGCAATGCAGCCGGGTTTGGCGCGATCGATGGAATGCGGAAAATGGCCGAACGTCCCGTCACCGCGCGGCACGAGGGAAACGGGTGTCAATCCTGCGGCGCTCGGGAGCGAGTCATCGACCACTCCGCCCGCCGCTTCGCCAAGCCGCAGACCGTCGCCGGTATTCGTCATCGGAGCGGCTGACCAGTGTTCATGTCCTGTTGGCGCGTGCGAAAGCAGCTCGCGCTGCCGCGCGGGATCGTTTGCAAATCCGCCGCAGGCGAGGATCGTCCCGTATTTTGCCCGGATCGTTGACACTCGATCATTCTGGTCGAATTCAGCGCCAATCACGGAGCCGTCTTGCACCATCAGCTTGCGTGCACGTGCGGACGTTATGATCAAGCCACCAAGCTCGTGCAGCGACTTCGCAAGCCGCGCAACCATGGCGTTGCCGTTGAGGAGGTGCATGCTTCGCCCGTAACGAAGCCGATCGAGCAGGTGGCTCATAAAGCGGCGGGCAACGTAGGTGGCAGACTGCAGAGAACGGGACGCCTTCATGAAGTGAAGAAGGTCTGTGCCTGGCGCTAAGGCCATGCCGAAGACGGTCAGCTCGTCTTTGGGCGGACGAAGCTTCTCTGCCAGCGAACCAAGTTCGCGGCCATCGTAAGGCGCAGGACGTATCGTGCGGCCGCCAAGCGCCGCGCCCGGCAGATGTGCATGCATGTCCGGCATATAGCTTGCGTCGATGAACGCCATGCTCGTGTGGTGCTCAAAAAACGAAACCATGCGTGGCCCGTAATCGAGAAAAACGTCGACTTTATCGACGTTGTAGTAATTGCCGAGCTCCGCCATGAGATAGCGTCTCGCCATCTCCGGATCTTCCCGATAGCCAGCCCGCTGTGCAAATTCGTTGCGCGGAATCCACATCCAGCCGCCCGACCATGCGGTAGTTCCGCCAAAAACCGGCTCCTTCTCGGCGACAATGACGTTGAGGCCGTGCCACGCAGCCGTCACGGCTGCGGCAAGGCCGCTCGCGCCTGAACCGATCACGAGCACATCGCATTCAATCACACGTTCGTTCACGACCATCAGAGTCCTTGTCCGGAGCTGAACCTTGTGGATGCAACGGACGTGCACGCGGCACCGTTGTTTGCATCTGAAAAACAAATTTCGAAGATTTTCCGTCTCACAGCGATCGCGCCGATCATGCCCGATCTATGGCATTCCATTTTCACTTGCGCTATAGCGCGATCAACAGTGCAAATTAAACAACGAGTCAGGGAGTGGTGTCGTGGGACGTCTTGAGGGTCAGGTTGCAATCATCACCGGCGGTTCACGCGGTCAAGGGGCATCTGAGGCAAGGCTCTTCGCCAAGGAGGGAGCCGCTGTCGCCATCTGCGACGTTCTCAAGGAGGATGGTGAAGCGCTCGCAAAGGAAATCTCGGCAACCGGCGCTCCGGCCCGCTTCTTTCCGCTTGATGTCAAATCGGAAGACCAGTGGAAAAAACTGGTGGCCGATGTGCTCGCGTGGCGTGGCAAAGTCACGATTCTCGTGAACAATGCGGGGATCATCAATCGTTTAGGCATTGTCGACACGTCGCTCGAGAATTGGCATCGGGTGATGGACGTCAATCTCGTCGGCCCGTTTCTTGGAATGAAATATGTTGCGCCCGCGATGCGGGACGCAGGCGGCGGCGCGATCGTCAATGTCGGGTCACTGGCGTCTTATCTTGGGCTGAAATGCGCCGCCTATGTCGCGAGCAAGACGGCACTGCTCGGCCTGACCCGAACGGCCGCCATGGAATTCGTCGAGTGGGGCGTTCGCGTCAATGCGATCTGCCCAGGAACGATCGTGACCGGGCTCAATGCCGGATCGTCGCATCTCGAAGCGATGCGGCAGGCTGCGCCGATGAAACGGCATGGAACGGTTGAGGAAATCGCACAGCTCGTGCTTTTCCTCGTCTCCAGCGAGTCGAGCTACATCACCGGCGAGGATATCGCTATCGAAGGCGGCGTGATTGCGGGCGGAGCCATGCATGGCATTGCGCTCGATCCGAACAAGGAAGCACTCAAGATCGCCGCCAAACGCTGATGGACGGCGGGCACAAAACGCCGCGCGGCTGATTGAGGTAGCAGGCACACGCTCGTTGTGCGCCGCAAGTTGACAAGATTCGGAGGCGCGTTCAACATAGCGCACTATCGTTCGGTTATTGTAAACGATAGGATCGGGGCGCGCGCGTGACGACGGTCAAGAACAAAACGCTGAAATCGCAAAGCGCGACGCGCAAAGTCAACGGCAGGGGTGAGCCAGCGTCCACGATGGACGAGACCTTCGACGTCATCGTCATCGGGTCCGGAGCCGGCGGCCTGACTGCTGCCGTCACGTCGGCAAGCGAAGGGCTGCGCGTCCTGTTGCTGGAAAAGACGGGGTATGTTGGCGGCACAACGGCGATATCCGGCGGTGCGTCGTGGCTGCCCAATAACCATCATGCGGCTGAAGTCGGTTGTTCGGATAGCGACGATGCCGTGATTACCTATCTGCGGCAATTTCTGGGAAACAAGATCAAGATCGACATGATCCGGTCGTTCTTGAAGCATGCGCCAAAAGTTGCGGCCTATCTGGAAGCGCGAACCGAGCTGCGCTTTGCCGCCCGCGCCCTTTCTCCCGATTATCGCCCGGATTTGCCGGGTGCGGCCCTTGGCGGCCGCGTGCTTGATCCGGTCGAGTTTGACGGACGCAAGCTCGGCAAGCGCTTTAAAGACATCCGACCTCCGCTTCCGGAATACACCGCTTTCAACGGCATGATGGTATCCCGCGTCGACGCGGCGGCGCTCCTTGGCGCTCTTAAGTCGTTTTCGAATTTTCGTCACAGTGCCCATCTGATCCTGCGATATCTCGTCGACCGCATGACTTACGGACGCGGCACGCGCCTCCTTCTCGGCAATGCTCTCGTCGGCCACCTGTTTAAGTCAGCGCTCGATCTTGGTGTCGATGTCCGCACGAATGCCGATGTGCAAGGTTTGATACAGCATCAGGGACGTGTGATCGGCGTCACCTTCGAGCATGCCGGAAGAACTATCCGCGCGGCGGCGGATGCCGGAATTGTCCTTGCGACGGGCGGGTTTCCTGGTAACGCCGCGCTGCGTGCAACGCACGTGCCGTTTTCAGATCAGCATTTCTCTGTTCCACCGGCGACGAATGACGGTGGCGGGGCAGCTATCGCACGCGGCGTTGGGGGATGGGTCGACGAGGACAGCATCAACCACTATTTCTTCTCGCCGGTATCGGTGATGACGCGCGCGGACGGTTCGCGCGCCATCTTTCCTCATCTCGTGCTCGATCGCCAGAAGCCGGGTGTCATCGCGGTCAACGCGGAGGGAAAGCGCTTCACCAACGAGGCGAACTCCTATCACGACTTCGTCGAAGCCATGCAAAGCGAAAAGGCGGTCCCGGCCTACTTGATTTGCGACAGCCGGTTCTTGCGGCGCTACGGTCTCGGCGTCATTCATCCTGGCCCGCGCCTCCTCGGGAAATATCTTCGGTCCGGCTATCTCACCAAGGCAAATAGCATCGCGGAGCTTGCCGAGAGGCTCGGCGTGGATGCTCGCAATCTTGAAAACGCGGTATCGCGAAACAATCAATTTGCCAGCACAGGTGTAGACCTCGATTTCGGCCGGGGCTCGAATGCCTATCATCGCTTTCTCGGCGATGCCGATCACAAGCCCAATCCCTGCATTGGTCCGATCGACCACCCACCGTATTATGCCGTGAAGATTTTTCCCGGAGATATCGGCAGTGCAACCGGCATCGCCGTAGGCCCGGAGGGACAGGTGCTCGATAAAGCCGGCGCGGCGATCGAGGGGTTGTACGCGTGCGGCAACGACATGCACTCGATCTTTGCGGGGACGTATCCCGGTCCCGGGACCACGATCGGGCCTGCCCTCGCATTCGGCTATGCCGTTGCCATGAAGCTTCGCGATCAGAAACATCAGGAAGGCGCACCTCGCTGACGAGGCTCTGAAAATCCTTCCATGGCGCAAGACCCATCGTCGAGTCATTTGGGTGCCGGCCGTCAGCAGTTGACCGTCAAGCATCTCCTCGCAATCCCATTGTTGAGTCTGATGTGGGGCCTGAACTGGGTCTCGATGGGCATCGCGTTACGCGAATTGCAGCCGTGGTCCTTGCGTGCCGGAACGCTGGGAAGTGCAGGTCTCATTATGCTGGCGCTCGGCGCGCTCAGCGGCCAACCCCTTCGTGTGCCGCGTTCTCAGTGGGGCCGCCTTATCGGATTCACGATTCTGTACGGCGGCGTGCTGAATATTCTTGCCTCGTTTTCGCAGCTCGTCAGCTCAACCGGGCGCACGGCGATCGTGACATTTACAATGCCGATCTGGGCGACCATTCTCGCGGCGTATTTTCTGGGAGAACGCATCGATCGCACGCGGGCCATCAGTCTCTGCTTCGGTGCCGGGGGATTGATCGCGCTTGGCTGGCCGCTCGTCGTCAGCCGCGGCGCCGGCGGCGGGTGGCTTCTTGCTCTCGCCGGCGCGTGGTCCTGGGCAATAGCAGTCGTCATTCTCAAACGCTTTCCGATATCCGCGCCGCCTTTTGCGATCGCAGCATGGCAACTGATCATCTCGGCGATATTCATGCTGTGCGGCATGGTTCTGTTCGAGCACCAGCCTTTTCCCGCGACAGTCAGCTGGGCCGTGATCATCGCGCTGACATATCACGTCGCGTCGCAGACGATCTCGCAAGTTCTCTATTTCTTTATCGTGGAGCAGTTTCCCGCGGCCGTTGCCGCACTCGGGATCATTCTCGTTCCGGCTGTCGCAACTGGTGCTTCGATTCTGATTCTGGGTGAGAAGGCGAACTTTGCAGACTGTCTCGGATTGCTGATGATTTCTTGCGCATCAGCGACGATACAAATTCCGATGGCTCTGCGCGTCCAGCGGCGGGCACTCGGCGCGCGGGTTTGATGCCGCCGAATTGACACGGCAGGGCGAACCTGATTACCTATTCGGCACAACGTTTACAATAAGAAAACAAGGGCGGAAATGTCGTGTGATAGCTTCACGGGTGTGGCGTGACCGTGCGGGTCGGGCTTGTCGGCGCGGGACGTATCGGCAGTTTGCATGCGCACAATATTTCCGCTCATCCGCGGCTGACGCTGGTTGCAGTTCACGATGCACTGCGCGAACGAGCAACGTCGCTCGCCGGACGGCATGGGGCAAGAGCGGCAGCGACCGTAGAGGAACTTCTCGGGGCCCGAGACATCGACGCCATCATTGTCGCGTCATCGACCGATACCCACAGCACTATCGGCCTTGCGGCCGCGCGCGCAGGCAAAGCGATCTATTGGGAAAAGCCGATCGACCTCGATTTGAAGACGGCGTTTCGAACGGTCAGCGCCGTCCGCGCTGCGGCAGTCCCGGTGATGCTGGGATTCAATCGGCGTTTCGACAGCGTCTATAACGATCTGCACATGCGCATTCGTGATGGCAAACTCGGCCGAATCCAGATCCTGCAAATCACGTCACGCGGTCCGAACGAGGTGCCGCCACCTGACTATATCCGCAAATCCGGCGGTATTTATCGTGACAAGACTGTGCACTTTTTCGACCTGATGCGGTTCTTGCTCGGCGGAGAGGCTGAGGAAATCTCGGTCATGTCTGCAACGCTCGCCGATTCATATATCGGAGAACTCGGCGACTGCGACACATGCATCATCAATATCCGTATGGTCGATGGCACCCTGTGTCAGATCGATAACACGCGTCGAGCGGTCTACGGCTTCGATGAATGCGTGGAAGCATTCGGAAGCTTGGGCATGCTTGAAACGGCCCGCACAAAATCCGCGCTTTCATCGGCGGGCGCGCACGGCTCGCTCGGCACGGACTACCCGCAAGGATTCATGGATCGCTTTGCTGATGCTTTCGCAGGCGCGATCGATGGTTTTGCGCAGATGTTGCTCGACCAAAGGAAAGACGTGCCCTCCCTGCAGGATGGCCTCGAGGCCCAGATTCTAGCCGAGGCGGCGGAATTGGCGGCGCGCGCAGGCCGTACAGTCAAGCTTTCCGAAATCCGCAAGACGTTGAATTGATCACCCCCAAAGACGGATACAGCAATGCGTACCCTGACGTTTGGCTTTCTGAATCTGAATTTCCCGCCGGCATCGAACGCGCCGCCACTGGATGTGGTGAAGGCGGCCGGCGATGCCGGGTTCAAGTCGGTCGGGGTCCGTCTCACGGGCCGGCGTGTCGAGGATACGCCGTGGGAGCCGGTCATCGGCAACAAAAGTCGAATAAACGATATCAGGCGTGAGGCCGCCGACCGCGGTATGCATATCTCCAGTACGACGTCCTACGGCTTCTTTCCGGATCTGCCGATGGATGCACACAAGCGCACGCTTGATGCGACGGCGGAGCTCGGCTCCGACCTCGTCGTGCTGAATGTGTATTACGAAGACCACGACGCGCTTGCGAAGGATCTCGCGGAATTCTGCAAGGCCGCGGAGAAATACAATATCCGGGCTGGGGTCGAATTCATGCCATTTAGCGGCTTGCGCACCATGCAGCAAACGACGCGCGTGTTGCAGAAAGCCGGGTCCGACAACGCGGGGATCATTCTGGATGCGTTGCATCTGGTGCGGTCGGGTGGATCGGTGGCCGACATTCGCACGCTCGATCCGAAGAAGATCTTTCTCGGCCAGCTTTGCGACGCCAAGGATATCAAATCCAAACGAACAGATGATGAATTGCGTGCCGAGGCGCGCGCGGCACGGGAATATCCCGGGGAGGGCGATGTTCCTCTGCACGACTTCATCCGTGCGCTCCCGGAAAATATGGAGATCGAGATCGAAGTCCCGCGTTCTGACCACAACGGGTTGTCTCTCGCCGATCGAGCCAGAAAGATTGGCGGCATATTCCGCGACTACATGGATGGATACGAAAAGGCGATGAGCGGTCGCTGACAGGTCACGCCATGGGGATGCGAGGCAACGGTTTTTACGCGATGTGGAACGGGATGCTGCCGGCCCACATGCCGGAATTCGATCTGATGCATGCGCGAAATCACATGCTGGATCACGTCCGGTATCTCGGGCCGAACGGCATCCTTTCAGTTCGTCGTCATGGAGATGGCGTGGGGACGCTGCCGTCGTTTTTCAGCTTTTATGACATGAGCAGCATCGACGTCCTCACAGCACCGGAGAACCAGTCACGGCGTGTGATCGAGTCTCCATGGTTCCTGACGCTGCGCCCGCATTATCGCGATCATATTCGCCACCACTGTCGCGTCGTGGCGCGGAGCGGTGGGGGGACACCGGGCAGCGTCGGAACGCTCCTCTTCAGGCTCTCCGATCGTGCTGCCGGCGATGCGTCCTTTGGCAAGACATTTGTAGCCGCTCTTCTGGAAACCAACGCGATTACCGGCGCGCATCTGGGCAAGGCCGATCCGACGGTGCCGACGATCGTCGGCGGCTCGCCGCCGCCGCGCAATGCGGAGGAGGAGCCGGTCGGCGTTCTCGTGGTCGAGAGTTACAGCCGTTTTGAGCTGGCATCGTGTGTGCGAGAGCTTGCGCGCCGGGTGCGGAGCGAAGGTGTCGCCGCCGACAATCCGCGTTGGGGGCATTATGCGCTGAGCCTTGCGGTTGATTTTGCCGAGCTCGACCAGATGAAGCGCCTGGACAATGCGAATTGATCCACGACTGAGCGCGACATGAGCGACACCGACCTCCAGCGTTTGATCGATGCCCGGGAGATCGAACGCCTCAAGGCGCGCTATTGCCGCTTTATCGACACCAAACAATGGGACGCTCTGCGCGGTCTCTTCACGCCCGATGCGACCTGTGACGGCTTTGCTGCCGCTCCTAACGGCGCCAGCGCGGAAGAATTCATCAGTGGCGCTGCGGAGAGGCTGGCGGCCGCCGTTACGGTCCATCACTGTCATCTTGCCGACATCATTTTTCTGAGCGCTGATATCGCGCGCGCCGTCTGGGCCATGGAGGATTTCGATGAATGGCTGCACGGCGTGCCGATGCCGGACGCCCCGGAGGCGCAAGGCTTTTGCGGCTATGGTTTCTATGAGGAAGAATATCGCCGGGCCGGGGGCGTGTGGAAAATCCACATTATCCGCCTGAAGAGATTGCGCGTCGATCCGATCGTCAATGGTCAGCGTGTGCCTTACCGCGGCACTTGGGCGCGATCGAAAAACTGGCTCGCACCATCGCCCGACTGGCTCAATCCCTCATTCCCAGATCAGCAGAACAGAACATGACTAGTATCGGCAAGGACGTGCGTCTCGGAATGATAGGATGCGGCCTGATCGCCGGCGTTCATGCGGACGCGGCCAGGCGCACCTCCGGACGCGTGTCGTTTGTCGCTTGCGCCGACAAAAATGAAGAGACCGCACGCACCTGGGCGGCCAAGTACAATTGCAAGAACCACTACGCAAGCATCGCTGACATGTTGCGCTCGGAGCAACTGGATGGAATCGTGATTGCAACCTGGCCCAAGCAGCATCACGAGCATATTTACGAGGTCATTGCCGGCGGCATCCGTCACATTCTTTGTGAAAAGGCGCTGACGATCAACGGGGAGACGGCAGCGGAACTTTTGCGCAGGTCGCGCGCGGCGGGCGCCACGATTCTCGAAGGTTTCATGTTCCGGCATCATCCTTTTTATCTCAAGATGAAGAACATGCTGCCGGAAATCGGCAAGATCGATACCGTGCGCGCGGGTTTTCAGGAATACGACGAGGAAAAGGAAGGCCTGAACGATACAAGCCGTAACTGGCGTCAGGTTAAAGAGGCGGGCGGAGGCGTCGCCTTCGATTTCACCTGCTACAGTGTGCATGCCTGCACGGATCTGGCCGACAGTATTCCGGTGAAGGTGTCGTTCGAGGGCGAAATAGGCCGCTATGGGACACTCACCCGGCTGCATGGCCACATTAGATACGAAAACGGCGTCGTGGCGCTCATTCACAGCAGCCGGCGCGCGGTGATCTGCAAGGAAGTCGAGGTCAATAGCGAGCACGCCTCCCTCGCATTGCCGATCGCCTATGGATTTACCGTCCCTTCCTTCGTGAAAATGAGAAAGCGTACGGGCCGGAGCAACGTTACGTTGCACGACGAATTTTTGTCTGCCCCGGAAATACCGGGCGGCCATGACGATCACATATCGGCGCGACTGCAGCTGGAACATTTCGCCGACATGATCGGCGGCGCTCGCCCGCGGATCGATCTCGCCGAAACAGTGGTGAACATGTTCACAATGGACGCCATCCTTGAGAGCGTCGAAACGGGCAACACTACTCCCGTGAGATTGCCCGACGATATCCTCAGCGCCTGGAAGACACGTCCGGCGCTCGCCGCTTGACATGGACAGCCCATAGCAAGGCCGTATGATGAAAAGACTGGTGTCGCTGTCCTATCTGACCGTGACCGGGATCGCTCCGCCGGAGCACGTTTCGGTCGCCGCCGACGCGGGGTTCGATGCTGTCGGGCTGCGACTCGTGCCCCCGCTCGAGGGCGAGGAACCGTGGCCGATGGGCATTGGCTCGCCGATGCTTGCGGAAACCATGTCGCGGCTGCGCGATCGCGGGGTTTCGGTCCTCGACATCGAGATGATCAAACTCGAACGCTTTCCCGATGCCCGTGTCCATCGTCCGGCTTTCGAGGCCGCTGCTGCGCTTGGAGCCCGGAATATCCTTTGCACCTCAAACGATCCGAATGAAAGCGTTACCATTGAACGCGTCGGTCGGCTTGCCGAGTTGGCGAATGAGTTTGATTTGCATGTTCACTTCGAATTCATGCCTTGGGCGAGGGGAGCTCTGACGCTCGATCAGGCCGAGCGGATCGTGCGGGCGGCCGGCTCATCCAATCTTCACATCATGGTCGACGCCATTCACCTCTTTCGTACCGGCGGCCAAATTTCCGACTTGAAGAAATTGCCGGCCAGCCGCTTTCTCTATGTGCAAATGTGTGATGCTCCGGCAGAAGCTCCAAGGACAGCTGAAGGGATCGTCGAACAGGGGCGCTTCGAGCGGCTGTTTCCCGGGGAAGGGGGATTGGACCTGAATGGGCTGGTCCGTGCTCTGCCGCAGGGCATTCCGATTTCTATCGAAGCGCCCAAGCGCAGTGTCTGGCAGACCCAAGGCTATGCCGCTCTGGCACGACAAGCGCACGCGGCAACGGCGCTGTGGTTGCGGGACCTGGAGCGAGGCGAAGCGGGATACCGGCAACACGTCACGCGCTGAACAGAAACGCCGGTCTCTTTCGTGATCCAACGACCAACATAAGAATGCTCGGAAACGCGGTATCGGTTTCTTCGCTTCGTTTGGCGGGAATGCATTCGAATACAAGGGCGTGCGTATAGCGCACGAGAATCGGTGACGTTGCGTCGACGCGCGGCTTTCTGCCGCGTGGCTGTTAGCCAATTTTGCTTCGGCGACAATTTGTTTTGCGGCGCCGCTACTTGACGCGCGATTGCGTGGTTTTACAATAGAAACGCTGTTTACACTAACAAAACGCAAAACCTTTCTCTCAGGGAGAACCCCATGAAGCGTTTTCTATCGCTTGCCGTGATCGTCGCGGCACTTGCGGGCGCAGCAAGTGCGGCGAGTGCCGAGCCGGTGACGTTGCGATTTGGTTTCGCGGAGATCAGTCCGGGAAATCGCCCTTACACGAATTCCGGTCCCGTCTCGATGGCGCACACGCTCGGATACCTGCAGAAGGAATTCGAGAATGACCCTAACGTGAAGATCCAGTTCTTCTTCTTCGCGAACGGTGCGGTCGTCAACGAGGCCGTCGCCTCGGGCCAGATCGACATTTCCAATCAGGGCGACCTGCCCTGGATTGCCGGCCGCGCAAACGGTCTCAAGACCAAGGTGATATTCGGGTCTGACACCCGCCAGAATGTCTATCTTGCGACACGCCCGAGCGCCAACATCAAGAAGATCGAAGATCTCGGGAACCACAAGGTTTCGGTTTTCCGCGGCACCAACATGCATCTCGCCGTGGCGCGGCTGCTGGAGGCTCATGGCTTCAGGGAACGCGATCTGAAACTGATCAACATGGATTGGGACACGGCGAAGGCCGCGATCGCGACGGGCGATATCGACGCGACGTTCGGCCAGCAAGAGTTCCTTGAGATGCAACGCAAGGGCTTGGTCGACATTCCCTGGGATTCCAAGAAGGAGCCGAACTACACGCGGTCCGCGCACGTCATCGTGACGGAGGCATTTGAGAAGGCGCATCCGGATATTGTCCAGCGCGCAGTCAATGCCGTGGTCAAGGCGGCCAAATGGGCCTCCGACGAGAATAACCGTCAAGCAGTCATGGAAGCGTTGGCGAAGACCGGCCGGCCCATTCAAGGCTACATCGATGACTATAGCGGCCAGACGCTCAACTTCCGCATGTCTCCGCTGATCGATGACTGGCTTCGGGCGCGCTATCGTGCGTCTGCGAAACAGGCCAAGGCGCTTGGCTTGATCCGTCAGGACGTCAATGTCGACGAAGGGCTTGAGCCGAAATATCTCGAGAAGGCGCTGAAGGATCAGGGTCTCGAGAATTTCTGGGAACGGTTCGACGAGAAGGGCAAGCCGGTGAAGGCCAAGGGATCCTGACTCCGCCGATTGCAAACTGCAACAAGAAGCCCCCGGCCGAGCGCCGGGGGCTTTTTTGTTGGCTTATGGCGAGCTTTAGAAAAACGATCTGATCGGCAGCGTCAGGCCCGCAGTCACCACGGCGAGGATCAATACTGTCGCTACCATGAACGTGAGCAAGTGCCGCCATCCGATCGAGAACAATGCGACGATCGACGTGCCAAGACCGAGGGCCGCGATCGCGATGAGAAGGCCCCAGGTCGAGATCGTGTTCAGAACGTCCCGCAACGCAACGTATGGGACGCCGTACGTTCCCGCCGTCGGCATGAACGAATTGACGATGCACAAAATAACGAAGACGAAAGCGAAGAACGGGACGGGCACCTTGGCATGCACGGTGTCGGCGCTGCGCGAGTGCAGCCACCAGCCAACGGAAACAACCATCGGCAAAAGCAGGAAGATGCGAAAAAGTTTGACGATGACGGCTGTATTGCCAACGTCGGTGGATACCGAATAGCCCGCACCCACGACCTGCGCCATGTCATGAATGGTCCCGCCAAGCAGGATGCCGCTGTCGTGCGTGGACAGGCCGAGATAGGTGCACAAAGGCGGATAGAGCACCATGGCAGCCGTCGAGACTGCATTGGCTGCAACAACGGCGAAGGCGACGTCGGCCTGCTTGTTCGGATAGTTCGGCAAAACCGTCGAAGTCGCGAGCGCCGCCGACGCGCCGCAGACTGCTGTTGCCATGCCCGCCAATGCGCCCATTTCCGCGCGTCGACCGAGCAGCTTGGCCAAGAACATGCTGACGGCGACCGTCGAAATCATGGCGACGACAATGAGGGCCGGACTGTAGAACCCAAGGCCGACAATGTCGCCGAGGGCAATGCGAAGTCCCAACAGGGCAATCGCAAACCGCAGGAGAGTTTTCACGGCGAAGGTAATGCCGGGTTGGAATACGTCGCGACGTGCAAATGGGTGCAGGACGATTCCCAGAATGAGAGCAATCACAATTGCCGGCAGGCCATGTGCCGCTCCTGTCAGCGAACGAATGGCAGCCGCCACAGTCGGTTCGGCATAGGTGGACGCGATGGCGACGGCCGCAGACAAGAGCAGCCCTGGTGCCAATCGTTGACTTGTCTCAAGAGCTGCAGGAAATCTGGGTGCGGACGCGGCCGAAAGTTTTTCTGATTTTTCCATAACCTGTGTTTCCGGAACTCCAAGAAGACTGAGTTCCTTTTGCTGGTTAACCAGCGCTGACCCAAGCGCCATTTCGACGGGCCGATTCAACGCTCGCAAGAACAAAGCGAACACCACTGGCTCCATCCGTCACATCGGGATGATGGCCACGACTGACAGGAGCTCCGCCGGATATTCTAGCCTCGATTGCATCAGCGACGCCGCGATAGATTGCGGCGAAACATTCAACGAACCCTTCGGGCGCCGATGCATTGGATACGCGGCTTGCCTGCGTGATGACCTCGCGCGGCCGTCCGAGACGGAAAAACGTAAGCTGATTGGGCAGGTCGTGATCCCATTCGAGGCCGCCTTCGTCGCCAAAAAAGCGAATACGCAGGCCATTGGTGACGCCGGCGGCGATATAGCTGTTCCACATCATGCCGGTGGCGCCGTCGCTGAAGCGAAGCATCATGTGCGCGTTGTCTTCGAGGTCGCGTCCCGGTACGAAGGACTGGAAGTCGGCGGAAACCTCCTTGAGGGCAAGTCCGGAAATATGAGTTGCGAGATACAACGCATGTGTCCCGATCATCCCCACGACGGCCGACTCACCGGAAATTCCTTTTTTCGTGCGCCAGTGCCCTTTCGGATCTTCCGTCATGTTGACCGGGAGCCCAAACGCAAATTCGGAGTTGATGACCCGAACGCGCCCGATCTCACCCGCTTGCACCATAGCGCGCGCCTGACTGATCATCGGGTAGCCGCTATAGCCATACATGACGCCGAAAACGGTATTGTTTTTCTGCACCAGGCGGACGAGTTCGTCTGCGTCCTCTCTCCGGGTCGTCATCGGCTTTTCGCACAGCACGTTGAATCCCGCGGAAACGAGCTTCTTGGCGATCTCGAAATGCGTATTATTCGGAGTGAGAACCGAGACGATGTCGACCGGATCCTGGCGCGCCTTTTCTTTTGCAATCAGTTCGTCGACATTTGCGTAGATGCGGTCGGCCGGGACGAAGTGCTCTTCAGCATAAGCACGTCCGCGTTGGGGGTCGATGTCGAACGCTCCGGCGACAAGGTCATAGCGCTCGGACAGGCGCAAAGCCAGGCGATGAGTGCGCCCAACGGCGCTACCGCTGCCGCCTCCAACAATCCCGATACGCAGACGGCGCTGCCGAGCGGGGGCCATGAACAATCTCCATTCGGGAAGAAATCAGGAGCGCGCGTTTTTATAGTGTAAACGCTGTCTTGTTATCGTAATCGAGCGGCTTTGGAGCGTCAACTCGATGCGCGCATGGCTAGGTTGCGGGGCGTTCACCTGCCCAGGCGCGTGCGAGCAATCGTCGAATGGCATCACGTTCGACAGGCCGTGGATTCCAGTAAGGATTGCTTGCCGCGATGTCCGCTGCGCGGTCCAGGTCGCTTTCCCGCAAGCCGATATCTCGCAGAGATCGAGGGGCGCCCAGCGTTCCGGACAGATCGAATAACGCGTCGGCGGCATGCCGGGCCCCCAACGCCCGCGCGATTCTGTTCATGGCGGCGGGGGCAGCATCTTGGTTATACGCAGTCGCGTGAGGCAGGACGACGGTATGAGTCTCGGCGTGAGGCAGATTGAACGAGCCGCCGAGCGTATGGCACAGCTTGTGGTGCAAGGCCATGCCGGCGGCCCCCAAACATGTCCCGCAAAGCCATGCGCCATAAAGCGCGTCAGATCGAGCGTCGATATCTTTCGGATCCCGCACGAGTTTCGGCAGCGCGGCGGCCAGAGCACGAATGCCTTCCTCGGCCGTCAGCGAAATAATCGGATTGCCATCGCGCGCATAAAGGGCTTCGACGGCGTGCGCGATCGCATTCATTCCGGACGTGGCGGTGAGACGGGCGGGCAGGGAGATCGTCAGATCGACATCGTAGATGACAACCTCGGGAAGGACCTTGGGCGAACGCTGCGTCGTTTTTACGCCTTCTTTAGTTTCTCCCAGGATGGGTGTCATTTCCGAGCCGGCATAGGTCGTCGGCACGACGATCTGCGGCAGGTCGGTCCGCAGGGCGATGGCTTTGCCCAGGCCGGTGGTCGACCCCCCGCCAATCGATACGACCGCATCGGCGCTGCAAGTCCGCACAATACTCAGTGCCGTTTCGGTGACATCCACCGGCGTATGCATCACAGCACCGGCAAATATGCCGGCGCACCGGGAGCCGATCCGGGCGGCGAGGTCCTCGGCTTGCGCTCTCTGTTCCGGCGTCGAAAGCACCAGCGCGCGTCGCAGCCCAAGCCGATCCAGCTCTTCGCCTACATTCGCTATCGTTCCAAAGCCGAAGACGACGCGGGCGGGATTTGCTTCGTAGACGAAAGGCGTCATGGGTAATGTTTCGCGGTAGTTTGCTTCTTCAAGCTGTCCGGAAGAGCCGGGACGGGTTGTCGACAAGTATACGTTTGCGCGTCTCTTCCGACGGCGCGAAATCGAGCAGGAGGTTTACGAGATCGCCGTCATTCGGCATACGACTTTGCTCGAAATAGCCCGAATGCGGCCAATCTGTGCCCCAGATGAGGCGATCAGGCGCGAGATCGATCAATGCGCGGGCGAAGGGAACAACGTCGCTGTACGGAGGACCCGCTTTCGTAATGCGGTCGGCACCCGTCAGTTTGACCCACATATGCGGCTCCTTCATCAAAGCCAGCAGAATCTTGAACTCGGGCTGATCGATGCCCTTGCTTGGGTCGATTCTCGCAAAGTGATCGATCAGTGTCGGCACCTTCAGCCGCTGCAGACGATCTGCAAGGACAGGAAGATGGCTGGATGCCATATGAAGGTTCACGCACCAGCCTAGTTCTCCGCACCAATCAACCACACGTTCGAAAAGCTCGATATCGAGCTCTCCGCCATGCTGGGGGTTGAATGCGAAACGCACGCCGCAGGTGCCTTTACGTTTCATCTCCCGCAATTGCGCGAGAGTAATGTCCTTGTCCACCTTCACAATGCACAGGAAGCGGCCGTCGGATCTGGCGACCGCGTCAAATGTCACTGAATTGTCGGGACCGTGCAGATTGGGATGAACACAGACGCCGCGATCGATGCCGAGGCGCTGCGTGAGGACAAGATAGTCCTCAAGCGGCGAGGAGGGCGGTGTGTACTTCCGCTTCGCTGCATACGGAAAGCGACTGGTAGGACCGAATACGTGGAAATGGGTGTCCCAACTTCCCTTCGGCAGCGTGATCTTCAGCGGCCGAGGGTTGGCATCGGGTCCGAGACATGGAGGGGCTGCTTCTGTGGCGTGCGTGTTCATGCGTTTCCTCACTCGACGTATGGGTTGGCGGCGTTCAGTTAGACGAAGCGGACAAAAGCGACAGTGCATAGGCCACGGCGGAATCGGTTCGTAGCGCGGCGGCCTCGATTGCCGGTTTGAGATCGAACGCGTCGCCGAGGGATGCGGCAGCGTCGGCGGACACCTGCTCGGCGAGTTTTTCGCGCAGTTCGCCGTTACCGGCGAGCACCTCCGCCGCCGCACGTTCGACGGCCTGATGCGCCCGTTCGCGGCCGAACGTCCGGGCTAGCGTTGCCGCCGCGACGTCGCTGAACAGCAGGCCGCCGGTCAGTTCGATGTTTTTTCTCATACGCGCCGTATCGACATTCAAGCCTTCGGCCAGACGGCGGCCTTCCCGCAATGCGCCGGCAGCCAAGCCGAACAATGTCGGCAAGGCATGCCATTCAGCGTGCCAAGCGCCCACAGGCCGCTCGTGCAGGCTTGCCATCGCCTGCATGAGAGTGACGAGATGGGGCGCGGCGGCGGTGTGCGCAGACAGGATAAGCATGGAAGAGACTGGATTTCGCTTGTGCGGCATCGCAGACGAGCCGCCGCGTCCGGGCTGGTGCTGCTCCGAGACCTCGCCAACTTCGGTCGATGCGAGGTCGACAATATCCGTGGCGAGTTTTGCCAGCGCACCGATGAGGAGACACAGCCAGGACCCTGTCTCCGCCATGCGACCGCGATGAGTGTGCCACGCGATCGCCGGGACGCGAAGGTCGAGTTCCTGCGCGAAGCGCTCCAGAACCGCCTGACCATTCTTGCCGAAAGCCGACAGAGTCCCGACCGGGCCGCCAAGCGATACAACGAGGACGCGCGCGCGCAGAGGCCTCAGCATCGCATGGATTTCTGCCAGGGCGACGCACCAGCCGGCGGCCTTGTATCCGAATGTGATTGGTGCGGCTTGCTGGCCCGCCGTTCTCCCGACGCAAGGCGTGACGCGATGCTTCGTGGCTTGTGTCGCAAGCCCTTTGATCGCAGCAGCAAGATCCGTCTCAAGCAAATTCAATGCGTCGCGAATCTGCAGAATCAAGGCAGTGTCGGCCACATCCTGCGTTGTCGTTCCAAGGTGGAAACGCGACTCGAGTTCTGCGGGAAGCCGGGCCTGGACCATTTTCACGAAAGGAATAACTGGCACACCGGCGAGAGCCGTGCCTTTGGCCAGAGTGGCAAGATCGAGATCCTGCGGGCGGATCGCCGCAATTGCAGGCGCGAGTGTCTCTGGTACCAGCCGCAAGGTCGCCTGCGAGCGGGCGAGGGCCGCCTCCACATCCAGCATGGCGGCGAGTGTTCGCAATTCGGAGAACACGCCGCGCATTGCGTCTGTGGTGAATAGCGGCCCGAGAAGGCTGGAATCGAGAGGCGAAAAAGCCATTCGATCGATGCGCGCGGCGGCGCACTCCGATCCGGGTCGCTGTGAGGTCGACGGTCTGCGGCGAGGGGGAATCTGCGCTCAAACCCGGTTCTCGAGCGCAGTGCCCGTTTACGATGAGAAAACGGTGTATCGTGAGGGTAATCAAGGCACCCGCTGGGGTCAACTGGCGCCGCTTCGGTAGAGCTAATCGTGAGGAATCGTGGCTATGGCGGAGTCGCGCTCGGCGATCGTTTTGTACCATGCGGCAAGCCGGGGTCGCTTGCTACGCCATGGCTCGTCGGCAAATCTGAAATCAAGATGCGCCAGCGCGCACAGCCATGTCACGTGACCGATCGTCATCGATGTAGGTAGCTCTCCGGCTTCGGCTTCCATCGCGTCGAGACAGCGTTCAACCACAGCCTTTTGACGATCCATCCAGCTTTTCGATCTTTCGCCGTCCGGTCTGCGGCTCTCCATGCGGCGCGAAATCATGGCATCAAGAAGAGCGTCACCGAGCGCGCTTCTCCGAAGCGCGAGCCAGCGGGGCTTTCCAGATGGAGGGAATAGTTGCGGGCCCGAGCCGATGGAGTCGAAATATTCGCAGATCACCGGTGAGTCATAAAGAGTGACACCGTCATCGGTCACGAGAGCGGGGATCTTGCCGACCGGATTGACCTTCGCCGCGAGATCGCCGTCGGCCCAAGGGTTCAATGGAATTTTCTCCAGCTGCGGCCCCAGCTTGTGTTCCAGCGCTACGATCAGCGCCTTGCGGGCGAAGGGCGAGTTGGTCGTGTAATAGAGCTTCATTCATCCGATCCTGAAGTCAGCGACGATCGCCGGGACACTAGCGGCTTGTTTTAGGCGTATCTAGTCACGTTCATGAATGAAAAATGATGTTTACATTATCGAAACGACGAGGCCATTTTTTTGATCTGCCGCAATGTCAGGAGAGGGGCTCCGTTGTCAGCTTATACAATGGTTGCTCGGAGGAAACGCAGATGCAGATCCTGGATGACACGGTGACTTGGATGCGCGAGACGATGGCCGCGGCAAAAAGTCTTTGGCGCGTTCCACCTTTCAATTGCACCGACTGCGAGCGATGGGAGAGGTGCGGAATGGAGCCTCAGAGCGCCTGCCGCCTCTATGTTCCACGTTACCGCGACATGGACGAGAAGCGATTCGTAGATCGCACCCGCAGCTATTGGCCTTAAACGAGCATATCAACAACGTCTGGTCGATGCGCACTGGAGCCGGTGCTCGTTTCGTAGGTATGAGGCTCGCCACCGGTTGCAATATGTAAACATTGTATCGCTCCTGTAATCGGGGTATCCTTGGGTCATTGGCCAAGGAGCAGGCGCGAACATGAAAAAGATTCGCTGGGGGATGATCGGTTGCGGAAATGTCACCGAGGTGAAGAGCGGCCCGGCCTTCTATAAGGCACGCAATTCCGAGCTCGTCGCCGTGATGCGCCGCAACGGCGCACTGGCCCAGGATTATGCCAAGCGCCATAACGTGCCGCGCTGGTACGACAACGCCGATGCCATTATCGACGCTTCGGACATCGACGCCGTTTACATAGCCACCCACACCAACACCCATCGCGACTACGCATTGCGTTGCCTTGCGGCAGGAAAGCCAACGTATGTCGAGAAGCCGATGGCGATGAGCTATGCGGAATGTGTCGAGATGATCGATGCGGCGCGGCGCCATGAAGTGCCGCTGTGGGTTGGTTATTTCCGCCGTGCGTTGCCGCGCTTTCTCAAGGTGAAGGAGTTGATCGAGCAGGGCGCGATCGGCGCCGTGCGCATGACGATATCACGGCAGTTTGCGCAGCTGCTGGATCCTGTCGCCAATCCGCAGGGACATTTGCTCTGGCGTCTGGACCCAAAGCTCAGCGGCGGTGGGCTATTCTTCGAAGGTGTGTGCCACACGTTCGATTTTTTGCAGTTTCTCTTCGGACCAATCGAGGAAATGCGCGGCTTTGCCACGAACATGGCGAGCGCCTATCGGGGTGAAGACACCATCAACGCATCGTATCGCTTTGCTTCCGGTGTGCAGGGAAGCGGAGCGTGGTGTTTCGACGCCGACTCCGACTACGAGACGAACGAGATCATCGGGACGAAAGGACGCATCCAATTTTCCATCTTTACTGCCCCTCCGATAAAACTCATCCGCGGCGAGAATGTCGAAGAATTTCCGGAAATCGATCCGCCGCACTGGCACCAGCCGCTCGTCCAGACGATCGTCGACGAACTCAACGGTAGTGGAAAGTGTCCGAGCACGGGCGAAACGGCGTCGCGCACCGCCTGGGTGATGGATCAACTCCTGTCGGAGCATCGGCGGTCTCCGGAATCATTCGCGAAACAGGCGTCGTAACGCCAAGCTCTCTTGGGCGGCCGGATTTCGAATGCGGTGATGCAGGCTGCGCGGGATGGAACGGACGCGGCAAAACACGCAGCGTCGCCATCGCCCGACCGCGTCTTCGCTTCATGTTACTGAAAAATCTTTATATTTTGCCCTGATCGGCGGCGATGTTTTTTTGTTAAGGGCGCATTTCAAACGCCCTGCGCGCGGCGGCGTAACATCCGATCGTCGAGAAGAATAATTTCGGGACGGAAAACGATGTCATCCAACTTGGACTATGTAACTGGCGTGGCGAAGTATTTCTCGTCACAACAATTCAACGATTTCATCCGGCTCTTGCGCACCAAAGAGCTGCGCAGCCATGTGCACATGTTTGTCAACACATCGATCCATCCGGATTCGTTTCAGACGATCTTGAAGGAATATCTCGCCAGCATCGGTCTGCCCTGCACGCGCCAGAACGAGGTGCTGATCGGTACGCCAACCGTCGGCACGCTGCATGGCGTGCACCCGAAGGGCACGCCGCATTTCGACATCAAGTGGGGCTACAAGCCCGAAGTCACGCTTGAGCCGATGGAAGCGGAGTCAGGCGAACTCGGCCAGAACCTGTTGTGGTGGGGCGAGGAGTACATGAGCTACTTCTACCGCAACTACGAATGGCAGCCGGTCGGCGCGCAGCAACACAAGGAGCTGATGGCCTATTTCGACTCGCCGCACTGGCATCGCGGCTTCGAATTGATGGCGACGTATCCGAAGATCGCCCACATCCATCCGCACATTCAGACGAATGTTCATCCGAACGTGCTCGAGCGCTACATCCAGGAAGCGATCAAGCGCAAGGGCTGGAAGCTGCACCGCTCGCTGGCCAACGTCTATCCGATGTTTGGCAAGTATTACGGCAAGTTCATGCTGCTGTTCGAAGAGCCGGAAGTCTCATTCGACTTCGACTGGAACTACAACAAGGACGTGACCATCGCGCCCTATACCGGGCCCGGCCTTCTGCAGGATGAGCCCGGCATTATGGTCATCCCCGACACGCTGATGCAGGACTTCCTCAAACGTCTGAAGCATCGCGTTCTGTCCGACAATGAAATCGACGAATGCCTGCAAGCCATCAAGCACTCGCAGAATGAACTTTGGAGATGAGCGGCAGAGCCGGGCGTCGCCGCTTCTGAATACGAAACGCCGCTGGCGAGGCGGTCATTTCCCATCGTAGTGTCTGACGAGGGCCTCAACGGTCCTTGTTTGCAGGCGCTCGATGTTGAACGATCCGAAATCGCATGGCCTTTGGGAGATCACCGCCCCGCCGGCGCCGGTCGCGCCCGGGCTGAACGGCACCGTTGCCGCTGACGTTGCGATTGTCGGTGGAGGCTATACGGGGCTTTCGGCCGCGCTTCATCTTGCGACAGCCGGCGTCAAGGCCGTGTTGCTGGAAGGCAAGGAAATCGGATTTGGCGGCGCCGGGCGCAACGTCGGCCTGATCAATGCCGGCCTGTGGGTTCTGCCCGACGATGTTGTTTCTACGCTAGGGCCTGAATTCGGAGAACGGTTGCTGCACCTGCTCGGCCATGGGCCCGGCGAGGTGATGGACCTCATCGAGAAACACGACATCGATTGCGAACTCCGCCGGCAAGGCACATTGCATTGTGCCGCAGGCCCTGAAGGACTTCAGGAAATCAGGCTGCGCGCGGAGCAATGGCAGAAGCGAGGGGCACGCGTCGAAGTCCTTGGCGCGGACGAAGCCGCGCAACGGATCGGGGGCCACCGATATACCGGCGCCTTGCTCGATCATCGGGCCGGAACGCTCCAGCCACTGGCTTATGCACGCGGGCTCGCCGCGGCTGCGATCCGGACCGGAGCGAAGATTTTCACAGGAAGCGCCGTTCGCTCATTGAGGCGCGAGGACGCGCGCTGGATCGTGGAGTCTGCTGAAGGAAGCGTCAGCGCGGAGTGGGTGATTGTCGCGACCGACGCCTACAGCAGCGGCTGCTTTTCAGGCGTGCGCGAAGAACAAGTCCGCTTGCCGTACTTCAATTTTGCGACGGCACCCCTCAGCGACAATCTCCGGCAAACGATTCTGCCGAATGGCGAGGGTGCATGGGACACCAAGACCATTTTGTCGTCATTCCGTCTGGACAGCGGCGGACGTCTGATCTTCGGCAGCGTCGGCGCCCTGCGGAATACGGGTGCGCTTGTCCATCGCGCCTGGGCACGACGCGAACTTGCGAGACTGTTTCCGCAGCTTGGCAGTATCGAATTCGAACACGAGTGGTTTGGCCAGATCGGCATGACGGCGGACGCCATGCCGCGATTTCACATCTTCGCGCCAAACGTTATCGGCTTCTCCGGCTATAACGGTCGCGGAATTGCGCCCGGCACGGTGTTCGGGCGGCTGCTGTCGGAATTCGTACGCGGCGCGATCAGGCAGGAAGACCTTCCGCTTCCGGTAACGCCGATGTCAAAGGTCGAATGGCGCACCGCCAAAGAGTTCTATTACGAACTGGGCGCGCAGATCGCGCATGCTCCGGGCGCGATCGTCCCGTAAGGGCGCGCGATTGGCTTGATATACGTCGCGCGCCGTCAACTCCAGCGCAACATGCAACCGGTGCAAGTGATCTTCGCTCGCTTCCGCCGCGCTACAAGTGACACGTCGGGCAGGTCAGAAATCTCAGATCGGCGGCGACATGGCCCGAAAGGACGAGCCAGGCCACAACCGCAAAGATGGCGAGGCCAATCGCCGCGCCCAAAAATCCGGCTCGCCTGCCGATGTCCATGCGCCGCCGGTCTCCCGCGCTTAGGCGCTGCCCAGTTCTTCAATGTCGCGCTGACTTCCCTCGAACACCGGATTCGCCCAGACGATGATGGCGATCAGCAACATCGGAATCGCAAGGATACCGATGTAGGTCGAGAACCCGACGCCGGCGAGCGCGATCGGAACGAGGAAGATATTGGCCGATATCGCCAGGCGGCACAGCCCGTTGCAAATTCCCTGCGAGCGGCCGCGCAGATGCGTGGGAAAGAGCTCGCTCGCCCAGACCCAGACCAGGACGGCGATACCGAGCCACGTAAAGAATCCCAGTGCGTAGAATCCAAGGACGAGAACGGTGGGGCTGGTCTGCGCAAACGCGGACAGCAGCAGCGCAATGATCCCGAAGGGAATAACCGAAAGGTAGCAAAGCTTTCGCCGCCCGATCCTATCGATCAGAACGGCGCTTATCAGCGCCGCGACGAGACTGACGGCCCAGACGCTTGCGCTGAACATCAGCGTCGCGTTCGCGGACAAGGCGCCGACAGTGCGCAGCACGAGCGGCGTCGCGATCGTCGAGATGGAACCTGAGAAGCAGTTCAGTGCAAAGACGAGGCCGACGAGGACGAGCCGCTTGCGATAGGCCGGCGCAAACAGCTCGGCAAAGGAACCCGCATTGCGCGAGACCGATTTCAGCATATCCGGCGTGGTCGAAATACCGAACATTTCCAAGGATTTCCGCGCTTCATCCGGACGTCCCTGCGCCAACAGCCAACGTGGACTTTCCGGCAGACCTTGTCGCCCGAGCAAGGCGAGGAGGGCGGGAATGGCCGCAAGCCCGAGCATCCAGCGCCATGCTTCATTGCCGAAATAAGAGAGCAGTGGAATGGCAATCAGTGTCGATGACATGGCGCCGAGAATCCACATCACGTTGAGCAGCGATCCAAGGATCGCGCCGCGCTGCCGGCGAGGAGCGACCTCGGCGAGGTAGGCCGTGCTGGTCGGGATATCCATGCCGACGCCAACGCCGACGAGAAAGCGCATGACGAAAAGCCACGCCACCGACGTGACAAGCGCCGATCCAATGGCGAAAACCACGAAGAAGAAAAGATTGATGATGAAGATGGAGCGGCGACCGACGCGGTCCGACATGTCGCCAAAGATGAGAAGTCCGAGAATGGCGCCGAGGAACGTCGAAGCGCCGAGAAGGCCGACCATTTGCGGCGTCAGCGCGAATTGCTCGCGCA
>CAZSAW010000247.1:0-7445 GCA_964604745.1 uncultured Hyphomicrobiales bacterium
AGCGCGGCGACACGCTCCTCGAGCACCGCGTTGGTCGGGTTGCCGATACGGGTGTAGATGTTGCCAAAGGCCTGCAGGCCGAACAGCGATGCAGCGTGATCGACATCATCAAAGACAAAAGATGTTGTCTGGTAAATCGGCGTCGCGCGCGCGCCGGTGGTCGGATCGGGTTGTGCGCCGGCATGGACCGCAAGCGTCGAAAAGCCTGGAATTCGTTCGGTCATACAGCAATCCTCGCCAAAGGCGTGATGGTTGAGCCGTTTCCTTTATCGGACCGGGGCGTAGGGTCAAGGCGCGATCGGGCCTTGCGTTAATTGAGAAAAGCCCGCCCTGCAGCGGCCGCAAGCGGGGAACATTCTTCCACTGAACGCTCGCGCGCCAGCTAGGGCATTTCTTGCGGCACCGCTTCGATTCTTCCGGCCAAAAGCGACCGCAACCGCGCATTTTCCGATTCAGCAGCCGCCAGCCGTTCACGCAAACTTGCCGTCGCTTCCGCGATCTCGTTCTCGTCAAAGCGGGCCGTGATATGCTGCGAGCAATTCACATCCCAGGCCTCGACCGTAAACAGGATCGCGCGTTCGAGCCGCGCTTGATAGCCGGCGTCAGAAAGGCGGACGAGCAGGGCATCGTCACCCTCAATGGTGCGGGCGCGGCCCCAGATCTTGATGCGCTGTTGCGTCGCCGGATTGAGCAGGAAAAGAAAGGCGCGGTCGTTGCCGGCCAGATTGGAGAGGGTGATGTATTGCCGGTTGCCGCGGTAATCGGCAAAGCCGAGTGTCTTGTCATCTATGACCTTGATGAAACCCTTCGGCCCACCCCGGTGCTGGATGTAAGGCGCCCCCGAGGCCGATACCGTCCCGAGAAAGGCAGTGTCGATCCCGGCGACGAAGGCGGCGAGGTCAGGGGTGATCCGGTCCGGAAACCCGGCCGCCATGCGGCGCTCATAGGCCTTCGCCGAGCCACGCTCGGCCTGTGCCTGACGGGCGGCGGGCGGAAAGACGATTTCGCTGTTTTCGGTCATAGGATCGATTCCTGCTCGGCTCCTTGTGTCGTCCCGTGCATCCGAAAGAACGGAGCGCTTGTTTCGTGCACAGAAATGGGCGTGGACGCCTTTTCACCCGAGAAATAGCCATTTTGATTTCGATGATAATTGGCGTGGATCGAGAGACATTATTGCGATAATTGAGACAATATGGATCGCATCGAAGCGATGGCGATGTTTGCCGAGGTGGCCGAGCAGGAGAGCTTTGCCGAGGCGGCACGCCGGCTTGGTCGCTCACCGGCCGCCGTTACGCGCGCCGTCGCCGACCTGGAAGCGCGGCTGGGCATTCGGCTGTTCACCCGGACGACGCGGGCCGTCAGCCTCACGGAGGCTGGTCGAGACTTTCTGCTAGCCGCCAAACGGATCGTCGCGGACGTTGCCGAGACCGAACGGACAGCGGCAGGACAGGGCAGCGTTCCGCGCGGCGAGCTCGTTCTGACAGCGCCAATCTTGTTTGGGCGGCTTCATGTCCTGCCTGTCGTCACCGAATTCCTTATCCAATATCCGGACGTCAACGTCCGGATGGTTCTGCTCGATCGCCCGGTCGACCTGGTGGACGAAGGTGTCGATGTGGCGATCCGCATCGGCACGCTGGCCGACACATCCGCCATCGCCACGCGTTTGGGCAATGTCCGGCCGATTGTCATCGGCGCCTCGTCGTATCTTAATCGCAGGGGCGCGCCTGCAACGCCGCGCGATCTCGGCGGTCACGATGTCGTTGCGATGTCGGGCGCGATCATGGGTGGCGACCGATGGCAGTTTCGTTCGACGGCGGAAACGATCTCAGTGCGTGTCGCGCCGCGTCTGGTCGTCTCAACGGCGGAAGCGGCGATCGACTCGGCGATTTCCGGTTTCGGGCTGACGCGCGTCATCAGCTACCAGGCGGCGCGTTGGGTCGCGAGCGGGGCGCTGACCTGGCTCTTGCGGGAATTCGATCAGACCGAATGGCCGGTGCACCTGCTTTATCCTGCCGGACGGCACGTGCCACCCAAACTGCGTGCGTTCACGACTTTCGCAATTCCCGGCCTGCGACGGCGCCTCGACGAAATCGAACACGCGATCGCAAGTGACGCTCAGGCGCGATCCTGATCCTTGTCCCGTTCTGCCCGTTCGGTGGCATCCGTTGTGCCGCCGCTCATTGTCTGCCGATTGAGCGACATGCGTTGCACGCCTTTGCCCATGAGCGGCGCGCGGCGTGAACTGAGCGTGCGGGAATTGACACCCATCCACGAGATTTCCGAGGAGAGGCGGCCGTATTCGATCTTGGGGCAGCGGTTCATGACGACCTTGATGCCGGCAGCCTCGGCCTTGGCGGCAGCGTCGTCATTGCGCACGGTGAGCTGCATCCAGATGACCTGAGGTAGCGGCTTGAGTGTCAGCACCTCTTCGACGATTGGCATGACGTGAGCCGAGGCGCGAAAGATGTCGACCATGTCGATCGGCTCGGGAATATCAGACAGTCGGGCGTAGACCTTCTGGCCGAGGATGTCGTTCCCCGCCTGGCCCGGATTGACGGGGATCATGCGATATCCGCGCTCAAGCAGATACTTGAAGGCAAAATAGCTCGGCCGGTTGTCCTTCGGGGAAATTCCGACCATCGCGATCGTCTTCACCGTATTGAGGATGCCGCGGATGTAAGTGTCGGAATAGCTATCGTGATTCATGCGCCACCGAATATTGCGCCGCCAAACATAGTAGCGCTGCGATGCGAGCGGAAGTCGTCGCGGTGATTTTGTCAGGATTGCGATAATCGCGACATAACAACGCCCACCTGGCTTGCTCCATTTGCCGACGAAGGACAACCGACCCGGCTGTTCGCAGCGAGAAGAGGAGCCTTCCTATGTGCGACTATAGTCTTCACAACGTTGCGTCTCGTCCCGCCAAAGTCGGCGACAAACTCGTCACGACACGCTTTCCAAATTCTATCACGCGCGGCTTTGCTGCCGTCGGCGAGCCGAGCGTGGCTGTCTGCGTGATGCCCGGCACTGAACTGGCGTTCGACAGGAGCGTCGAACGTGATGCTGCCTTCCGCTTCCTGCCGACGCGGAATTCGATGCAGAACGTTGCGCGTTTCCGGCAGGTCAATCTCGACCAGCCGACGGCGCATCATGATGCGCTGGAATTTCCCGATGGCCAGGTGATCCTGGTAACCCAGCTTTGCGAAGGTCAGCATGCGACCGTGCTGCAATTACCGGCCGGCCCGAAAACGGCTGACGAAAAGGCGGAGAATGTACTGCCGGTTCGCCGCCAGGATTCGGCACTGATCTGACCAATCTCGCCACGACCGAGCTGAGCCATCGGTGAATCGATGGCTCACGCTGGACACGGTCAGCGATCTTCCCACCGAGGCGCGCGTTTTTCGATGAACGCACAGATGCCTTCTTCCGCATCGCGCGCCAGCATGTTTTCAGTCATGACCTCTGCGGCGTACCGATAGGCTTCGGCGAGAGGCATTTCCGCCTGCCGATAAAAGGCACGTTTGCCGATCTTCACCGTATAGGACGACTTGCTCGCAATCCGGTTCGCGAGCGCGAGCGCTTCGGTCAGTTCCTGACCAGAGGCAACGACACGATTGACCAGGCCGAGTTGCCGTGCGTTCTCCGCCGACACCGCCTCGCCGGTCAGCAACATTTCCATTGCCGCCTTGCGCGGTACGTTGCGGGACAGCGCGACCATCGGCGTCGAACAGAACAGGCCGATGTCGACGCCCGGCGTCGCGAAGCGTGCCGCTTCGCTGGCGACAGCCAGATCGCAGGTCGCGACGAGTTGGCAGCCGGCTGCGGTTGCGACACCTTGAACAGCGGCGATGACGGGCTGCGGCAGCGCGACGATCGCCTGCATCATCGCGCTGCAATTCGTCATAATCGTCTGGAAATAGGCGCGGCCGCGATCGGCATCGGAACGCCGCGCCGTCAATTCCTTCAGGTCATGTCCGGCGCAAAACGCGTTGCCACTAGCGGCCAGAACTACAGCGCGGATGCTGCGGTCGCTTGAAAGATCGACAAACGTATCGGACAGCGCGGCGATCAGCGCTTCGGACAGACTGTTGCGCGCTTGCGGCCGGTTGAGAGTGAGGACGGCGATGTTGCCGTGATCCTCACGCTGCAGAACGGGCGCAGTCGATTGCGGGTTGCGGGTAGGAGCGTTCATGACGTCGTTTGCTTTGCGTCTTGTCCCGGACATTGTATCCGATCCGGCGGGCCAGGCCGAGCGGGGGGAGGATGAAATGAAGCCACCGGCGATGAGCGCGGAGGAGGTCGCCACTTTCCTGGCCGCCGAGTTCCCGCAAGCCTTTCATCCGCGGAGCGGCCTCTCCATTGAGAAAGTCTGGCATGGCGGCGCGCGGGTCCGGCAGGCTTACAGCGAAAAATTCATCCGGCCGGGCGGCACCATTTCCGGGCCCACGATGATGATGCTGGCGGATTTCGCCCTGTATGTCGCTGTGCTTGCAGCCATTGGCCCCGTTCCGCTGGCGGTGACGATCAATCTCAACATCAACTTCCTGCGCCGGCCGGCCCAGCGCGCGCTGGTGGCCGAAGCGCGGATCCTGAAGCTCGGGAAAAGGCTCGCGGTGCTGGAGGTCGACATCATGTCCGAAGGAGAGGATGAGCCGGTCGCGCACGTGACGTCGACTTATTCGATCCCGCCGGCGGCGCGTTGATTTAGTCCATGGTAATATAGCACCAATCTTATAAGGCACTGATATATATTAGTGATTTTGCCGCAGAGTGCGTTGACGATATGGCGCCTCTCCTGTACAAGCCCGCGCGACATCCCAATCCCGGAACAGTTCCATGAGCACCTATTCGGCCAAGGCTGCCGACATCGAGAAAAAATGGGTGATGATCGACGCCAAAGGCCTGGTTATCGGCCGGCTCGCGTCGCTTGTCGCTTTGCGGCTGCGTGGCAAACACAAGCCGACCTTCACGCCACATGTCGACGATGGCGACAACGTCATCATCATCAACGCCGCCAAGGCGGTCTTCACCGGCCGCAAACGCGAAAAGAAGGTCTACCATTATCACACCAACTTCATCGGCGGCATCAAAGAGCGCAGCGCCAAGTCCATCATGGAAGGCCGCTTTCCCGAACGCGTTCTGGAGAAGGCGATCGAGCGCATGCTTCCGCGCGGCCCCTTGGGCCGGCGCCAGCTCGCCAACCGGCGCGTCTATCCCGGGGCTGAGCATCCGCACGAGGCGCAGAAGCCCGAAATGGTCGACATCGGCTCGATGAATCGCAAGAACAGGAGCGCCTGAGATGGCGGAAACGGTGCAATCGCTCGAAGGCCTGTCGGCGCTCAAGCCCGACGCTCCGGAGCAACCGAAATACGTTCAGAAGCTCGACAAGCAGGGCCGCGCCTACGCGACCGGCAAACGCAAGAATGCGGTCGCGCGCGTGTGGATCAAGCCAGGTGCCGGCAAGATCACGGTCAATTCGCGCACGGTCGAAGTGTTCTTTGCGCGGCCGGTTCTGCGCATGATGATTCAGCAGCCGCTTGTCGCGGCCAATCGCAGCGGCCAGTACGATGTCGTGTGTACGGTGTCGGGCGGCGGATTGTCGGGTCAGGCCGGTGCGGTGCGCCATGGCCTGGCCAAGGCGCTGACTCATTTCGAACCCGATTTGCGCTCATCGCTGAAGCGCGCCGGCTTCCTCACTCGTGACTCACGCGTCGTCGAGCGCAAGAAATATGGCCGCGCCAAAGCACGCCGCTCGTTCCAGTTCTCGAAACGCTAATCGCTCCATGGCGATACAACGAAAAGGGGCCCGTTCGGGCCCCTTTGCATTTGCGGTTGCGTTGCATTTTACGAAAATGCATCGCGTTCTTCGTTGAAAACTGGCTATTTCTTTTCTCGAAAATCTGTCAACGCGAAGAAACCCGACGCAAAAACTTCCGCGTTATTGCGTACGCACTAGAACGCATCGTCTGTCGGGAAGCCCGCCTCGTGCGGGAATTTGTTTGAATGTCGCTGGATCTTCCAACGCTCTTTATCGTTGCGACCTGCGTTACAGCGCTACTCGGACTGTTCCTGATCAGTCTCTGGATCCAGGATCGTTCGACCCGCGCGCTGGGCTGGTGGGCTGCCGCCTATCTCGTTGGTGGCTTCGCGGTGATGCTCTGGTTTCTTGAGCCGCGTATCTCGGCGATCTGGCCAAGCGTGTTCACCAATGCGCTGCTGTTCCTGGCCTGCGGCATGATCTGGAGCGGGGCGCGCGTGTTTCACGGCGGGCGGGTGCTGTCACTCGCGATGTCGACCGGTGCAATCGTTTGGCTGATCGCATCGCAGCTTCCCGAGATCACCGCGAGGGGCGGCGCGAAGGTTGTTATCTCTTCCCTGATTGTCACGACCTACGCCGTCCTGACGTCGGTCGCGCTCAATCGCGAGCGGCGCAACCGCGACCAAGCACGTATCCGCGCGGTCATCATGCCGGTCCTGCACGGCGCGGTGTTCCTGTCGCCGATCCTGACCAATTACCTGTTCCCGGATGCGGCCAGGGAGATGGGCGATGGCTTTTTCGGCCTGTTCGCCCTGCTGACGCTTCTGTACGTCGTCGGCACCGCCTTTATCGTCGTCGTGATGGCGAACGAACGTTCGGCCTGGGTCCACAAGACCGCGGCGATGACCGATCCGCTCACGGGTCTCTTCAACCGGCGTGGCTTTCTGGATGCGGCCTGCCGCCTGATGGCGACGAGCGCGCGGAAGGGCGAACCCGTCACTGTGCTCATGTTCGATCTCGATCGGTTCAAATCGATCAACGATCGTTTCGGGCACGCCTTCGGCGACGAAGTGCTGCGCGCTTTCGCCAATACGGCAACGCGCAACATGCGCGCCGCAGACGTAATCGGGCGGCTCGGCGGAGAGGAATTTGCCGCCATTCTGCCGGGCGGCGTCGATGCAACCGCATCGGTCGCGCATCGCGTCCGGGCGGCGTTCGAGGTGGCGGCGAAGCATATCGGGGGGCAGGCGCTTGGCGCCACGGTCAGCATCGGCGCCGTGAGCACCCGCGCCGAAGATGACGAGATCGCCTCTTTGCTGGCGCGCGCGGATGCCGCGCTGTACCGCGCGAAAACGCATGGACGCAATCGCGTCGTCGTCGAGGGGGAACCGCTCGAGCCCCCGTCGCCGCCACTCGTTCCGCAGCCGGGTTCGAATATCGAATACGCTGCGCTTTAGGGCTGTCTTGCGTTGCGGCAGAGCGCCGCAAGAACTCGTTTACCATGCCGGTCTAAGATCCGAACATGATTCAGGCAGACGCGGTCGCTCCCGCCTCGTCGAGGCTCAACTCGCTCGAAAGCTGCGCTGAAAGCGCGCGCATCACGCTTGGCTGTCCGTTTTCGTCGTCAGATGAGTTCGAAACGGCTCTGATCCGGGAGCGACGCGAAGCGGGCGCCTATGCGACGTCG
>CAZSAW010000248.1:0-26094 GCA_964604745.1 uncultured Hyphomicrobiales bacterium
AATGGACGCGGCGGCGCAGATGCCGGCGCAGCCGTCGGGGCAGGCGCCGGCGCGGCTACCTCGGGTGCTGGTGCCGGCGTCGGCGGAGACACGGTATCAGGCGCTTGTTGCAAAGCCGGTAATTGCTCCGGCTCACGCGGCGCGGGATGCGGTTCGACAACAATGGCCGGTTCCTCGGCGTGCTGCGCCGGGGCGCGGCTTTCGATTTCCGCAAGCGGCACTTTCCATTCGAATGCATCGAGCCGGCCCGTGACCGGCGACATCGGCATCCATTGATCGGAAATGAATCCGTCGGCAGTCCAGGGCGGATCACGGTCGGCCGTGAGCGCGCGCCGCATCCATTCGCGTGCGCGTCCCTGATCGCCCGTTTCCAGTTCCTCGATCTTAGCCATCATCAGGGCGACGCGCTGCGTCGGCCGTTCGACAAACGGCGCAAGCGCACTGCGCGCAACTGCGAAATCGCGAGCGCCAATCGCCGCGGCGGCGAGAGCGAGCGCCCCTTCGATATGATCCGGCTCCAGGGCGGCGAGCTTCTGTACGCGCGCAAGACGGTCGCGCGCCGAGTCGCCAAGCCGCAGATTGGCGTAGGCTTCGGCGAGATCGGGATGCGGATGCATGCGCCACGCCTTTTCCACGATACGCGTCGCCTTGCGGACGTCGCCCCCTTCGGCAAGAAAACGCGCCGCAAGCGCCGCCGCCGGCACCAGCTCGGGCGCGAGCTTGACGGCTTCAAGCACGAGCGCCCTGGAATAATCGCGATCGCTGTCTTCCAGCGCACGCGCCTGCGCCGTCATCAAGACCGCACGCTGACGCTGGTATTTCGCGCGATCGAGCGCGCCGCTTTTCCGGTTGCGCGAAAGAATCTCCAGCGCACCGGCCCAGTCCTGCGCGGCGCAGCGAAATTGCAGCACGGCCTGTCCGGCCCACGACAACGCCGGATCGGACTGCGCCGCTTCCTCGGCATACAGTCGGGCCGCCGTTGCGTCGTCGCGCCGCTGCGCTTCGATGAAGAGGCCGCGCAGTCCGAGCAGCTTGGTATCCTCGCGCACCGCCATGGCGCGGAAGCTGCGCTCCGCCGCCGTTCGGTCTCCGGAGAGCTGCGCGCTCTGCGCCTCAAGCAGCAACGCCAGCGCCTCACGCGGCACGAATTTCTGTGCGTCCTTGGCGTGCTTGCGCGCCGCACGCACGTCGCCGGCGCCGATCGCAATCAGGCCGCGCGAGATTGCGAGATAGCCGAGCCGGCCGCGGCGGCGCTGCCAATAGTGCTTGGCGTCGCGCGGCGCCCGCCAGATCGCGCGCAGGATGGACCACAGGAGGATCAGCGCCGCGGCGGCAAAACCCACCGCGGCGATGAGGACCATGACCGATGTTTCGATCCGCCATCCGGACCAGGTGATCGCGACCTCGCCCGGCCGATCCGCCAGCCAGTTGAGGCCGAGCGCTGCGGCTCCGACCAGAAGAAAGAAGAGAATGACGCGAATCATCGGCCTGCCTTACGGGGACGGATGACCAAGCGCGGCAAGCGCTTCGCGCGTCATCTGCACGCCGGCGGCAAGAGCCTGCTGCCGCGCCTGCGCGGTCTTGATCCACGCCTCGGCCGGGGCGCGTGTCGCAGCGGGAAGCTTCGTCATTTCCCCCAGCACTGCTTCGATGTCCGATTGCTTCGCCTCGACGCGCGCAAGCACCGCGGACGGATCGTCACCGGCAACCTCGCCGACCGGCCGGATGCGAACGAGGCGCTCGGCATTTTCCTGCAGCTTGTCGAGAATACCATTGCCGGCGCGCGCGCTGACGATCGTCTTGCGCATGGCCGGCAGCAGGTCGCGCAGTTCGCGCTGCAATTGCGCGGCGGTCGGAACGCCGTTGCCAGCAAACGGATCGAGTGCCGCGACGGCTTTGGCATCGGCGCCGAGCGCCTTTGCTGCCGCAAGCTCGGATGTGAATGGACCCCCGCTTTCAATCCGCGTCTGGATCGCGGCGGCGGCGATGGCAAGACGGCTCGCCTTGTCGTCAGCCTGCGTGTTCTTTTTCTCGATCGCGTTGCGCAGATCGGTCACGGCGCGCTCGACATCGGCAACGCGACTGGAGAGCGCATCGATATCGGTTCGCGCTGCATCGGCAACGGTCGCCGGCGCCTTTTGCGCAGCGTCGGCGGTGCTCGCCGCCGCTTCGGCACGGCTTTGCGCCGTGCGCGCAGCTGCAGCGATTTCGTCAATCCGCCCGCGCAGCGCGGCAATTTCGCTCGCCGCGGATTTGGCCGTGTCCTCCGCGCCCGCGATGCGGCTTGTGAGCGCCGGATCCGGCGTCGGCGCTGCAGCGGCAACCGGCTGCTCGCGGATAGCCGAGCGCGTGCCGAGCAACATGCCGACCCACACAGCGCCGCCAAGCAGCACGACCAGCAATGCACCCGCGCCACCCGCAGCGAGCAAACCGAGCACACCACGCGACGAACGTTCAGACGTTGCGGCCTGCGGCTTGTCCGATGGCCGCGCGTCGCGAGGTGGTTCGGCTTCGCCGGGGCTGGGCGATGGCCCCGAGGCGTTGGCGGTATTTTGCGTTTTTTTCTCGCTCGGAATCTCGGTTGCCGTCAATTCGATCGTCGGCGGCCGCCGTCCTGTGCCCGGCGGTTTCACACCCGGATCGTTCTCGCTCATCATGGCAGCGACTCCAGGTTCCGAAGGTCGAAAGCGGCAAGCCGGGAATCAAGGCCTCGGCGCAGCAATGCTTTCGCATATAGCGGACCCGGCGCGGCGGCAACTTGACATTAGCCGGGTGACAGGAGCGCCAAAAGCGCTTCCTCGTCGGGGCTTTTCGCCACATGGACATGCTGCGCCCCTGCGGCCACGAGCGGCTCCGCGGCGCGCGCCGACAGACAATAATGATGAACCCGCGCGATCGCACCGTGAAGGCCGGCATGCCCGGCGGCGTCGGCGAAGATCGCGGCTGTGCGCCTTGAATAATGCAGGACCGCGTCGATATCGCCGCGTTCGAGCGATTGCCGGACATCCTGCGGCAATTCTGAGGCGGCGACCGCGTTATAAATGACGACGGTCTGAACGCCGACACCCTGCGCTGCGAGATCGCCGGCGAGATCGCGCGCGCGGTCGTTCCCTGCAAGATAGAGAAGCGGCTTGTCGCGCGCGACGGATTGCGCCGACAAAAGCCGCAGCAGATCGGCCGCATCGCCGTCGGCGGAAACGACGTTGCGAAATCCGGCGGCCTGTGCCGCCGCCGCCGTCTGTCTGCCGACGGCGAAGACCGGCAACGGCTGCAATGAGGCGCGGCCGGGATGGCTTGTGAGCGCGCGTGCGGCATTGCCACTCGTCATGATGACAGCGGCCCAGGGGCCCGCGCCGATCGCGGCATGCGGCAACGGCTCGATCGCCAGCATCGGCGCGAGCAACACGCGATGTGCTTGCGCGCGCAATGTCGCCGCCGTTCGCTCCGCTTCCGCAAGAGGCCGCGTGACGAGAATGTGCACGTCAGTGACCTGTCTGAAAGAAATCCGGCCTGCCGCGGCTCTTCAGTTCGCGCCCCACGTCTTCGCCGATCGCAACCGCATCACGGCGGTGGCCCTCGCGCCGCGCTTCGTGCGCTTCGCTCCCGTCGGGTCGTACGATCAGGCCACGAAACGACAGGCGGTCTCCGGCGATTGTCGCGTATCCGGCAATCGGCGTGCGGCAGGAGCCGTCGAGCACGGCAAGGAATGCGCGCTCGCAGGTAACGGCCGATGTCGTGTCGGCGTGATCGATGGCCGACAGCACTTCGCGCACGCGCGCATCGTTTTCGCGGGTTTCGATGGCGATAGCGCCCTGCCCGACGGCGGGCGGAAAGTCATCGAGGCTCAGAATCGCCGTCGCCGCCTCGGTGAGACCGAGCCGTTTCAACCCTGCATAGGCGAGAAGCGTTGCGTCAAACTCGCCCGACTCGATCTTGCGCAAGCGCGTTTCGACATTGCCGCGGATCGTAGCGGTGCGCAGATCGGGACGCGCGCGCCTCACCAGCGCCTGACGGCGCAGCGACGCGCTGCCGACCAGTGCGCCCGGCGGCAACGCCGCGATCGAGGACGCCTTCCGGCTGATGAAAACGTCGCGCATATCCTCGCGTTCGAGAAACGCCGCAAGCACGAGCCCTGCCGGTAAAAATGTCGGCAGGTCCTTGGCGGAGTGGACGGCCACATCCACCGCGTTCGCCAGCAAGGCCTCCTCGATCTCCTTGGTGAACAGGGCCTTGCCGCCTGCCTCCGACAGCGGCCGGTCCTGGATGCGGTCGCCGGTCGTGCGGATGACGCATATTTCGATGTGCGCGGCGTCCAGCCCTTGCGCCGCGAGGCGGGCGCGCAATTCATTCGCCTGCGCCAGCGCAAGCGGCGATCCGCGCGTGCCGATGCGCAGGATGCTGCCGGTGGCCGAGGATTGCGCCATTGGACCTCGCGATGCTACGCCGGTTCGCCGCTGCGAGCCGATGTTGCGCCTCCTTATAGGCACGCATGCGCGGCGGCGAAAGCGCCCCGGCCGCGCGCCGCCCGGCGAAGGATCGACGATGATCGTACTTGGCATTGAGACGACCTGCGACGAGACCGCCGCTGCTCTGGTCGAGCGGCGCGCGGACGGACGCGGCGCGATTCTCTCCAACATCGTCCTGTCGCAGACAAAGGAACACGCAGCCTTTGGCGGCGTGGTGCCGGAGATCGCCGCGCGCGCGCATGTCGAGGTGCTCGATACCATCATCATGCAGGCGCTGACGGACGCCGGCCTGACGCTGTCGAGCGTCGACGGTGTCGCCGCCGCCGCCGGGCCCGGCCTCATCGGCGGCGTCATCGTCGGGCTGACGACGGCGAAGGCGATCGCGCTCGTCACCGGCAAGCCCCTGCTCGCCGTCAATCATCTCGAAGCGCACGCGCTGACCGCGCGCCTCACCGACGGCACGCCGTTTCCTTATTGTCTCTTCCTCGCCTCTGGCGGGCACACGCAAATTCTCGCCGTGCGTGGCGTCGGCGATTACGAATTGATCGGCACGACGCTTGACGATGCGATGGGCGAGGCCTTCGACAAGGCGGCGAAACTGCTCGGGCTCGGCTATCCCGGCGGCCCGCGGGTGGAACAGGAAGCCGCGCACGGCGACCCGGCGCGTTTCGCGCTGCCGCGCCCGATGCATGCGCGCAGCGACGCCAATTTCTCGTTCTCGGGATTGAAGACGGCCGTGCGGCTCGAAGCCGAAAAGATCGCGCCGCTGAGCGCGCAGGACGTCGCCGATCTCTGCGCCTCCTTCCAGCAGGCGATGGCGGACATCGTCACCGATCGCGTGCGCGCGGGCCTGCGCCTGTTTCGCGCGCGCTACGGCATGCCGACGGCGCTCGTCGCCGCGGGCGGCGTCGCCGCCAACCAGACCATCCGCAAGGTGCTGCACGGCCGCGCGCTGGAAGCAGGCACCGCGCTCGTCGTTCCACCGCCCGCCTTGTGCACCGATAACGGCGCGATGATCGCCTGGGCCGGCGCCGAGCGCCTCGCGCTCGGTCTCGTCGACGGGCTCGACGCAGTACCGCGCCCGCGCTGGCCGCTGAGCGAGGTCGCCGCGGTGCCCCGCGAAGCCGTTCCGGCCCGGCCGTAATCATTGGACGCGCCGTATGCCCATTGACCGCATCGCCGTGCTCGGAGCCGGAAGCTGGGGCACGGCGCTGGCGCAGGCCGCATGCCGCGCCGGCCGCGAGGTCATTCTCTGGGGACGCGATGCGGCCATGGTCGAGACGATGGAGCGAACGCGCGCCAATCCACTCCTGCCCGGCATTGCGATCGATGCGCGCATCGCGGTGACGCCGACCATGGCCGACGCAAGCCGCGCCGATGCGATCCTGCTCGCCGTTCCCGCGCAGGCCTCGCGCGGCGTGTGCCAGACGCTCGCACCGCATCTCGCCGCCGCCACGCCGGTGATCACCTGCGCCAAGGGCATCGAGCGCGGCACGAAGAAATTCATGACCGAGGTGATCGCCGACACGATCCCGCGCGGGGTCCCGGCCATCCTGTCCGGTCCGAGCTTCGCCGCCGACGTGGCCAAGGGATTGCCCACGGCGGTGACGCTTGCCGCACGCGATGATGCGCAGGCGACGGCGCTCGCGCACGCGCTCGGGTCGTCGACATTCCGCCCCTATCACTCGACCGACATCCGCGGCGTCGAAATCGGCGGCGCGGCGAAGAACGTGCTCGCCATCGCCGCCGGCATCGTTTTCGGGCGCGGCCTCGGCGCGAGCGCGGCGGCGGCGCTGACCACGCGCGGCTTCGCCGAGCTCGTGCGCTTCGGCAAGGCGTGGGACGCGCGGCCGGAAACGCTGATGGGGCTGTCCGGGCTCGGCGATCTCATCCTCACCTGTTCGAGCCCGCAATCGCGCAATTTCACTTTCGGAGTGAATGTCGGCCGCGGGCACGCGCCGGCCACGATCGAAGGAACAACCGGACTCGCCGAAGGCTATCATACCGCCCGCGTCCTGCTCGACATGGCGCAGGAACGCGGCATCGACATGCCGATCACGGCCGCCGTCAGCGCCGTGCTCGACGGCGAGTTCAATGTCGACGCGGCGATTGAATCACTGCTGACGCGGCCGTTCCGCGCGGAGGGATGACATGGCGTATTGGCTGATGAAAACCGAGCCCGAAGAATTTTCCTGGGACGATCAGGTCAAGAAAGGCGCGAAGGGAGAAGTGTGGAGCGGCGTGCGCAACTTCACCGCGCGCGGCTATCTCGAGGAGATGAAGAAGGGCGAACACGCCTTCTTCTATCACACCGGAAAAGAGAAGCAGATCGTCGGCATCGTCGAGGTCATCCGCGAAAGCTATTCCGACCCGACCGATCCGAGCGGCATTTTCGTCGCCGTGGACGTCAAAGCGGTACAGCCCTTCGCGAAACCGGTGACGCTCGCCACCGTGAAGGCGGACAAGCAATTCAAGGATATGGCGCTGGTGAAATATTCTCGCCTGTCGGTTCAGCCGGTCACGACAGACGAATGGAAGGCGCTCTGCAAGATGGGCGGCGTGAAAGGCTGATCAGCCCGTCAACACGTCGGCAATCGCATCGGCGAAGACACGCGCGCCGAGCACGATGTCGTCGTCCGATGTGTTCTCGCTCCAGTGATGGCTGATGCCGCCGATGCTCGGCACGAACATCATGGCCGCCGGCATCACGCGCGCGATGTGTTGCGCGTCATGCCCCGCGCCCGACGGCATGCGGATCGACAGACCGGGACAGTGGCGCGCCGCGGCCTTGTCGAGCGCCTGCTGAAACCGCTCGTCCATCAGCGCCGGCGAGCTCTGCCGGATGATCTCGACGCTGACGCGGCATGGGCCTGTCCGGTCGGCCTCCTCGATCATGTCCTTCAGATTGGATTCCAGTTTTTCCAGCAGCGCCGGGTCGGCGTCGCGGAATTGAAACATCGCCCGCGCCTCTCCGGGAATGATGCTCGGCGCGCCGGGATCGAATTCCATCCGGCCGCAGGTCCACACCGTGCGCGGGCCCGCCAGTTCCTTCATGCGCCGATCGAGCGAAGCGATCAGGCGAACCATCGTCAGGCCGGCGTCGCGCCGTTCCTGCATCGTCGTCGTGCCGGCGTGATTCTGCTGGCCGACAACCTTGATGCGGTAATCCCACAATCCGACGATCGCGGTGACGACGCCGATCTTCAGCTTCGCGGCTTCGAGGCTTCCACCCTGCTCGATATGCGCTTCGAAAAATCCGGCATAGCGATCGCGATCGACCGTCAGCCGGGGGCGCCCGGCATAGCCCGCTTCGGCCAGCGCCTGGCGCAGCGGCTTGCCGTGCGTGCGGTCTTTCGCCCGGTCGATTTCTTCCTCGGTCACATCGCCGATAAAGGAACGGCTGCCGAGATAACTGCCGAAATGTCCTTCTTCATCGCAGAAGGCGATGACATCGACGCCGCACATTCTGGTGGTGCTGTCCTCGCTGATCGCGCGCGACGCTTCCAGCGCGAACAGGACGCCGAGCGCGCCATCAAGCCAGCCTGCATGATTCTGACTTTCGATATGCGAACCGGACAGAATTTTTCGTCCTGGCGCGGCGCTCGCGCCGAACACATTGCCGATGCCGTCGATTGACGCCGAGAGTCCCGCAGCCGTCTTGCGCTCGGTCAGCCTTTGCCTCGCATTGTCATCGTCGGGCGACAAGGTGGGCCGGTGCACGCCGGTCCTGTAGGTGCCGATGCCGCGCAGCGCATACAAGTCGCCAAGAAGACGTTCGGGGTTTATAGAAGGCACGGAATTCCTCGCCGTGTGGGCCGGCAGAGAAAAAAGCATGTTCCATGCCAGCCCTGCCTGCGGGACGAGAGCGTGTGGCGATCGGAGGATGACGTGGCCTTTGCAGGAATGAACTACGCGGCGATCCTGATCGCCGCTGTCGGAGGCTGGCTGGCCGGAGCGGTGTGGTACGGCGTGCTTTGCAATCAGTGGCTCGCCGCGCTCGGCCGCACCCAGGAAGAGATGAGCGTCAAGCGCGGCACGCCCGCCTTCTACGCTCCGTTTGTCATCGCCTTCCTTGCCGCTCTCATCATGGCCTGGATGCTCGCCGGCGTGATCGGCCATCTCGGCCCTGGCCAGGTGACCGTGCGAAACGGGGTGATTTCCGCGGCCTTCCTCTGGTTCGGCTTCGTGCTCACGACCATCGTCGTCAACTATACCTTCGGCCGCCGCAAGCTCATGCTGGCGGTGATCGATGCCGGCCACTGGCTGGCCGAGCTTCTGGTCATGGGCGCGATCATCGGCGCGATGGGCGTATAGGCCGCACGCGCGGGCGCTGCGGCGCAATGCCACGAAAGTGGCAGGCTCGCCCGCTTGCCCGGTCCACGCCCACTTCGCATAATTGCGTCAAATCAAAAGAGATTTGGGTCGCAGATGCGATCCTGATCGAAAATACGCGGGAGGAGCGGAGTTATGTCGGACAAGGTTTATGAGGTGCCCGGCGACTGGAAGAGTCGGGCCTATGTCGACGACGCCAAATACAAGGAAATGTACGCGGCCTCGATCAAGGACCCTGACACGTTCTGGGGCGAGCAGGCCAAGCGCGTCGACTGGATCAAGCCTTTCACCAAGGTCAAACATACTTCATACGATCCGCACAACGTCTCGATCAAATGGTTCGAGGACGGCGTGCTGAACGCCGCCTATAACTGCATCGACCGCCATCTCGCCAGGCGCGGCAACCAGACCGCGATCATCTGGGAGGGCGACGATCCGAAGGACGACAAGAAGATCACCTACAAGGAGTTGCACGACGAAGTCTGCCGCTTTGCCAACGTCCTGAAGAAGCAGGGTGTCAAGAAAGGCGACCGCGTCACGATCTATCTGCCGATGATCGTGGAAGCAGCCTATGCCATCCTCGCCTGCGCGCGCATCGGCGCGGTCCATTCGGTGATCTTCGGCGGCTTCTCGCCGGATTCGATCGCCGGCCGGGTCGACGATTGCAAATCGGACGTCATCGTTACCGCCGACGAAGGCCTGCGCGGCGGCCGCAAGATTCCGCTCAAGGCCAACGTCGACGCGGCGTGCGAGAAGGCGCCCGTGCGTTGCGTCATCGTCGTCAAGCGTACCGGCGCGACCGTCAATATGAAGGCCGGACGCGATGTCTATTACGATGAACTGGCCAAGGGCGTTTCCGCCGATTGCCCCTGCGAGCCGATGAACGCGGAAGATCCGCTCTTCATCCTTTACACGTCGGGCTCGACCGGAAAGCCGAAGGGCGTGCTGCACACCACCGGCGGCTATCTCGTCTACACGTCAATCACGCACCAATACGTGTTCGACTATCATGACGGCGACATCTACTGGTGCACCGCCGACGTCGGCTGGGTCACGGGACACAGCTATATTCTCTATGGTCCGCTTTCGAACGGCGCGATCACGCTGATGTTCGAAGGCGTGCCGAACTTCCCGACCACATCGCGCTTCTGGGAAGTCATCGACAAGCACAAGGTCAACACTTTCTACACCGCGCCAACCGCGATCCGCGCGCTGATGCAGGCCGGTGACGATCCGGTGAAGAAAACGAGCCGCAAGTCGCTCAAGCTTCTCGGGTCGGTCGGCGAGCCGATCAATCCGGAAGCGTGGGAATGGTACCACCGCGTCGTCGGTGACGGCCGCTGTCCGATCGTCGATACATGGTGGCAGACCGAGACCGGCGGCATCCTCATCACGCCGCTGCCGGGCGCGACGAAACTGAAGCCCGGCTCGGCGACGCGGCCGTTCTTCGGCATTCAGCCGGAGATCGTCGACGCCGAAGGCAAGGTGCTGAGCGGCGCGACCACCGGCAATCTGTGCATTGCCGATTCCTGGCCCGGCCAGATGCGCACCGTGTTCGGCGATCATCAGCGTTTCGTCGACACGTATTTCAAGACCTATCCGGGCAAGTACTTCACCGGCGACGGCTGCCGGCGCGACGAGGACGGCTATTACTGGATCACCGGCCGCGTCGACGACGTCATCAATGTGTCTGGCCACCGGCTCGGTACCGCCGAAGTCGAGAGCGCGCTTGTCGCTCATGCCAAGGTGTCGGAAGCGGCTGTGGTCGGCTATCCGCACGACATCAAGGGCCAAGGCATCTACGCCTATGTGACACTGATGAGCGGCGAAAAGCCGACGGAAGATTTGCGCAAGGAGCTGGTGATGTGGGTGCGCAAGGAGATCGGGCCGTTCGCCGCGCCGGATCTGATCCAGTTCGCCCCCGGCCTGCCGAAGACGCGCTCCGGCAAGATCATGCGCCGCATCCTACGCAAGATCGCCGAAGATGATTTCGGCAATCTCGGTGACACGACGACACTCGCCGATCCGGCGGTGGTCGACGATCTCGTCAGCAACCGGCAAAACAAGCGCTGATTAACCGCGCGGATACGAATTGCAAAAAAGCGCGGCTCGCCCGCGCTTTTTTCTTTTTCAACCATGATTCACAGAGAGGCGCCCGCACGGCTTCTCGTGTTCCGCCCTTGGCGTTATTCTTTTCCACCGGCTGAGGGGACCGATCATGCGTACCATATCCGCCAGATTGCTTTCTCTTGCCGCCGCGCTCGCCATCCTGCTTGGCGCGGCCGGCGCTGTGCAGGCGCGCGAGACCGTTCACTTCGATGGTTATTCCCCCGGCACCGTCGTCGTGAAGACGAACGAGCGCCGTCTCTATTATGTGCTCGGGGATGGCCGCGCCGTGCGCTATCCCGTCGGCGTCGGCAAATCCGGCAAGGCGTGGTCGGGCCGCGCCACGATCGACGGCAAATATATCCGGCCGGCCTGGTCGCCACCGCGCGAAGTCAAGCGCGACCGGCCGTGGCTGCCTGACGTCATTCCCGGCGGCTCGCCGCGCAATCCGATGGGCGTTGCCGCGCTCACCTTGAGCGGCGGCGAATATGCGATCCATGGCACCAATGTGCCGGGCTCGGTCGGCGGCTTCGTCTCCTATGGCTGCATCCGCATGTACAATCAGGACATCATCGACCTGTACGATCGTGTGCGTGTCGGCACCAACGTGATCGTCCTGCGCTGACGCAAGACTGACGCACGTCAGCCGCACCATCCGTCGCGATGGCCGCCGCCATAGCGGCGCGCAAATCCGCCGGTCAGGAGCCGCTGCGAAACATCCGGCGTCGCGCGCGTCGAGGCTTCGGCCAGAACGCGGCCTCCGTATTTGTCGAGGCTGACCTGAGCGATGCGCACCTCGCCTTCGGCGAGAATACCGGCGAGCGCGTCGCGCGCAGCACGCGCCTTGTCAGACTCCTCGGCGCAGCGGGCCTTGAGCTCGGGCGCGTCGATCGCACGCAGGCGCACTTTGGTCGTGATGTCGAGGCCGGGCCAGACGTGCACGCGCGCCTCGAAGGTGTCGCCGTCGATCACGCGGATCACGTCAGTGGGCTGGCCGCCGCTCGGAGACTTTACTGACGGGACGCCCGGATGCGCTTGAACAGGTGCAGGCAGAGGGGTGGTCGTATCGCTGCTCCAGCGTCCAGCCCCGACGGTCACCGCGCCCAGCATCAGCCCTAAAACGAAGGTAACCGCTGCAGCGGGCAGCGGCGGGCGTCTGACGGAAAATAGTCTTGCCGCAAGGAACATGATCCTACTTAGGCGATAACGCTCCGGATTCGCAAGCGCAATCCGCAGTTGCACGTACCTGTTTTTCGCGGGATCGGACAATGACGGTACACAATGCCGCGCCGTCTTGAACACCGTCCGCCGCCTCCGACATGTGCGCCCGCCGGAGCGGAATTTCGGGTCTCCGGCAGGAGGACGGCGATGAATTATCTGCGGACGGCGATGCTCTTGGCCGCACTGACGGCCCTGTTCATGGGCGTCGGCTATCTGATCGGCGGGGCGGGCGGTGCCACGATCGCGCTCGTCGCCGCCGCCGGCATGAACCTGTTCGCCTACTGGAATTCGGACCGGATGGTCCTGTCGATGCACGGCGCGCAGGAGGTCGACGCGCGCGCCGCGCCCGACCTCTATCGCATCGTCCGCGATCTCGCCGCCCGCGCGAACCTGCCGATGCCGCGCGTCTACCTGATGGACAACCCGCAGCCGAACGCCTTCGCCACCGGCCGCAATCCGCAGCACGCCGCCGTGGCCGTGACCACCGGATTGCTGGACCGGCTTACTCGCGAGGAGGTAACGGGCGTATTGGCGCACGAATTGGCGCATATCAAAAATCACGACACGCTGACGATGACGATTACCGCGACAATCGCCGGCGCAATCTCGATGCTTGCGCAATTCGGCATGTTTTTCGGCGGCGGAAACCGCGAGAACAGCAACGGTCTCGGCCTTGTCGGCACGCTTGCCATGGTCATTCTCGCCCCACTCGCGGCTTTATTCGTGCAAATGGCGATCAGCCGCACGCGCGAATACGCAGCCGACCGGATGGGCGCGGAAATATCCGGGGAACCGCAATGGCTCGCCTCCGCCCTCGCCAAGATCGCGCAGGCCGCGCATGTCGTTCCGAACGAGGACGCCGAGCATCATCCGGCGACGGCTCACCTGTTCATCATCAATCCGCTGAGCGGGGCGCGCATGGACAATCTGTTTTCGACGCATCCGGCTGTGGAAAACCGGATTGCCGCGCTCGAGGAGCTGGCGCGCCGCATGGGCCACGCAAGCGCGCCGCGCAACGCAGAACGCGGCTTTGACACGACGATTCCCGCCAGTGGACCGTGGAGCCGCCGCGGGCCCTGGGGTTGAGCGGCCCTCTAACAAACGCGCCTTGAACAAGCCCTTCATCGCGCGCGGGTTGGCCGCCCGGCCCGCCTTCGCTATACCTGCGGTGGAGAGCGCGACTTCGCGCTTTCGGAATGAGGCCCATTGACCATGCCCGGCGTGTCCGTCGCGCAACGTACCAGGCTGTCATGGCTGCTGGTGCGACGCGGCCTGCGCAAGGCAGCGGGTCGCGTCAACGCCAATCCGTTGCTGCGCTGGCGCTTCTGGTCGCCGAAAACCGATCGCCTCCTCATTGCGCCGCAAGTATTGCGCACGGCCGACCCGAGCCGGGCCGCGGAAATCTATTCCGGCCGCTTCGCCTTTGCCGGCAAGATCGTCGTCTGCGACCGGCGCTCCCCGTTCGAAACGGCGCCGCCTTCCGAAGAATGGGCGGCGCATCTGCTGGGCTTCAGCTGGCTGCGCCATCTGCGTGCCGCCGATTCCGCGATCACGCGCGCCAACGCACGCGCGCTCGTCGACGAATGGATCGCGCTGCAGGGATCGTGGCATCCGGTCGGCTGGCGGCCCGATATCCTGGCGCGACGCGTCATCTCGTGGCTGGCGCAGGCGCCGCTCGTGCTGACGGAAGCCGACGCTTCCTTCTACCGTCGTTTCCTGCGCAGCCTCAGCCGGCAGGCGCGATACCTGCGTAACGCCGCAGGCGAAGCGCCCGACGGTCGGCCGCGCCTTCTCGTCGCGATTGCGCTCTGCTATGCCGCGCTTTGCTTTGCCAGCAAGACTCGGCTCCTGCGCGGCGCGTCGAACCGGTTGTCCGACGAACTCGACCGCCAGATTCTTCCCGACGGCGGCCATATCAGCCGCAATCCTGGTGTGCTGATCGAATTGCTGCTCGATCTTCTGCCGTTACGGCAATTGTTCGCGTCGCGGAATGTCTCGCCACCGCCATCCCTCGTGCATGCCATCGAACGCATCATGCCGATGCTGCGCTTCTTTCGGCACGGCGACGGCAATTTCGCCCTCTTCAACGGCATGGGACCGACGCCTGTCGATCACCTCGCCACCGTGCTCGCATACGACGACGCGCGTGGCGCGCCGCTGACGCAGGCGCCGCATTCCGGCTACCAGCGCGTGCAGCACGGCGATCTCCTTCTCATCCTGGACACCGGTTATCCGCCGCCGATCGACCTCAGCCAGGAAGCGCATGCCGGCTGCCTTGCTTTCGAATTGTCGAGCGGCGCGCAGCGGATCGTCGTCAATTGCGGCATGCCCGCGACGAACAAGGAAAGCTGGCGCCAGCTTGCGCGCGCAACGGCGGCTCATTCGACCGCGACATTCAATGACGCTTCGTCGTGTCGCTTCCGCGAAGTCGGAGCGTTCCGCAAGCTGATCGGCGTTCCGATCGTTGCTGGCCCGCAATCGGTCAGCGTCGCGCGCGAAGATCATGACGAAGCGGTCGTGTTGCGAATGTCGCACGATGGCTACGCCGAGCGTTTCAAGGTCATCCACCAGCGCACGCTAATCGTCAGCGGCACGAGCAAGCGAATCGAGGGCGAGGACGTCTTCGCTGCGGCAGGAGGCAAATTGCCCCCGTCTGGCGCACCCGACGACTTCGCCGTCCGGTTTCATCTTCATCCCTCGATCAAGGCGAACCGTCTTGCCGATGGCCGCAGCGTGATGCTGCTTTTGCCCTCGCGCGACGTATGGACGTTCGATGCACATGAGGATCATGTCGAGCTGGAAGAAAGCGTCTTTCTCGCCGGCATCGAGGGTCCGCGGCGGATGACCCAGATCGTCATCTACGGTCACGCGCGACGGGGGCCACGCATCAACTGGAGCTTCGCGCTCAAGACACCCGCCCCGCAAGGCCAGGCTGCGCCGCGGCGCGAGCCCGCTGAAGAACCGCAACTGCCTTTGTGAGATAATTTTAGCGCATGCCCGACAATCTTCGCCGCGTTGAACGCGCTCTCATTTCGGTTTCCGATAAGACGGGCCTGATCGATTTCGCCCGCGCGCTCGCAGCTCAAGGCGTCGAGATCGTGTCGACGGGCGGGACAGCCAAGGCGCTGAAGGACGCCGGTCTGAAAGTCGTCGACGTCGCCGAGCTCACCGGCTTTCCCGAGATGATGGACGGCCGGGTAAAGACATTGCACCCCAAGGTGCATGGCGGCCTGCTTGCCATCCGCGCCAGCAAGGATCACGCGCAATCCATGGCCGCGCACGGCATCCGTCCCATCGATCTCCTGGTCGTCAATCTCTATCCGTTCGAAGCAACGGTTGCGAAGAACGCGCCGTTCGACGAATGCGTCGAGAATATCGATATCGGTGGCCCGGCCATGATCCGCGCGGCGGCAAAAAATCATGCCGACGTGACCGTCATTGTCGATGCCGCCGACTATGCCGGCGTGCTGGCGGAGATGAAGTCACATGCGGGCGCCACGACGTTCGCATTGCGCAAACAACTCGCGGCGAAAGCGTACGCACGCACCGCCGCCTACGATGCGGCGATCTCGAACTGGTTTGCCGACGCGCTTGGCGAAACGGCGCCGACATATCGCGCGTTCGGCGGAAAACTGTTCGAGGCGTTGCGCTACGGCGAGAATCCGCACCAACGCGCGGCCTTTTACACGACCGGCGAGCGCCGGTTCGGCGTTTCCACCGCTCGCCAAGTGCAGGGCAAGCAACTGTCCTACAACAACATCAATGACACCGACGCCGCTTACGAATGCGTCGCCGAGTTCGACCCCGCGCGCACGCCGGCCTGCGTCATTGTCAAGCACGCCAATCCCTGCGGCGTCGCCGAGGGGGCGACGCTGATCGAGGCCTATCGCAAGGCGTTGCGCTGCGATCCCGTTTCAGCTTTCGGCGGTATCGTTGCGCTCAACGGCACGCTCGATGCGGAAGCGGCGCGGGCGATTACCGAGATTTTCACCGAGGTCATCATCGCGCCGGACGCAAGCGAGGAAGCGATCGCCATCGTCGGCGCGAAAAAAAATCTCCGGCTGCTGCTTGCCGGCGGACTGCCGGACCGGCGCGCGGCGGGCCTGACGGTGAAATCTGTTGCTGGAGGTTTACTCGTGCAATCGCGCGACAACGCCGTCGTCGACGACATGCAACTGAAAACCGTCACGAGGCGTGCGCCGACCAACGCCGAGCTGCGCGATCTCGCTTTTGCGTTTCGTGTCGCCAAGCATGTGAAATCGAACACGATTGTCTATGCCAAGGACGGCGCGACTGTCGGCGTCGGCGCCGGTCAGATGAGCCGCGTCGATGCGGCGCGGATTGCCGCACGCAAGGCGCAGGACGCAGCGAAGGAGGCCGGGCTGTCCGAACCGCTGACCAAGGGCTCCGTCGTTGCCTCGGATGCCTTTTTCCCCTTCGCCGACGGATTGCTCGTCGCCATCGAAGCAGGCGCCACGGCGGTCATTCAGCCCGGCGGATCGATGCGCGATGACGAAGTGATCAAGGCCGCCGACGACCATGGCATTGCCATGGTGCTCACCGGCACGCGTCATTTCCGTCACTGACGCGTCGAGCGTTCAGCCCCTGGCGAGATCGCGCAACAGGCTTGCCGCGACCGACAGCTTCGACAGCGTAAGCCCGCTGCGGGCGATCTCATGCACCGCCGAGCGAATGCGCTCGACTTCGCCGGCGCGCGTGCCGACCCAGGTTTGGACCGCTTCGGCGCCAGCGCCGGCGGATACCATTTCCGCCGTCAACTGGCGAATGCCTTCGCCCAATCCGTCGCGTGCGCGATCGAGCGCCAGCCGGTCAAAGTAATCCGACGTTTCGATCTCGCGTGCCGCTTCGGCGATCGGATCGAGCTGGAAATAGGCGCGCGCGGCAAAATATGTGCGCGCGACGTCCCCGATTGCCTTTCCTGTGCGGTCAGACACAAGCACGATATCCGGCGCGGCTGCGAGGATCGGAATGTTGGCGAAGCGGAGCGCTTCCGCCTCGGCGATGCCGGCCGCACGAAACCGCGCGATCTCTTCCGCCCGCGTTTTCAGGCCCTGCTCCGATAGCGAACGGTCGAGCGTTTCCTCCACCGCCATGATGCCCGCGCGGTAGTGAGCCACGACGTCGGCAAGACCCTTCGAAAGATCGACATTGCGTAACGTCCAGATCAGCCGGTCGAGCATCAGATCCTGAACGGAAGCGTAAAGCTCGAGCTGCAGCGCACCTGGAATCTTGTTGTCCAGTGCATTGATTGCTTCGTTCAGCGATGGCATGTCGAAGCTGTCGCGCACGGCGACGAAGGCGGTGGCGATGGCGGGAATGGATGCGCCGGTTTCGTCCGACATCCGGACGACGAAGGATGGCCCGCCGCGATTGATCATCGAATTCGCGAGCTGCGTGGCGATGATCTCGCGGCGCAGCCGGTGGCCTTCGAGCGCCTTGGGGAAGCGCTGCGCGAGCACTTTCGGGAAATAGCGGCCGAGTTCACGGCTGAGATAGGGTTCGTCCGGCACCGGGCTGTCGAGCAGGTCGCTGAACAGCGACAGCTTGGCATAGGCGAGAAGCACGGCCAGTTCCGGCCGCGTCAGCGCCTGACCGCGCCGCCGACGCTCCGACAGCTCCATGTCGTCGGGAAGGAATTCGACGCTGCGATCAAGCAAACCGCGGCCTTCCTGCGTCTGCATCAGCCGCTGCAGGAATCCGAGATCGTCAAGGCCGCGGCGTTCCGCCATCGAGATGGCAAGCGTCTGCAGGTAATTGTTGCGCAGGACGAGCGAGGCGACCTCATCGGTCATTTCGGCAAGAAGGGTATTACGGCCTTTTTCATCGAGCGCGCCCTCGCGCACCGGCTGACTAAGCGCGATCTTGATATTCACCTCGACATCCGAGGTGTTCACACCGGCGGAATTGTCGATGGCGTCGGTGTTGAGCCGCACGCCCTGCATCGCGGCCTCGACGCGCCCGCGCTGCGTCATGCCGAGATTGGCGCCCTCGCCGATCACCTTGCAGCGCAGGTCCCGTCCGGTAATGCGGATCGCATCGTTGGCGCGATCGCCCGCTGCATCGTTGCCCTCCTGCGATGCGCGGATGTAGGTGCCGATGCCGCCGAACCATAACAGATCGACTTGGGCGCGCAGGATCGCGGCCATGACCTGCTGCGGCGTTGCGTGTTCGCCGTCGAGATGCAAAAGCGCGCGCATCTGCTGCGACAGCGCAATCTGCTTGGCGGAACGCGGGAAGACGCCGCCGCCCTGCGAGATCAGGCCCTTGTCGTAATCCTGCCAGCTCGACCGCGGCAGCGCGAAGAGCCGCGCACGCTCGGCGAAGCTCTTCTCCGGATCGGGATCGGGATCGATGAAGATGTCGCGATGATCGAACGCGGCGACGAGCCGGATCGTCCGCTCGCGCAGCATGCCGTTGCCGAACACGTCGCCCGACATGTCGCCGACGCCGGCCACGGTGAACGTCTGCCGCGTGATGTCGATATCCATCTCGCGGAAATGGCGCTTCACCGCTTCCCACGCGCCGCGGGCGGTGATGCCCATCTGCTTGTGGTCGTAGCCGGCGGAGCCGCCCGACGCGAAGGCATCGCCCAGCCAGAACTTGCGTTCCAGCGAGATGGCGTTGGCGATATCGGAGAACGTCGCGGTGCCCTTGTCCGCAGCGACGACGAGATAGGGATCGTCGCCGTCATGGCGGACAACATTGTCGGGCGCGACAATGCCCTGCAGCGACAGGTTGTCGGTGATGTCGAGCATGCTCGAAATGAAGAGCTTGTAGGTGGCGACGCCTTCCGCCTGGATTTCCTCGCGCGCGCCGCCCGCAGGCATCTGCTTGGGAACGAAGCCGCCTTTCGCCCCGACCGGCACGATCACCGCGTTCTTCACTTGCTGCGCTTTCACCAGGCCCAGCACTTCGGTACGGAAATCCTGCGGTCGGTCCGACCAGCGAATGCCGCCGCGCGCGACCTTGCCAAAGCGCAGATGAACGGCTTCGACACGCGGCGAATAGATGAAAATCTCGTAGAGCGGCCGCGGCAGCGGCAAATCCTCGATCTTGCGGCTGTCGAACTTGATGGCGATCAGCGCCTTCGGCATGCCGTCGTTGCCGATCTGATAGAAATTGGTGCGGATCGCGGAACGAACCGCATTGAAGAAATGCCGGACGATCCGATCCTCATCGAGGCTTTGCACGGCGTCGAGCGCTGATTCGATTTTCGCCGCGATTTCCTTTTCGCGCACGGCGCGTGCATCGACAGTGAGATCAAGCCGCGGATCGAAGCGCGCGTGAAAGAGGGCGACAAGATCGGCGGCAATGGCCGAATGCTTGCGCAGCGTCGCCCACATGTAGTCCTGCGAGAAGGCGACGCGGATCTGCCGCAGATAGCGCGACAGCGTGCGCAGCAACGCGACGTCGCGCCAATGCAGCCCTGCGGTGAGCAGGAGCGCGTTATAGCCGTCGTTTTCGGCAAGCCCGCGCATGATGACGAGGAAACCGGCCTCGAGCCGCTGCTTGCTCGGCGCGAGATCGATGCGCGCGCCATCGGCACGCTCGAGCACCATGTCGTGCATCCAGACGGTGCGTCCATCCGCGATCGCAATCTCGTAAGTGCGCTCGTCGACGACGCGAAAGCCCATATTTTCGAGAACGGGGACGCGCTCGGACAGCGGGATGGGGCGCTGCAGGGTCCAGACCTTCAGCGCCGTGCCGGCGTCGCCACCGGCCTCGTCGTGAAATTCGACCGCCAGCGGGCGCTCGTCGGACAGACTCTCGATCGTGTGGATGTCGTCGATTGCGGTCGCCGGTGCGTAGCTGTCGCGGTAGCTCGCCGAGAAGGCCTGCCCGTAACGGTCGAACAATTGGCGGGCGCGGCCGGGCTCATAACTGAGCGCCAGCGCCTCGGCGAGCGCGTCCGGCCAGGTCCGCACGATCGCGCCGACGGCGTGTTCGAGCGTGGCGCGATCCACCGATACGATCGGGCGGTCCGAGCGGCGGATGATGAAATGCACACGGACGAGCGGCCCTTCGGGAAAGAAGGGATTGAGGCTTGAAATCCAGCCTTCGTAGATTTCCGTCAGGTAGCGCCCGATGGCGGCAACCGTATCGCTGCCGGCGCGATCGCGCGGCACATAGACGAGCACCGAAACGAAGCGGTCAAACCGGTCGGTACGGGCGAGGACACGCACGCGTGGCCGTTCGTCGAGCTGCAGCATCGCCGTTGCGAAATCGAACAGCGTCGCTTCGTCGAGCTGAAACAATTCGTCGCGCGGATAAGTATCGAGAATATTGATCAGCGCCTTGCCGGAATGTCCGGCCGGATTGAAGCCGGATCGCGCCAGCACGGCATCGACTTTCCGGCGCAGATACGGGATCGATTTAGTCGAGCGGGTATAGGCGCTCGACGTCAGAAGCCCGACGATGCGGAATTCTCCGAACGCCTTCCCCGACGCATCGAAGCGCTTGACGCCGATATAGTCCATGTACACGCGGCGATGCACGCGCGAGCGAATGTCGGACTTGGTGATGATCAGCGCCTCCGGCTCGCGGAACAGCGTTGCGGTTTCCCGCGTCATGGTCGCGTTGCCGGCCGCAGGCGCGAGCTCGACCACTACGGGATCGCGCAACACGCCGAGTCCCGTGTCCGGCTTTGGCTGCAACTCTTCGCCGGCCGCAGAAAGAACATGATCCCTGACGCCGAGAAGCGTGAAGTTATCGGCGACGAGCCATTCCAGAAACTGGATGGCTTCCGCCACTTCATCCACCGGCAAGGGCGGCGGCGTTGTCTTCAACGTCGCAATGACTTCGGCGACGCGACCGAGCATCGGCCGCCAATCCGCAACGCAGACCCGGACCTCGGCCAGATCGGCTTCCAGCGCGCGGACGATGTCGGCGCGGCGGGCCTCGTCGGGCACCTGGTCGACATGAATGTGGATGAAACTTTCACGCGATGCCGTGCTCGAATCCGGTCCCTCCGCCAGCCGCTCGATGCGCCCGGCAGCATTCCGCACCACCGCGAAAATCGGATGCACGACAAGACGAATGAACAGGCCTTGCTCGGCCAGTTCCGCCATGACCGAATCGACGAGAAACGGCATGTCGTCGTTGACGATCTCGATGACGGAGATGGCTTTCAGCCGTTCTCCGCCCGGTGGAATATCGGGCGTAACAAAGCGGATTTTCGGTTTGCCCGGTTTGCGCTCGGCGAGAAAGGACCAGGCCGCCGTCGCAAGGGACGCAATCTCCTGCGCCGAATAGCCGACGAGATCCTCGGGCGCCGCGTGCGCAAATAGGCGTGCGACAAAGCCGCCGGAAACGGCGCCGCCGCGCAGGGACTGCGCCGCCTCCTCGACGAGATCGTGCGCGTCGCTCTCATCGTCGGTGCCGAGAAGGCTTTCCAATTCCATGTGTCGTCTCACCGCGCGCCACCCGTGCGGTCCAGTGTTTACAGTCCTGGCCCGCCGCTCAATAGCCCGCCGCGCGAAGGCTGAATCAATTTCGCTTCATCGGCGGACGCGTTAGGCTGCTACTGCCACTATGAGGAGTCTTTCTCGTGACAAAAGCCGGCAAAAAGCGAAGCAAAGTCAACATGCGCCAGCGGCCTGTTGCCGCCAGCGCAGCGGCCGCGACCCGCGTGCAGCGCAAAACGAGTGGCGGAGCAATGCCTGCGCTCCCGCCAGCGACCGCCGGGGACGATACGAGAATCATCGCGTTGTCGCTGCCGGAAGTGGCTCTGAGCGATTCGATGCGGGCCTATTTCGCAAAATGTCAGGAGAAACTCGGCTTCGTCCCCAATGTGCTGAAGGCCTACGCCTTCGACATGACAAAGCTTGAGGCCTTCGTGGCGATGTACAACGACCTGATGCTTGGGCAATCGGGCCTGTCCAAGCTCGAGCGGGAGATGCTCGCGGTCACGGTGTCCTCGCAGAACCGCTGTTACTATTGTCTTGTCGCGCACGGCGCTGCGGTTCGCGCGCTGTCGAACGATCCTGCACTCGGCGAACTGATGGTCATGAATTATCGCGCGGCGCGCCTGAGCAAGCGACAACGCGCAATGCTTGATTTTGCCGTGAAGCTCACGGCCGAACCGTGGACGATCGAGGACAACGACCGGGACGCATTGCGCCGTGCCGGATTTTCCGATCGCGACATCTGGGATATTTCGGCGATCGCGGGTTTCTTCAATATGTCGAATCGCGTTGCCTCGGCGACCGACATGCGCCCGAACACGGTTTATCACGCGCAAACGCGATAGTCGGAATTCAAAGAATTACGAGCCGGTCGGGAACTTCGTCGCGATTGAGGGCGCCGGGGGGAAAATGCTCCGCCAGCACGCGGCCGCATTGCCCGATGGCGGCAATAAAGCCGTCAGCAGGATGGCCCGCTTTGATCCCGTCGATCAGGACAGCGATTGCTTCGTCCCAGACCTGCGGGGCGACCTTTGCGTTGATTCCGTCGTCAGCCACGATCTCCGCATAACGCTCCGCGGCTGAGGCAAAAATCAGAACGCCGGTTCGCTGCTCCGTCATGTGGATTCCGTGCGCCAGGAACTGGCGCATCGCTTCGGTATGGGCACGATCATGCTTCGTTCGACGCGGAATGATCCGGATGCGGATCGAGGGAATGGACAGGACGATGGCCGCGCCGACGAATACCAGCAGTTGCGCGCAATAAATGACGGTCACGCTCCAGAGCGTGAAATAGATCAGCGGCATTGGCGTCACGAGCGAAAGCGCTGCGGCCCAGGCGATCGGGACAAAGCGATAGTCGCTCGATTGTCCGGTGATGACGCAGAAGATTTCGCCGGAGGTGTTCAATTCCGCCCGGCGGATGGCGTCACTGACGCGCTGCTTGTCCTCTTCGGAAATCATCACCTCACCAGCTTCCCGATGATCCACCGCCGCCGAATGAGCCGCCGCCACCGGAAAACCCGCCGCCGGAGGAGCCGGAGGACCATGACGACCCGCCCGAATAGGAGCCGCCTGAATAGGAGCCGGACGAGCTCGACGCCACCCAGTGCCAGAAGCCTTTTTTCGGACGGCGCTCGGCCAGTCCAAGCGCCACCAGAATCGCGTGGATCGTATTCAGGACACCGAAAATGATGATGAGCGCAAAGAACAAGACAAATGGAAAAGCCGGACCGGCAAGCACGTCAAGCAGCGAATCGGCGTTGCCTCTGGCGTTGCCGGCGGCGCGGTGCTTGAACTCCTCGGCGTCGCCGGAAAGGACCTGGATGATGTCTTCGGCACCGCGCTTGATGCCGCCAGGAAAATCACCCGCCTTGAATCGCGGCAGGATCGAATTCTGGATGATGACGTTGGCAATCGCGTCGGTCAGTGTTCCTTCGAGACCGTAGCCGACCTCGATTCGCACCTTGCGCTCATTGGGTGCGACGATCAGGAGAACGCCGTTGTTCTTGTCCTTCTGACCGATCTGCCAGCGGCGGCCGAGCTGATACCCGTAGTCCTCGATCGAAGTTCCTTGCAGCGACGGCAGCGTCACGACCACGAGCTGGTCGGTCGTCCTGGTTTCAAAATCGGCGAGTGATTGCGTCAACGCCGCGCGCGCGCCCGCATCCAGCAGGTTTGCGTTGTCGACGACGCGGCCCGTCAGCTGCGGAAAATCGAGGGCGAATGCGGCAGTTGCCAGCGCGACCAGAAGCAACCCCGCGCTTGCGGCGCGCGACAGCAACAAGCCGAATCCTGTTCGCGCGCCGCGCATGGGAATGTCAGAACTTCACTTGCGGGTTGCGCATCGTGTCGGCGGCGACGGTAAACGTCTCCATCGGCTTCTGGCTGCGATAGACCGTCGAGGCCCAGATCACGCCGGGGAACGTCCGCAATTCCGTATTGTATTGACGCACCGCGTCGATGTAGTCGCGCCGCGCCACCGCAATGCGGTTTTCCGTGCCTTCGAGCTGCGATTGCAGCGCGAGAAAGTTCTGATTGGATTTCAGATCAGGATAGGCTTCGGAGACCGCGATTAGCCGGCCGAGGGCTCCGGTCAGCTGCGCCTGCGCTTCCTGGAATTTCTTGAACTGCTCGGGATCGGTGATGGTCGAGGCGTCGACCTTGATCGATGTTGCTTTGGCACGCGCTTCCGTGACCTGCTGCAGCACGGTGCGTTCCTGCGCAGCAAAGCCCTTCACGGTTTCGACGAGATTGGGAATGAGATCGGCGCGGCGCTGATACTGATTCTGCACGTCCGACCATTTCGCCTTAGCCTGCTCTTCGTAGGTCGGAATGTTGTTGATCCCGCAGGCCGAAACGAGAAGCCCCAGCGCCGGAACGAGAACAAGAATCCGCGCAAAGCGCATCAGGCCCGAATCCGAGCGAACCATTGGCGTCCTCCCCTGGAAAAGAATAATCTTGCGAAGCGGCATGGAGAATGTCGGTCCCGGATAGGGAAAATTCAAGCACGCCGGCGCTCGCGCACCGGCGGGTGGCCAAAGTCTGTCGTGCGGCCCACGCCGCCGGTTCAATGGCAATGTCGCATCGCATGATCGCCGCAATCCGATTGATTCTCGCCTGGTGCCTGCTGGCGTTGCCGGTTGCGGTCATGGCGCAGCCACAGCCGGCGCGCCACGGCATGGTGGTGGCGCAGGAGGCGCGTGCCGCGCAGATCGGTGCCAACATCCTGCGTCAGGGCGGCAACGCCGTGGATGCGGCGGTGGCGACCGGCTTCGCTCTCGCCGTGACCTATCCGCGCGCAGGCAATATTGGTGGCGGCGGATTCATGGTGATCCACCTTGCGGCAAACAATAAAGACATCGCCATCGACTATCGCGAGACCGCCCCGGCGGCGACCACGCCGGATGTATTTCTCGACGAGAGGGGCGATGCTGATCCGGCCAAATCGCGCGATTCCGGTCTTGCGATCGGCGTTCCCGGCACCGTCGCCGGCCTTGCTTTGGCGCACGCGCGATATGGGTCTGGCAAGCTGACGCTGGCCCAACTGATCGCCCCCGCCATCCAGCTCGCGCGCGACGGATTCGTCATCGACGACGATATCGCCGATACGCTCGCCTCGGCGCAGCCGATGTTCGCGCGCTGGCCGTCATCGGCGAAAGTCTTTCTCGACGCCAACGGCAAGGCGCTGGCACCGGGCGAGCGATTGATCCAGGCCGACCTCGCGCAGTCCCTCGAAGCCATCGCGCGCGATGGCGCGACCGCTTTCTATGACGGACCAATCACCGACAAGATCGCCGCAGCGGTGCGTGCGGCAGGCGGGCGCATGACGGCTGACGATCTGAAGTCCTATCGCGCGATCGAGCGCGAGCCCGCGCGCGGAAGCTACCGCGGCTACGATATCGTCTCGATGCCACCGCCCTCCTCCGGCGGTGTCCACCTCGTCGAGATGCTCAACATTCTCGAAGGCTACGACCTGCAGAAACTTGGCGCCGGTACACCGCAAACGCTACACCTCATGATCGAGGCCATGCGGCGCGCCTATGCCGATCGCGCCGTTTATCTCGGCGATCCCGATTTCGTGCGCGTGCCGATCAAGGGGCTGACGTCGAAGCGCTACGCCGCCGCCTTGCGCGCCGGTATCGATCCTGCGCACGCCACGCCTTCGGCGCAGGTCCGCGCCGGCGATGTCGCACCGTTTGAAGGCGACAACACCACGCATTTTTCGGTCGCCGACGAGAATGGCAACGCCGTCGCCAACACCTACACGCTGAATTTGAGCTATGGCGTCGGCCTTGTCGCCGACGGCACCGGTATTCTTCTCAACAACGAGCTCGACGACTTCGCCGCCAAGCCCGGAGCGCCAAACGCCTTCGGCCTTCTCGGTGGTGACGCCAACGCGCCGGGCCCGCGCAAGCGCCCGCTGTCATCCATGACGCCCACGATCGTGCTCAAGGACGGCAAGCCGGTGCTCGTCACCGGTTCGCCCGGCGGCAGCCGCATCATCACCGCCGTGCTGCAGGTGATCCTGAATGTGATCGATCACC
>CAZSAW010000249.1:0-9715 GCA_964604745.1 uncultured Hyphomicrobiales bacterium
AGACGCCGCCGGCCACGAGCATGGCGGACAAGGCCTTCTGAACGAGGTTTCCGGGCGACAGATCCTCGCGCCCGAGTGAAGGCGCGAACAGAGTCAACGCTGCGCCGAACGCGAAGACAAAAATCGTCGTCGTGCCGCTGACAGCCTGGACGAGACTGAGCGGCGCGAGTGTAAGCGCAAAGCGCATCCCGAGACTGCCGCCAAGATTGATCAGCTCGTTCGCCGCGTTGACGCCGAGCACGGCATACGGATTCGTGCGGAACATGCGCGCGAATTCCGCGCGATAACGCTCGGTTGTCAGGAGAGCGGCGCCAAAAATGGCCTGTCCGCAGAACATCCAGAACGTTGTCGGCCAGAAATCATCGCGCACGGCAAAAAACTTGAAGATCAGCGAGCTCAACGCGATCGAGAGAGAGCAGGTCAGCATCAGCGCGGTCAGGCGGCCCTTGAAGCGTACAGTGTGCGCACCGGTCTTCAGCGCGACGAGGGAGGCTCCGGCGATGATGAGCGCGCCGCCCACCAGTTGTTGCGTCGACAGCACTTCGCCAAGAAAGAGATAGGCGAGCGCATAACCAATGATGGGTGAGGCTTGCGAGAACGGCACGACAACGGACGCTTCCTCGAATTGCAGAGCTTCCAGGTAAAAAAACAGTCCCGCCATGTAGAGGAGACCTGACAGCGTCATCAACGCACATGTTTCGAATGGCAGCGCCGTCACGTTCGGCTCGAACAGCCAGACCAGCGGGGCAAATACGAGTCCCGTCAGCGCGGTGAAGATGAGCAGCACGCCGACGAGGCTGTCCTTGAAATAACGCTCGACCAGATATTTGTCGAAATGCGTCGAGATGGCCCAGAGGACCGGCCCTGAAAAGGCGAACAGCAGCCAGGACATTCGCTCGTTCGATTGCAGGAGAGGCGACGCGCGCAGCGCAGGCGTCAGGGATCGAGTTCAGTATCCCAATAGAGATAGTCGAGCCAGCTGTCGTGCAGATAATTCGGCGGGAACAGCCGCCCGTTACGATGCAACTGCTGCACCGAGGGCTGGAATGGCATCTGCGAGGGATACATGCTCGCTTCCGACGGCGTCATGTTGCCCTTTTTCAGATTGCAGACGGAACAGGCCGCAACGACATTCATCCACGTCGTGTGCCCGCCACGCGAGCGCGGGATCAGGTGGTCGAACGTCAGGTCGTCGGCGGCGCCGCAATACTGACAGGAGAATTTGTCGCGCAGGAAAACATTGAATCGGGTGAAGGCAGGGTTGGTCGACGGCTTCACGAAGGTCTTGAGCGAAACGACGCTCGGCAGCTTCATCTCGAAGCTCGGGCTGCGCACCGCCCGATCGTAGTTCGCGACGATGTTCACCCGCTCCAGAAAGACCGCCTTGATCGTGTCCTGCCACGACCAGAGCGACAGCGGGTAATAGCTCAGAGGCCGGAAGTCCGCGTTCAGCACCAGAGCCGGAAAACCGCTGGGCGACACGTGTACGTTCAACCGTGGCTCCTCAACATCTCGTCGCTGCGACCTAACGCAGCACATAATTTATACGGGAGCGTGACGAGATTGTGAAGGCGGCTGAGTGACTTACTCCCCGCCGGGCCGGGGCTATCCGTAGGGAAGGCCGAAACGGCGTGCCAGAAACTCGCCGCCGTGGCGAAGCCCTTCCTGGTCGATGCCGTGGCCGACGCCCTGCGAGATATGCCATTCCGCCGGTACGCCGAGGGCTGCAAGGCTTTGCGACGCGTGAAACAGCGCCTGTACCGGGATCAATTCGTCCATGTCGCCGTGCACGAGCAGGACGGGCGGGCGAGAGCGAATTTCGGTGGCGAGCGATTCGGGCGTGGCGTCGTCGGGCAGGACCAGCATCCCCGAATAGCCTACGATTGCCGCCGGAGCCACCGCACGGCGCAGGCCGACATGCAGTGCCATCATGGTGCCCTGGCTGAAGCCGACCAAGGCCAGTGCCGATGGCGGCAGGTTGTGGCGGGCAAGTTCCTTTTCGAGAAACGATTCGAGAATCGGGCCGGCCTTGTTCACGCCGGTCCAGCGCTCGTTGGGGTCGCGAAATGTCAGCGCGAACCATTGCCGTCCGACCGGGGCTTGGCCGCAGGGTTCGGGTGCATGCGGCGAGACGAAAGCCGTGTCGGGCAACAGCGCCTGCCAGGCGCGGCCGAGATCGATCAGGTCGTTTCCGTCGGCGCCATAGCCATGAAGAAAAACAACGAGACGTTTGACTTGTCCGCGCGGCTGAAGCCGCGGGCCGTCGAGGTCACCGGCCATTCTTGCTTGCCTTCTTGCTTGCCGGCTGGACCGGGACGGGATCGCGCTGCTTGATGACGCGATAATAGTTCCACAGCAGATGCGCCGCCACCCCGCGCCACGGCCGCCACAACTCAGCCAATTCCACCATTTTTTTGGCATCCGGCCGCTTGCGCAAACCGAAGGCGATGCGCGCGGCTTCCTGCAGCGCCAGGTCTCCGGCCGGCCACGCGTCGGCGTGACCGAGACAGAAGAGCAAATAGATGTCGGCCGTCCACGGCCCGATGCCGTGCAGTTTGGTCAGGGCCGCGTGCGCATCGTCTGCTTCCATGCGCGCAACGGCGTGCAGATCGATATCACCTTTGCCGAGAGCACTAGCGATCGCCTTGATCGTCTTGATCTTCGGGCGCGACAGGCCAAGGCGCGCGAGCTTGTCCGACCGCGCGCGGCGGATCGCATCGTGATGAAATGGCTCGAAGGCTGCGGCGAGCCGGCCCCAGATGGCGCTCGCGCTGGCGGTGGAAAGCTGCTGTGCGCAGATGATGGCCGCGAGCCCCGCAAATCCGTGCTCGCGGCGGCGCAGGTTAGGCATACCAGCTTTCGCTAGCACGGGCTTCAGCCTCGCATCGGCGAGCATGAGATGAGCGAGCGCAGAATTGAGTTCGGCCTGGCTATGAAGGATATGAGACATTGCACCGCATTTTTGTCATCGTCCGTGGTGTGCCCCGCTTGAACGGCGCATGACAAGAAGATTCTGGACGCGACACAGCCATCATGCCGATCCCCGTCTTTCGTTTCGCGCCGAGCCCGAACGGCTACCTGCACCTCGGCCACGCCCTGTCCGCATTGCTCAATTTCGACATGGCGCGCGCGAGTGGCGGCCGCTTTCTTCTTCGCATTGAGGATATCGACGCTATCCGCTGTCGCCCCGAATTCGAGAGGGCGATCTACGACGATCTGGCCTGGCTCGGCTTGACCTGGGAAGCGCCGGTTCGGCGGCAATCGGAGCATTTCGACGATTATTCTCGGGCGCTGCGACAGCCGGCATTAAGCGATCTCGTCTATCCTGCCTTCGAGAGCCGCGCCGAGATCGCGCGCCGTGTTGCAGAGCGCGAGCAGGCCGGTGCATGGCCGCGCGATCCCGACGGCGCGCCGCTTTATCCTGGGGACGCGAAAGCATTGTCGGCGCAGGAGCAGGCGCGACGCATGGAAAGCGGCCAGCCTTACGCCATGCGGCTCGACACGGAGATGGCCGTGGCGCGCGCGGGTGCCTTGAGCTGGCGCGAAACGGGATCGGGGCCATGCGGCGAAAGCGGCATCGTCACGGCGCAGCCACGCATGTGGGGCGATGTCGTCATCGCGCGTAAGGAGACGCCAACGAGCTATCATCTGTCCGTGGTCGTCGACGATGCCGCGCAAGGCGTCACCCATGTTGTGCGCGGCCAGGACCTCTTTTATGCGACGGCGGCTCATCGTCTGTTGCAGACGCTGCTCGGATATCCGGAGCCGATCTATCATCATCACCGCCTCGTGCTGGGCGCCGACGGACAGAAACTTTCAAAATCGACCAAGGCAACTGCGCTACGTGCGTTGCGGCAAGCCGGCGCCACGCCGGCGGATATCCGTCGCATGGTCGGTCTTGCGCCGCCATGATGGTATGCGGCTGCGCCTCATGGCATGCTGGGTGCGGGAGGGCTCATGCGGCGGAAGACGCCTAAAAAGTCATCGGCGAAGATGCGCCAACGTCGCGGCGTCAGGCGTCCGGCGCCGGGACGGCGCGCCGCCGAACTCGTCATCGCCGCGCTCGCCCACGATATCCGCACGCCGTTGACCGGCATTCTCGCCCTGGCGGAATTGCTTGCCGCGTCCGATCTCGACCAGCGCGAGCAACGATGGGCGTTGGGCGTGAAAAGCGCGGCCGAGCATCTCGCCCAACTCACCACGATCGTTTGCGATGCCGTGCGCGCGGACGTGGCTGGCCTCAAGCTGCAGAAGGATGTCTTTTCACCAAGGCGCTTGGCCGAGGACATCGCGTCGTCATTGATCGCGCGGGCCGAAACCGTTGGCCTCAAGACCGACATTGCGATTGCGAAGGCTTTGCCGGATGCCGTCATGGGAGATCCCGTGCGGCTGCGCGCCGCCGTAGAAAACCTGATCGACAATGCGGTGAAATTCACCGCGCGCGGCACCGTTGCCCTGGCGGTCACCTCGACGCGCGCCCCGCGCGGCAGAACGCGCCTGCAGTTTGCCGTCACCGACAGCGGCATCGGGCTTAAGCCGGAAGAAATGCGAAAGCTGTTTCGCCCCTTTGCGCAGGCGAGCGAAGCCGTGACCCGTCGCTATGGCGGAACGGGTCTGGGCTTGAGTCTGGTCAAGCGGATCGCGCGCGCGATGGGTGGCGACCTGACCGTGAAGAGCAGGCCTGGACGCGGCTCAACCTTTGCGCTGACAGTGACGGTTGAAGATGGCGTCGACAGGCGCAGCAAGGCCTCCGGCGGAAAACGGCATCCCCTGCCAGCGCCCGTTTCACGCCGCGTGCTCTGCGTCGAGGACAATCCGTATGGCCGCGTATTGCTGAACGCTGTTCTGCGCGGGCTTGGCCATCGCGCGGAATTTGCAAGCTCCGGCGAGGCGGCGATCGAGGCGATCAAGCGTGAGCCTTACGACCTCGTGCTGATGGATATCGTTCTGTCAGGCATAAGCGGAATCGAAGCCACGCGACGGATCCGCGTTCTGGCACAACCGCGCAGCCGCATTCCCATCATCGGGCTGTCCGGGGATTCCGACAGCGAAACGAAGGCGCGCGAAGCCGGCATGAATGCCTATCTGACCAAGCCGATCAGTCCGTCCGCGCTGACGACCGCGATCGAGAGCGTGCTCACAGTACGTTGACCGGTGGAAAGACCTCGATCACGTGGCGGGCGTGAACGTGCGTCTCCGGAATCCCGAGCACATGCTTGACGACCGGCAACGCCGCCCGCCACTCGGCCTCCGTTATCGGCCCTTTCATCTCGGCGTCGCCGACGAAATAGACGAAGATCAGCCATGCCTTGCGGCCATGCAGGCGTCGCAGGAAATCGAGATGCGCCAGCCGGTTCGCATATTGAAAGAACGCCTCCGTCCAGGGCGCGCGCGGCGTTGCGCCGAGCGTCGCGATTGTGTCGGCCAAGGCCCGCTCGATTTTCTCGCGCGAAACCGCGGATGCCTGCGTCGGCGGCGAAAACAATTCCGGAATGTGGGCTTTCGCCTCGACGAGAAAGATGTCGCCGCCGTTGCTCTTGCCGAGCGCATCCCATTGCGGGCCGCGCGCCGGCCAGAATTCGCCGAGCGAGGCGGCAAGGTCGCGTGCGCCGACCTTCGTCAGGAAGCTCGCGTCGCGATATTCGGCGAAATCGTCGTCCCGGCGCGGAGAAACCCATTCGATCGCGCAGGGCTCGGTGAGAAAGGGTGCGATCAGCGAATCAAGAATTTCCGGACGATCGTTGATCAGCCGCTGAATCCATTTAAGGCTGCCCCGTGTGCCCTCGGGTTGGACGACGCGCAAGACGATCAACTCGCGGATTCGGCAACGCTTTCAACGATGCGGACCACGTCCGTCATGATGCGATTGATTTCGAAATCCTTCGGAGTGTAGACGGCAGCGACGCCGGCTTTCTTCAGCGCGCGTTCGTCCTCTGGCGGCACGATGCCGCCGACCACGACCGGCACATCGTTCAGTCCTGCCTGCTTCATGCGATCGACAATGTCGCGCACCAGCGGAACATGGCTGCCGGAGAGGATCGACAACCCGACGACGTGGACGTTTTCGTCGAGAGCGGTTTGGACGATCTCGGCCGGCGTGAAGCGGATCCCGCCGTACACGACGTCCATGCCGGCGTCACGGGCGCGCACTGCGATCTGCTCGGCGCCGTTCGAATGCCCGTCGAGGCCCGGCTTGCCGACCAGGAATTTGAGCCGTCTGCCGAGCTTGCGCGACACGCGATCCACCTCCGTCCGCAAGGGATCGGCGCCATGCGAAATATTGCGCGCGGCGCGGCCGATGCCGGTCGGGGCGCGATACTCGCCAAACACGCCGCGGAAGGTCAGGCCCCATTCGCCGGTGGTGACGCCGGCTTTGGCGCAGCTAATGGACGCTGGCATGATGTTGCGTCCCGCGCGTGCGGCGGATTCGAGTTCCTGCAAGGCAGCCCTGACCGCCTTCTCGTCCCGTGCCGCCCGCCAGGCTTGCAGCCGCTCGATCTGCTCCTTTTCGGTATCGGGCGAGACGGTAAGGATCGCGTCGGTGCCGCCGGTCAGCGGAGACGGCTCGGTCTCGGTGAATTTGTTGACGCCGACGACGGTGCTCTCGCCGGATTCGATCGCTTCAAGCCGGCGGCTGTTGGATTCGACAAGCTGCTGTTTCATGTAGCCGGATTCGACTGCGGCCACTGCGCCGCCGAACGCGTCGATCTGCTTGAGCTCTTCCTGTGCCTCTCGCTTTAGCCCCTCGACCTTGCGCGCGATTTCCTGTGAGCCGTCGAAGATATCGCCGAATTCGAGCAGATCGGTTTCATAGGCGAGGATCTGCTGCATGCGCAGCGACCATTGCTGGTCCCACGGCCGCGGCAGCCCCATCGCCTCGTTCCACGCGGGCAATTGCACCGCGCGGGCGCGCGCTTTCTTGGACAGCGTTACGGCCAGTGCTTCGAGAAGGATTCGATAGACGTTGTTTTCCGGCTGCTGCTCGGTAAGGCCGAGCGAATTGACTTGCACTCCGTAGCGGAAGAGGCGCTGCTTGGGATCGCTGATGCCGTAACGCTCGCGCGTAATCTCATCCCACAATTCGCCGAACGCGCGCATCTTGCAGATTTCGGTGATGAAGCGCAGCCCCGCATTGACGAAGAACGAAATGCGGCCGACGACCTCGCCGAATGCTTCGTCCGGCACCTCGCCTGAGGCTTTCACCGTGTCGAGGACGGCAATGGCGGTCGCAAGGGCGAAAGCCAGTTCCTGCACCGGCGTCGCGCCTGCTTCCTGCAGATGATAGGAGCAGACATTCATCGGATTCCATTTCGGCACTTCCGCTGTCGTGAACAGGATCACGTCCTTGGTGAGCCGCATGGAGGGCGCTGGCGGAAACACGTAAGTGCCGCGCGAAAGATATTCCTTGATGATGTCGTTCTGAGTTGTGCCCTGCAGCGCGGACCGCGGCACGCCCGTCTCATCCGCTACCGCGATGTAGAGTGCAAGCAGCCACGCCGCGGTCGCGTTGATCGTCATCGACGTGTTCATCTCGCCAAGCGGGATACCGTCGAGCAAGGCGCGCATGTCGCCGAGATGGGAGATCGGCACGCCGACCTTGCCGACCTCGCCGCGGGCAAGCGTATGATCGCTGTCGTAGCCCGTCTGCGTGGGAAGATCGAAAGCGATTGAAAGTCCGGTCTGACCTTTCAGCAGGTTCTGCCGGTAAAGCGCATTGGATCGTGCGGCGGTCGAGTGACCGGCGTAGGTGCGGAAGATCCAGGGCTTGTCGCGCATCAGGCTGTCAATCTATCCCGCGCTTTGCTGCGACGCAATAAATCCGGATTGGACTGGCCTGTTGGTTTGCCGAAGGACGCGACACCTTTTTCGAAGCGATGGAAGCGAAAAGGGCATTCGGCCGTTCGGACCGAATGCCCCCAGGAGATCGAAATAAGCCGCGAACGTGTCGCCTCGCCCGTGTCAGCGCCGGATCAAACCCAGGATGACGAGAAGAATGACGGCGCCAATCACCGCATCGATGATCGCGGCGACAATACCGGTGCCGAGTGCGACGCCGAGCTGAGGCAGCAGCCAGCCCGCAATGAAGGCACCAACGATGCCGACAACGATGTTGCCGATCAGACCGAAGCCATAGCCCTTCACAATCAAGCCGGCCAGCCAGCCGGCAATCGCGCCAACGATCAGCCATACAATCAGACTCTCGATGCCCATGGGGTCACTCCCGGTTGAAACCTAGCCTGCAGCGACGTTCTGCAGCGCGGAAACCATAATCCTCCCCTGAGGGGGTGTCAGCGTGGGCTGTGGATCGGTGGAGCGGACAACATTGAGGGGCGGCCGGGCCTCAGCGCCTTCCTGTTGCGGTGCAGCAAACATTCCGGCACACTGGCATTCAGAAAACAGTCCAGCCGGAGGACGTGATGTCCGCGCTTGCAAAAGCAAACACTCCCAAGGCGCTCAAGTCGCTGTACGCGATCGGCGAGATTCCGCCGCTCGGTCATGTGCCCGACCAAATGCATGCTTGGGCGATCCGCAAAGAACGTCATGGGCCACCCGAAACGTCGATGCAGCTCGAAGTCGTGCCGACTTGGCCGATCGGCGAGGACGAGGTTCTGATTTACGTGATGGCCGGCGGCGTGAACTACAACGGCGTCTGGGCGGGCCTTGGCGTTCCCATCTCGCCACTCGACGTGCACAAACAGCCCTATCACATTGCCGGCTCCGACGCGTCCGGCGTCGTGTGGGCGGTCGGCTCCAAGGTCAAGCGCTGGAAGGTCGGCGACGAGGTCATCGTTCATTGCAATCAGGACGATGGCGACGACGAGGAATGCAATGGCGGCGACCCGCTCTTGTCGCCCTCGCAACGCATCTGGGGTTATGAAACACCCGACGGCTCATTCGCGCAATTCTGCCGCGTGCAATCGCGCCAATTGATGCCGAAGCCGACGCATCTCATGTGGGAAGAAGCGGCCTGTTACACGCTCACGCTTGCGACAGCCTATCGCATGTTGTTCGGACATGCGCCGCACACGCTGAAGCCGGGCGACAACGTGCTCGTCTGGGGCGCGTCCGGCGGGCTCGGCGTGTTCGGCGTGCAGCTTTGCGCCGCCTCGGGCGCGAACGCGATAGGCATCATCTCCGACGAAGGCAAGCGCGACTATGTGCTCGGCCTCGGGGCGAAGGGCGTCATCAACCGCAAGGATTTTTCCTGCTGGGGCCAGATGCCCAAGGTGAATACTCCCGAATACAACGACTGGGTGAAAGAGGCGCGCAAGTTTGGCAAGGCGATTTGGGACGTCACCGGCAAGCGCGATGTCGATATCGTATTCGAACATCCGGGCGAGGCGACGTTTCCGGTTTCCTGTCTGGTGGTGAAGCGCGGCGGCATGGTTGTCTTCTGCGCCGGCACGTCAGGATTCAACATCACGTTCGATGCGCGCTACGTCTGGATGCGGCAGAAGCGCATTCAGGGATCGCATTTCGCCCACCTGAAACAGGCGAGCGCGGCCAACCAGTTCGTGCTCGACCGGCGGGTCGATCCCTGCATGGGCGAGGTTTTTCCGTGGGACAAGATCCCGCTGGCGCATCAGAAGATGTGGAAGAACCAGCACGCGCCGGGAAACATGGCGGTGATGGTTGGCGCGCCGCGGATGGGCCTGCGCAGTTTCGAGGACGTGCTCGAGGCCGCGAACGGCGCCTAGGCTCCGGAGAAATCCTT
>CAZSAW010000250.1:0-2497 GCA_964604745.1 uncultured Hyphomicrobiales bacterium
CGCTGATCGAGATCGACGGCGAATTGCCGGCCGATGTGCTCGCGCAGGTGCGCGCACTGCCGCAAGTGCAGCAGGCGAAGCCACTGCGGTTCTAGAACGCAAGTCCGCAACCCGTCTGCACGGTCATGCGCGGGCGCAGACCCGCGCATCCATCCATGGATGATGGATTGCCGGGGTCGAGCCCGGCAACGACTAACTCACGCCGTGCGGTGCCGCCGCGCCGCGGCGGCGATGCCGCAGAGCACGAGAAAATAGCCGAGCGCGTGAAACCATTCCGGCCGCTCGCCGAGCAGGGCAATGGCGAGCACCGATCCGAACACCGGCGTCAGATGCAGAAACGGCGCGGCACGGTTCGGCCCGATCATTTCCACGCCGCGGTTGAAGAAAAGATAGGAGAGGAGCGAGGGAAAGATCGCCGCATACAGGATCGCCGCGAATGTCTGCCAGTCGAACGAGATGGTCTGCCCGCTCGAAATCTCCCAGGCATAGATCGGCACCAGCGACAACGTGCCGAGCGCCCCGCTGAAGGTGAGAAACGACAGCCAGTGCGTCTGCGGCCGCCGCCGCGTCAGCGCCGAATAAAAGGCGAAAAGCACGAGCGAGAGGACGACGAGAAGATCCCCGGCATTGAACGACAGCGTCCGCAGCGTCTCGACGTTGCCGTGGCAGATGATGATCACGACGCCGACGAGCGAAATGCAGATGCCGGCAATCTGCCCGGCCGACAGGCGGTCGCCGAACAGCGTCAGCGTCCAGGCCGCGATCATCAGCGGTCCGGTGGACTGGATGAGCAGGGCGTTGATCGCGGTCGTATATTGCAGGCCCCAGAACGAGACGACCTGCGGCGCCGCGGTTCCCATCACGCCGAGCACGATCATCAGCGGAATGGATTTGCGCAGCGACGGCCAGTCGCGTTTGAGGTGCGGCCAGGCCATCGGCATGATCAGGGCAAGCGCCACGATCCAGCGCAGGAACGAGATCGCCACGGGCGGCACATGGCCGACGATCACGCGCGCGAGGATGATGTTGCCCGCCCAGAACAGCGTCGCGAGCGAGAGCAGCAGATAGGGCTGATCGAACAGCCAGCGACCGGCGCGGTCGACAGCGGGGCTCATGAGAGCGGGAATTCCGGAATACGCGGCGGCTCGAGATCGGGCGCCGCTGCTTGCCAGACATTGCTAGGACGCGCGCGCCGCGCGCACCAGCACCGGCTCCGCATGGCGGTTCTGCGCCAATCCGAGCGCGCCCGCCGCCAGCGGCGGAAAGACCCCGTCCTGCGGCTGGGGACGGTGGAAAAAGTCCTTCGCGTACAATCGTTTACCGGGGTATTGTGAAGGACATTCGGGCCGGAATGCCTTGCCACATGCGCCCGCATCCTTTATCCGAAACCGGCAAGCCCCGAACGCCAAGGCCACGGCGATTGCGGGCAAAGTGCGTCCCCGGAGGTCTGGTCGCGAATGGCAAATGTGGTTGTCGTCGGATCTCAATGGGGAGACGAAGGCAAGGGCAAGATCGTCGACTGGCTCTCCGAGCAGGCCGACATCGTCGTCCGCTTTCAGGGCGGCCACAATGCGGGCCACACGCTCGTCATCGATGGGACGACGTACAAGCTCTCGCTGCTGCCCTCGGGCGTGGTGCGCTCCGGCAAATTGTCGGTGATCGGCAACGGCGTCGTCGTCGATCTGCGCGCGCTGGTCGAAGAGATCGACCGGCTCGCCGTGCAGGGCGTCAGAGTGACGCCGGATAACCTGCGCATCGCCGAGAACGCGACGCTGATCCTGTCGCTGCATCAGGAACTCGACGCCATCCGCGAAAGCTCGGGCTCATCGAGCATCGGCACGACCAAACGCGGCATCGGCCCGGCTTACGAGGACAAGGTCGGACGCCGCGCCATCCGCTTCATGGATCTGGCCGATCTGCCGGCGCTGAATGGCAAGGTCGAGCGCCTGCTCGCGCATCACAACGCCTTGCGGCGCGGGCTTGGTCTGGAGGAGATCGCGCCCAAGCGTCTCTACGAAGAACTCGCGCAGGTTGCGCCGCGCGTGCTGCCCTACATGGATTCGGTCTGGTCGCTGCTCGACGAGAAGCGACGCGAAGGCAAGCGCATCCTGTTCGAGGGCGCGCAGGGCGCGCTGCTCGACATCGATCACGGCACCTATCCCTATGTCACCTCGTCGAACACGGTCGCCGGCCAGGCTGCGACCGGATCGGGCCTTGGCCCCGGCGCGATCGGGTACGTGCTCGGCATCTGCAAGGCGTACACGACGCGCGTCGGCAACGGCCCGTTCCCGACCGAGCAGGACAACGAGATCGGCCGCCTGATCGGGGATCGCGGACACGAATTTGGCACCGTCACCGGCCGGCGCCGGCGCTGCGGCTGGTTTGATGCCGTTCTCGTGCGCCAGACGGTGCGGACCAGCGGGATCAACGGCATCGCGCTCACCAAGCTCGATATCCTCGACGGCTTCGACGAGATCAAGATTTGCGTCAGATATCG
>CAZSAW010000251.1:0-13772 GCA_964604745.1 uncultured Hyphomicrobiales bacterium
ACGCGATCGACGGCGAGCACTTCGTGCTCGCCCTGGCCGAAGGCAACGGACAGATCCTTGATCGAGAGAAGCAGTTCGCTCATCGGAAGGTCTTCCGCGGATCGAAGGCATCGCGCACTGCTTCGCCGATAAAGATGAGCAGCGACAACATGATGGCGATCGAGAAGAAGCCGGCGAGGCCGAGCCATGGCGCTTGCACATTGGACTTGCCCTGCGACAGCAACTCACCGAGTGACGGCGAGCCGGGCGGCAAGCCGAAGCCGAGGAAATCCAGTGCCGTCAACGTCATCACCGATGACGACAGGATGAACGGCAGGAAGGTCAGCGTTGCGACCATCGCGTTCGGCAACAGATGCCGGAACATGATCACAAGATTGGAGACGCCGAGCGCGCGCGCGGCCTGGATGTATTCGAAATTCCGGCCGCGCAGAAATTCCGCGCGCACGAGGCCAACCAGCGATACCCAGGAAAATAGCAGGAGAATGCCAAGCAATACAAAAAAGCCAGGCGCCAGAACCGACGAGATGATGAGAAGAAGGTAAAGCGAGGGTATCGAAGTCCAGATTTCGATAAAGCGCTGGAACAGAAGATCTGTCCAGCCGCCGAAATACCCCTGCACCGCACCCGCAGCGACGCCGACGGCAGAGGAAATGACTGTGAGGATCAGTCCGAACAGCACGGAAATACGGAAGCCGTAAATGAGTCGCGCGACAACATCGCGGCCCTGATCGTCGGTGCCGAGCCAGTTATATTCGAGATCGCGGCAGCTCTTCAGCCCCTTGCGTTCGACCACCGGTTTGCACTCGGCCTCTGTCAACATCCAGGTCGGCTTCGACGGCGCCGGCGTCGGCAAATCGAGATTATGCGTGTCGTAGGAATAGCGGATCGGCGGCCACAGCATATAGCCGCCCTTGTCCGCGATCTGCTTCTGCACATAAGGATCGCGATAGTCCGCCGCCGTTTCGAACTCGCCGCCGAATGTGGTTTCCGCGTAAGTGAAGATCGCTGGAAAATAAAATCGACCGTCGTATTTGATCAGGAATGGCTTGTCGTTGGCGATGAACTCCGCGAACAGCGAAGCAATGAACAGCACCAGGAAAATCCAGAACGACCAATAGCCGCGCCGGTTCGCCTTGAAATTCTGCCAGCGGCGGCGATTGATCGGAGAAAGCGCGACCGCGCGCCGCTCCGGCGGCACGGCAAGCCCGATCGGCGCAATAGCGGTAGTTTCGTTCGCCTTGGCGGAGGTGCGCGCGTCCATCACACCTCCCGCGTCTCGAAATCGATGCGCGGATCGATCCACGTATAGGTCAGATCGGAAATCAGATTCACGACAAGGCCGATGAGCGCAAAAATATAAAGCGTCGCAAATACCACAGGATAATCGCGGTTTAGCACGCTCTCGAAGCCCAGCAGACCCAGCCCATCGAGCGAGAAGATCGTTTCGATCAGAAGCGAGCCGGAAAAGAAGGCATGCACGAACGCGCCAGGAAATCCGGCGATCACAATCAGCATAGCATTGCGGAAGATGTGCCCGTAGAGAACCTGGTGACTGCTGCAGCCCTTGGCACGCGCCGTGAGCACGTATTGCTTGCGGATTTCGTCAAGAAAGGAGTTCTTCGTCAGCAGCGTCATCGTCGCGAAGGCGCCGATCGCCATCGAGATGATCGGCAATGTCAAATGCCAGAAATAGTCGAGAATTTTCTGCCACCACGACAATTGAGCCCAATTGTCGGAAGTGAGCCCGCGCAGCGGAAAAATGTCGAAGAACGATCCACCGGCAAAAAGGATGATCAAGAGAATGGCGAACAGGAATCCCGGAATGGCATAGCCGATGATAATGATGCCGGACGTCCAGGTGTCGAAGGGCGATCCGTCGCTGACCGCCTTGCGAATGCCGAGTGGGATGGAAATCAGATAGGTCAGCAGCGTCATCCAGATGCCGAGCGACATCGACACCGGCAGCTTCTCCTTGATCAACTGCAGCACGCTGATGTCGCGGAAATAGCTCTTGCCGAAATCGAAACGCGCGTAATTCCAGAGCATCAGGAAGAAGCGCTCATAGGCCGGCTTGTCGAAGCCGAACTGCTTTTCCAGGCTCTTGATGAATTCCGGATCGAGACCCTGCGCGCCGCGATATTTGGACGTCACCGCATCGACCTGACTGCCGCCCTGCAATTGGCCGCGCGCGCCGAAGTCGCCGCCCGGCGAACCGGAAATGCGCGAGGTCGCCCCCGTATCCTGACCCGACAATTGCGCAATGACGCGCTCGACGGGACCGCCCGGTGCGAACTGCACCACCACGAAGGATACCAGCATGATCCCGAACAACGTCGGGATCATGAACAGGATGCGGCGGATAATATAGGCGCTCATGATGTTCCGCGGCTTTTGCGATTGGGGTCTTAGCGCGATATCGGCGGCCCGTCACGCCGCCACGATCGCGCGCTCGTTGTCGGACCAACGCCGCAATCCATCAGCCGTTTCGCTGCTCCAGTTTGGCTGCCTTCGCGGAATCGTACCACCAGGTCTCCGGTATGCCGCGCGAGTAGCGGGGCTTCGGCACCGATGGGCGGCCGAAAACATCCCAATAAGCGATACGGAAACTCGCCAGATACCAGTGCGGCACCCAATAGCGGCCGGCGCGAATCACGCGATCCAGCGCCTTGCAAGCAACGACGAGGGCGGGGCGCGTCTCGGCAGCGATGATCATGTCGATCAGCGCATCGACCACGGGGTCGGAGATACCGGCGAGATTCTGCGTCCCCTTGGTCGCCGCGGCCTGCGACGAAAAATAGGTGCGCAGCGAGTCACCCGGTGTCGAGGAGAAATTGAAGCGCTGGACCGTCAGATCAAAATCGAAATCATCCACACGGCGCCGGTATTGCACCGGATCGACCACGCGCAGCGTCGCATCGATGCCGAGCACATTCAGGTTCTTGATGTACGGCATGTGATGCGGCTGAAAGGTCGGCTCGTCGATGAGAAACTCCATCGACAGCGGCTGGCCGCCGGCATCGAGGCGCTTGCCGTTCTTCACCGGGAAGCCTGCATCCTGCAGAAGCTGTGAGGCCTTGCGTAGAAGCACCCGGTCCTGCCCTGAACCGTCCGATATCGGCGGTACGAAAGGCTCACCGAACACCTCGTTCGAGACCCTGCCGCGGAATGATTCCAGCAACATTAGTTCGTCACCGGCGGGCCTGCCCACCGCCATCATATTCGAATTTTGAAAGACCGAATGCGTACGCTTGTACGCGTCGTACATGATTGTCTTGTTGGTCCATTCGAAGTCGAAGGCATCAATCAGCGCTTCACGAAGCGCAGGGCTTTTGAATTTGTCACGGCGCGTGTTGATGAACCAGCCTTGTGCGCCCGATGGCGTGTCGTCGGGTAGTGTTTCCCGTTTGACGCGACCGTCCTTGATCGCAGGAAAATCGTAGCGCGTCGCCCAGGTACGCGCGGTGAATTCCTCGCGAAACAGATAATTCTTCGCCGTGAAGCCTTCGAATCCGACATCGCGATCGCGATAATATTCGAAGCGGACGACATCGAAATTGTGCTGCCCGCGCATGATGGGAAGATTTGCGCCCCACCAATCCTTGACGCGATTATATTCAATGAAACGTCCCGCCTCGAAGCGGCCGACTTTGTACGGACCGGAGCCGAGCGGCGCTTCCAGCGTTGTCTCTTCGAAATTATGCTTCTCGTAATAGGCGCGGGAGAAGATGGGTAGGGTCGCGATGAAGAGCGGCACGTCGCGTGCGCGTTTCGGCGCAAAGCGCACGACAACGGTCGCATCGTCCTGCGCTTCCGCACCGACGAAGTCGCGCGTGAGCTGCAGGATGATCGGATGACCCTTGGCTTTGAGTGTATTGAGCGAAAAAGCGACGTCCTGCGCGGTGATCGTCGTGCCGTCGTGAAAGCATGCCTCGGGGCGTAAGACATAACGGTAAGTCAGCCGGTCCGGTGAGATACGCACCGCACGGGCGGCAAGGCCGTAGAGCCCGTCCGGCTCATCGCTCGCCGCGCTCATCAGCGTCGCGAATGTCAGCTCCATGCCCTGCGCGGCATCGCCTTTGAGGATATAGCTGTTGAGCGAATTAAAGGTGAGAAAATTCTGGTTGTACTGACGGTTCGGCCCGATCTGCGAGAACAGGCCGCCCTTCGGCGCATTCGGATCAACGTAATCCAGATGCGCGAAGTCGGGCGGATATTTCAGATCGCCGAACGCCGAAATCCCATGCGTTTCCGCCCCTTCCTGTGCCTCCGCGAATGTCGAAGCCAACGGAAAGTGGCCAAGGCCAATGAACGCGCCAGCGCTCAGCTTGAGCACATTGCGGCGCGTTGTGTTCACGAGCGGGATCCCGTCTTTGCGGCCTTTTGTTCGTCCCACCACCAGACGGTGGGAAACGCAGACGTGCCATATTTCGGCAATTCGGCTGGCCGCCCGAAGCGATCCCATCGCGCCGTGCGCACTTTTCCATAGGTCCATTGCGGTACGACGTAGAAATTCCACAACAGCACACGATCGAGTGCCCTCGTCGCGGCAACGAGCTCTTCGCGGCTTTTTGCGAAGATGACGCGCTCAATCATGGCGTCGACCGCCTCGTTCCTGATGCCGGCGAGGTTGCGCGACCCGGGCTGATCGGCAGCCTGCGAACCCCAAAAGCCGCGCTGCTCGTTACCCGGTGACAGCGATTCACCCCAGCTCGCGGTCGTAATGTCGAAATCCCATTGCCGCAGTCGATTTTCGTATTGCGCATCGTCGACCGTGCGCACGGTGACGGTCATGCCAAGGCGCTCGAGCGACGGCTTGTAGAACAGAACAAAACGCTCGGTGTTCGGATCGGAGGCGAGAAATTCGACCGTATAGGGCTCGCCGCTTGCCGCGTTCACGAGCCGGCGGTCGCGCACCTCGTAGCCTGCTTCCTTCAGCAGCCGCAGCGCTTCGCGCAGATTCGACCGCACCGCCTCCGGACTGCCATTCACCGGATTGACATAGGGAGTCGTGAAGGCATCGTCCGGCACCTTTCCACGCACCGTTTCCAGTATCTGCAGCTCAAGCCCTGCCGGAGTGCCGGAACAGGCAAGTTCGGTACCTTCGAAATAACTGTTGATGCGCTTGTACTGGCTGAAGAAGATCTGCTTGTTCATCTCTTCGAAATCGAACGCGTAGTTGAAGGCGCGCCGTACGCGCGCGTCCTTGAACTTTTCGCGCCGCGTATTGAAGGCGAACGCCTGCATCACGCCGAAATTTCGAATCGGGAATTCCTCGAGCACGACACGTTTCTCGCGCACCGCAGGAAAATCGTAAGCCGTCGCCCAGCTTTTGGCGCTGTTCTCGTTGCGCCAATCGGCCTGATCCGCCTTGAAAGCCTCGATCGCCACGGTGGAGTCACGGAAATATTCAAACCGCTGCTCTGCGAAATTGTCGCGACCGATATTCACGTTGAGATCGCGGCCCCAGTAATCCGGCACGCGCTCGTATGAAATCGAACGGCCGGGCGTAAAATCCTTGATGCGATAGGCGCCGCAACCAAGCGGCTTTTCCAGTGTCGTCGCCGTCACGTCGCGCTTGCGGCCTGACGAATCCGTGCCTTCCCACCAATGTTGTGGCAGCACCGTGATCTGCCCGACGATCTGCGGTAATTCGCGATTACCGGGCGAGTCGAACGTGAAGGTGATATCCCGCTCTCCCGTTTTCTCGGCTTTCGTCACGTGCTGGTAATAGGCGGAGAGTTGCGGATTGTTCTTCTTCAGCACGTTAAAGGAGAAAATCACATCATCGACCGTTACTGGCTTGCCGTCGTGCCACTTGGCCTCAGGGCGAAGCCGATAGATGACGTGGGAATAGTCGGCAGGATAACTCACTGCCTCAGCCAGCAAGCCGTATTCGGTCGACACCTCATCGAGCGCCGGCACCATCAGGGTGTCGTAAATCAGGTCAACACCGATGGCGAGCGAGCCCTTCACGCCTGCAACGACCGTGTTCAGATTGTCGAATGTGCCGAAAGCAATCTGACGCGCGATGCCACCCTTCGGCGCTTTCGGATTGACGTAATCGAAGTGCGGAAAGCCGGCCGGATATTTCAGATCGCCGAACAGCGACAGCCCATGGCGCCAGTCTGGTGCCGCCGTCTGCGCCCAAGCGCGTTGCAGTAGCGATTCGGGAAAAGCGGCGATGGCGGGGCTCGACAGGGCCAACGCGGCATTGCGGAGAAGGGTTCGGCGCGAAAGCTTCAAGAGTGGCTCCAGGTCGCCCGCGGTTGACGATTTGCAAGGATTATGTCGCTTTTTGGATGTGGCGTCAGCGCCGCCGCTGGGTGCCCGAGCGGCTTATTGCTCCTCAATCCAACGCCCCACAAACGAAAACGGCCGGACGAGCCGGCCGTTCACGTGTGAAATTTTGCCGCGCTTACTGTTTGGGCGGCTGATTCTCGGCTGCCTTGGGCAGCGGCGCCGGATTATCCGACAGGGTGTGCAAATAGTTGATGACGTCGGCGCGTTGATTGGCCCGCGTCATGCCTGCAAAGGTCATCGCCGTGCCGGGCACGAAAGCCTTCGGACTGGTCAGGAATTTGTTGAGATCGTCGAAGGTCCAGTTGCCGCCCTTCGCCTTCATCGCTGCCGAATAGTTGAATCCGGCCTCCGTCCCCTTCGGCCGGTTGACGACGCCATAGAGGTTGGGACCGACCCGGTTCGGACCGCCCTTTTCGAAGGTATGGCACGCCATGCAGGGCTTCACCGCAGCCTGGCCGCGGGCCGGATCGGAGCTTGCGAGCAGCGTCTCGATCGGCTGCTCTGCCTCGGCGGGGCCTTTGGCGCCGGCCGCGGGCTGCTCTTGCACGGCGATCTCGTAACCGGGCTTCTCGGGCTGGTGCGGCGAAAAGAGCGCACCAGCGGTGATGTTCAGCGCCAGCAAGATCAGGCAGGTGCCGAGCACGGCACCCATGACTTTATTCAATTCAAAGGAGTCCATCGGACGTCAGCTCCCGCGCCGGTACGGCGAAAATGGCGGGTTTACCGCGAGGAGGACCCCCGCGGGCGGGCGAGAGATAGCCGGTTTGCCTCGCCTGTTGCAACCCGTATAAGCGAGCCGGCCCCTGCGACATTCGTTCATGCCGGGCGCTTATCCCACGGCTGGTTCTGGCGATGGCAGGACGCGACATTCTCATCCTCATCCCCGCACGGATGACCTCGTCCCGGCTGCCGGGCAAGCCGCTCGCGGATATTGGGGGCAAGCCCATGATCGTTCACGTCCTGCAGCGGGCGCAAGAGGCGAAGCTCGGCCACGCTGTCGTCGCAACCGACACCGAAGCGATCGCTGCCGCGGTGGAAAAAGCCGGCGGCCAGGCCGTGCTGACGCGTGCCGACCATCCCTCGGGCTCGGACCGGATCTTCGAGGCGCTTGGTCGCGTCGATCCCGAAGGCCGGGCGAAAGTCATTGTCAATGTTCAAGGCGACCTGCCGACCCTTGCGCCAAGCGACATCACAGCCGCAGCCGATCTTCTGGCCGACCGCAGTGTGTCAATCGGCACCATCGCCGCCGAAATCACCAAGGCGGAGGAGCGAACCGCGACGAGCGTCGTCAAGGTTGTGGGTTCGCCACTCGCGCCGCGCCGCCTGCGTGCGCTCTATTTTACGCGCGCCACGGCGCCCTGGGGTGAAGGACCCCTCTATCATCACATCGGGCTTTATGCCTATCGCCGCGAGGCGCTGGCGCGCTTCGTCGGATTGCCGCCCTCGCCGCTGGAGCGGCGTGAAAAGTTGGAGCAGCTGCGCGCCCTTGAAGCCGGTATGCGCATCGATGTCGCGATCGTCGACAGTGTGCCGCTCGGTGTCGACACCCCCGATGATCTCGAAGCCGCGCGCAAGCTGCTCGCGCATTGACATTCCCCGCCTTAACGAAAGCTGATGCCATGGCCGCCACAAAAAAAATCGCATTCCAGGGAGAACCCGGAGCCAATTCCCACCTCGCTTGCCACGAGGCATATCCCAACTACGAAGCGATGGCTTGCGCCACTTTCGAGGACGCCTTCGCCGCAGTGAGTTCTGGCGAGGCCGCGCTGGGCATGATTCCGATCGAAAACTCGATCGCCGGCCGCGTCGCCGACATTCATCATCTGATGCCGGAATCGGGACTGCATATCGTCGCCGAATGGTTCCTGCCGGTGCGCCATCAATTGCTAGCGCTCAAGGGCACGAAGCTCGAAGAGATCAAGAGCGTCGAAAGTCACGTCATGGCGCTCGGCCAATGCCGCAACATCATCCGAAAGCTGAAGATCAAGCCGATCGTTGCCGCCGATACGGCCGGTTCTGCGCGTGAAGTCGCCGAGCGCGGCGACAAGGCGCGTGCCGCAATCGCCACCCGGCTTGCTGCCGAGATCTACGGTCTCGATATCCTCGCCGAAAATATCGAGGACGAAGCGCACAACACCACGCGCTTCATCGTCCTCGCTCGCGAGGCCAAATGGGCAAAGGCGGGCAGCGGCACGATCATCACGACTTTTGTATTCCGCGTACGCAACGTGCCGGCGGCGCTCTACAAGGCGCTCGGCGGCTTCGCCACCAACGGCATCAACATGACGAAGCTCGAAAGCTACATGGTCGGCGGCAATTTCTTCGCCACCCAGTTCTACGCCGACGTGGAGGGCCATCCCGACGAACGCTCGCTCACGCTCGCGCTCGAGGAATTGTCGTTCTTCTCCAAGGAAATGAAAATCCTCGGCGTCTATCCCGCGCACGGATACCGCAAGACCTTCGCCGAAAACGTCGACTAGTCGCCGGTTGCCTGTTGCGGCAAGAGATCGGCCAGCGTCTTGCACAGTCGCGCGGGATCGATGGGCTTGGTCAGCGCCGGATGCCGGGCATAATCGGAATGAATGCCGCTCTTGCCGTATCCCGTCAGGAACACGATCGGAATCTTGCCTTCGTCCAGCCGCTTGGCAACGGGATAGATCAGATCGCCGGCAATGTTGACGTCGAGAACGGCCGCATCAAAACCGCCCTGCTCGACGAGTTCCAGGGCCTTTGGCAATCGTGAGGCGGGTCCCACGACGATATAACCCCAGTCCTCAAGCGTGTCCTGGATCATCATCGCGATGATTGTCTCGTCCTCGACAACCAGGATCCGCGCCGTCGCCCTCGCCATCTACTCATATCGTCTGGTTGTATTCACCGACTTCCGGATGCGTGCGCAGAACCGCGTCGACGGCAGAAAACATCTCGCGCATGCGTGCGGCCGAGATCGGGCTTTCCACCACGACGACAAGCTCCGGCTTGTTAGACGACGCGCGAACAAGACCCCAGGTTCCGTCCTCCACCGTGACGCGCACGCCATTGACGGTGACAAGATCGCGGATCGGTTGACCGGCGACCTTGTCACCCTTCTTTTTCGCGCTTTCGAAATGCTTCACCACCCGATCGACGATTCCGTATTTCTTCTCGTCATCGCAATGCGGCGACATGGTGGGTGACTGCCACGTTTTCGGCAGTTCGTTCTTGAGCTGCGCCATGCTCTTCTCCGGGTTGCGATCGAGCATTTCGCAGACGGCGATGGCCGACAGAAGCCCGTCGTCGTAGCCGCGGCCGAACGGCTTGTTAAAGAAGAAGTGGCCCGACTTTTCAAAACCGACCATGGCGCCGATCTCGTTGACGCGGCGCTTCATGTAGGAATGCCCGGTCTTCCAATAATCGGCCTTTACCTTGTTCTTCTGCAGCACCGGATCGGTCATGAACAGGCCTGTCGATTTCACGTCGACCACGAAGGTCGCGCCGGGATGCAAGGCCGACATGTCACGTGCCAGCATGACGCCAACCTTGTCGGCGAAAATTTCATCGCCCTCATTGTCGACGACGCCGCATCGATCACCGTCACCATCGAAGCCGAGGCCAACATCGGCCTTGCTTTGAAGCACGGCATCACGGATGGCATGCAGCATCTTCAGATCTTCAGGATTTGGATTGTATTTCGGAAAACTGTGATCGAGCTCGCAATCGAGCGGGACGACCTCGCAGCCGATCGACTCAAGAATTTTCGGTGCGAAAGCGCCGGCGGTGCCGTTGCCGCATGCCGCAACGACTTTCAGCTTGCGCTTGAGCTTCGGGCGGTTCGTGACGTCCTCGATATAGCGTGCGGGAAAATTTTCGACGAACTGGTACGTGCCGTTACCTTTCAGATCAAACTCGGCGCCGAGCACGATCGTTTTCAATTGCGTCATTTCGTCAGGGCCGAAAGTCAGCGGCCGGTTCGCGCCCATCTTCACGCCGGTCCAGCCGTTGTCGTTGTGCGAAGCCGTGACCATCGCGACGCAGGGCACATCGAGAGCGAATTGGGCGAAATAAGCCATGGGCGAAAGGCAAAGTCCGATGTCGCGCACCCGGCACCCGGCGGCGAGCAGACCCGCGATCAACGCCTCCTTCACCGAGGCCGAATAGCTGCGGAAGTCATGGCCGGTCACAATGTCCGGCTTTACGCCAAGCCGGTGGATCAGCGTGCCGAGGCCCATGCCCAAGGCCTGCACGCCCATGAGATTGATTTCCTTTTCCAGCAGCCAGCGCGCGTCATACTCACGAAAGCCGGTCGCCTTCACCAGCGGCAGCGACTCATAATCGTACGTATTCGGCGTCAGCGACGCCTTCGGCTTGGGAAACATCAAGACCTCGGAATGAATGCGCGAATCCGGCAGACCAATAGCCTAAAGCCGCGGCGGCTGGAAATGGTTGCCTGCGCGGCGGTGAAGCGGCTCTGGGTCAGTAACGTTCGAAAAATCGGCGCTTATTGCTCAAGCACCAGCTTACCGTTGGCGTATTCGAAGCGCTTGAGCTTGGTGAGATACGACAGTCCAAGCAGATTTTCGCTCAATGCACCCTCGGTGACGACAATGGCCGGCACGTCGCGCACGATGAGGCCGCCGATATCGACGGCATTCAGGCGCACGGGCGCGGCGCGTGCCTCGCCATTCGCGGTACGAATGGCCACGGTGTAGTCGTTCCGGACAGGATGGATGCCAAGGCGCCGCGCATCGCTCGCTGTCAGGGCGATGGTGGACGCACCGGTATCGACCATGAAGTCGATGCGCCGGCCATCGACGCGGCCGTCAACCTGGAAATGCCCGCGGCTGTCGCGCGGTATCGTCACCGAGCGCCGCCCGCTATTGGTGACGGGAAGCCCGGCCGTGGACGCGGACATGACAGCAGGCGCGGGCTTTGTCGCGTGGTCGGCAAAGCGCGACAACGTTCCGAATATGGCGAGTGCCAAGGCGGCAAAGACAATGAAACTACGCATGATGGCGGGCGCGATCCTTCTTTCGGCGCGTCACTCTGCACAGGAGCGCCGAAGAACCCGCTAATGCGGCACCGACGAAGGACCGTTTCCGCCATCAAAGTCGCCAAAGCATCAAGGAAATGATTCAAATCTGAATCGTCCGCCTCACTGCCCACGTGGTTTGGCGCGCCGTGTCGCACTCGCGGCGACCGGATTGTCCGGCCAGGGATGGCGCGGGTAGCGTCCTTTCATCTCCGCTTTGACCGCGGCATAACTGCCCCGCCAGAATCCCGGCAGATCGCGCGTCACCTGCACCGGCCGCTGCGCGGGCGATAGCAGTTCGATCACTAGGGGGATGCGTCCGCCGGCAGTGACGGGGTGGCGGTCGAGGCCGAACAATTCCTGCAGACGAATGCTGACGCTTGGTCCCGCTTCCGCCTCATAATCGATCGCAATCCGCGTTCCGGTCGGTGCCTCGAAATGCGTCGGCGCCTCGGTGTCCAGACGCTTCCGCAACGGCCACGACATCGCGTTCATGATCGCGTCGCTCAGGTCCTGCGCAGAAACGTCTGCAAGCCCCTTTTTGTCGGCGAGAAGGGGTACGAGCCACTGGTCCGCGGACGCGGCAAGCACGATGTCAGACAGATCCGGCCATTCGTCTCCTTCGACGCGACGCAGGAACGCTACGCGGTTGCGCCATTGCTGCAGCGGCTTGCTCCATGGCAGCCGGGCGAGCCCGGCAGCGATGATAGCGTCGGCCAGCCGCCGCGCGCTCTCTTGGTTCGGCACGACCGGCGCGATCTGCTCATTCAAAACAAGCGCACCCAGCCGCCGTGCCTTTCTCGCCCGCAGGCTGAGCGTGGCGGGATCGACTACAATCTCATCCTGGCTCTCAATCTGTTCAGCGAATTCGCTCTCGATCTCCTCGAGCGTGATCGGCGCCGCCAGGAGAATACGGCTTTGCGCAGCACTCCCAGACAGTTCGGCAATGGCAAGGAATGGCTCGCGCGCAAGCGAAGACGTCGGATCGATCATCGCGCCGCGGCCGTTGGCAAGCAGAAAGCCACGGTCCGTACCGCGATTCCTCGCAATACGCTCAGGGTAAGCGAGCGCGAGGATCGAACCAGCACCTTGCTGTTCGTTTTGTTGCTTTCCCGTCCCCTTCCCGGCCGCCTCCGCCCAGCGTTTTGCCATCGCACGAGCGTCCTCAGCCCGGCGCGACCTGTCCCGGCGGAATTGATCGAACCGGTGCGAGAGATCGACGTCGGTGCCGCCCAGTCCGCGCTCGCTGACGATGGCCGCGATCTGTGAGGCAGGATCGCCTGCGCCACGGCGAGCGCTATCGACGACCATGCGCGCCAGCCGCGGCGGCAGCGGCAGAGCGCGGAGATTGCGGCCTTCTTCCGTGATGCGCCCCTGCGCATCGAGCGCGCCGAGTTCGGTGAGGAGGGTTTTCGCCTCCTTGAGCGCTGCCGCCGGTGGCGGATCGAGAAACGACAACGTCAACGGCTCCGTCACACCCCATTGCGCCAGATCGAGCACGAAAGACGAGAGATCGGAGGAAAGAATTTCCGGCCGTGTGAAGGCCTCGAGCGAGCCCGTTTCCGGCTCGGCCCAGAGCCGGTAGCACACACCCGGCTCAGTGCGGCCGGCGCGGCCGCGCCGCTGGTCGGCTGCGGCGCGCGATACGCGTACGGTCTCCAATCGGGTCAAGCCAACATCCGGCTCGTAACGTGGCAGGCGTGCCAGCCCGCTGTCTACGACGATGCGCACGCCCTCTATGGTGAGAGAGGTCTCCGCGATCGATGTCGCGAGCACGATCTTTCGGCGACCGGAAAGTGCAGGCGCGATGGCGCGATCCTGTGTCGCGGCATCGAGCGCGCCATAAAGCGCAACGAGATCGGCTGCAGGATCGGCGATGCGCTCGCGCAGCAACGTCTCTGCGCGGCGAATTTCAGCCGCCCCCGGCAGAAAAACCAGCATCGACCCATCTTCGTCGCGCAGCGCTCTCACCACTGCTTCCGTCACCTGCCGTTCGATTGGCACCCGCGGATCGCGACCGAGATAATGCGTCGTTACCGGAAAGGCGCGCCCTTCGCTCTCGACGACCGGTGCGTCGCCCAGAAGGCGCGCCACCCTCGCTCCGTCGAGCGTCGCCGACATGACGACAATCTTCAGATCCTCGCGCAAACCCTGCTGGGCGTCGCGCGCAAGCGCGAGCCCGAGATCGGCGTCGAGCGAACGCTCGTGAAACTCATCGAAGAGCACGGCCGCGACCCCACGCAATTCCGGATCGTCGAGAATGAGGCGGGTGAAGATGCCTTCCGTCACGACTTCGATGCGCGTTGCGTTCGATACCTTGGAGCCGAAGCGAACGCGCAATCCGACGGTATGCCCCACATTCTCACCCAGCGTCGCGGCCATGCGCGCGGCTGCGGCGCGTGCCGCCAGCCGGCGCGGCTCAAGCACAATGATCTTCCCGCCCTTGGACCATTGTTCCTGCGCA
>CAZSAW010000252.1:0-1980 GCA_964604745.1 uncultured Hyphomicrobiales bacterium
GAGATGAGCCAGCGCGACGAAAGGTGCCTGGCGAGAAACTCGGGCTCGCGCTCCCATAGCGCGAAAAACGCCGCGAGATTGATTTCAAGATCGATTTCTCGCCGGATCATGACGATGAGCTGCGCGTGCAGGAAGCACAGCTCGGGCATGCCGACGAATTCTTCGCGCAGGTTTTCGATGTGGCGCTGCACGTCGTCAAAACCGCCGACAGCGATCCTGCGCTGGCCGCCGGGGATCAGATAGGTCTTGAGAAGAGCGATCTCGTGATCGCCGAGCGTGGCTGACTCTTCCGTTTCGAGATCCACGTCGACTCTCCCTTCGCGGCAACCCGATTTCGGCAGCACATGGTTAATGAAAGGTTGACGGGCATCGCGTCACTAGCGAAAAAGCCATGCCTCGTCGGCATTTTAGATAGAGGTCCGACAGGATGCGCACTTGTCAGCTGATGACATCAGCGAGCGCAATCAATCATGTCTCAGCGCCGGATGGGGCCGCGCCATGCTCGATTTTGTCTGGATCGTCACAAGACCGAATTACATCCACAGTCAGGCTTGCGGGGAATTTGCGATGACCGTGCGCGATGCATGCGCGGCGCTGGGCCATGACTGCAAGATCGTCACTTCGCCGCCGCCCGGCGAAAGCGCGGTGCTGGTCATGTGCGCGAATTTATTGCCGCCTGGCGCAACCCTGCCGAGCCATTTCATCATTTATCAGATGGAGCAGATTAGTCCCGAATCGCGGTGGATTTCGGAATCGTATTTGAGCCTGCTGAAGCGCCACGTCGTCTGGGACTATAGCCCGCTGAACATCGCCAATCTCGAACAGCTCGGCGTTCGCGCCGACCTGTGTGAAGTCGGATATATGCCGTGCCTCACCGAGATTCCGTCGAGGCCGAAGGAAATAGACGTTCTTTTCATCGGCTCGCAGAACGATCGGCGGCTGGCCATTCTCAGACAGCTCGCTGAACGCGGCGTGAAGGTCCGCGCCATCTTCGGAGAATATGGTCAGAACCGCACCGAGGCGCTGGCGCGAAGCCGGATTTCGCTCAACATCCATTATTACGATGCCAAGATTTTCGAAATCTTCCGCTGCTCGTATTTCATGGCCAACAGGCAGTGCATCGTTTCCGAGCGCGGTCTCGATCGAGCTCTGGAAGATCAATATGCGAAGGGCATCGCCTTCGTCCCTTACGACCAGCTTGCAGAGAAATGTTTGCAGCTGCTTTCCGACGAAAAGCAAAGAAAGCGAATCGCGCAGGCCGGCTTCGATATTTTCAGCCGCAAATCACAGGTCGACATATTGAAAAGACTGAAGGCCGCGAAGTCATAATACGCGGCCAGGCCAATTCCTCCAGCCGGATAATCTTCGGGAAACGTGGCGACCCCGGGAGGATTCGAACCTCCGACCTCAAGCTTAGAAGGCTCGCGCTCTATCCAACTGAGCTACGGGGTCGAACTCAATGCGTCCACTGGCCGACGCGGTTGAACGCGAAGTTGTCGGCGTAGGCGATCTTCTTTCTCGCCGTCTCGTGCGGCTCGAAGACCTGATAGGGAATGCCGCGCTGCTCGCAATAGCGGATCGCCTCTTCCTTGGTCTCGAAGCGAAGCCGAAGCTGCTGCTTCATGTCGCCCGAAGACGTCCAGCCCATCAGCGGCTCGACGCGGCGCGCCTCCTCCGGCTCGTAGTCGAGCTGCCAGAGCTTGGTCTTCGCGGTCCCCGACTGCATCGCGGTGCGAGTGGGCTTGTAGATCCGTGCAACCATCTTCGATCTTCCTCAATCAAATAGCTGGTCGGAGCGGCAGGATTTGAACCTGCGACCCTCTGGTCCCAAACCAGATGCGCTACCGGACTGCGCTACGCTCCGCCGTTCAGAATTGGCAAATTCGGGCCGCAATCGATTAACGCCCTTGGCCCCTGCCCGCAAGGCATTGAGTTTGGCGCGATTTTGTTACCGCCCGCTGAAGAAGCGGTGCCCGACTC
>CAZSAW010000253.1:0-30688 GCA_964604745.1 uncultured Hyphomicrobiales bacterium
GAAGACATAATAATCGGCCTCGTTGAGGCGCCGGATTGCGGCGGCGACATCGGGCAGCCAGCGCACGCGTTCGGGGTGGCCGACATAGCCTTCATCGGCGATCAACACGCCGTCGCGATCGAGAAACACAGCGGGCTTGCGCGAGAGAGGGGCGCTCATGGCGATCGGCGGTCCTATTTCGCCTTCATCATCTCACGTTCGACCAGGCCGCAGATGAGATGCGCTGCCGTCATGTAGACCTGCTGGATCAGCGCGCTCGCGGGCGCGAGCGTGCCGCGTGCGCCCGGCACGTCGAGAACAAGGTCGCAGAGAGGGCGCATCGCGTTCTGTCCGGAACCGCAGAAACCGATGGTCACCAGTCCCGCATCGCGCGCCGCTTTCAGTGCAGCGACGATGTTCGGCGAATTGCCGGATGTCGACAACGCGAGCAACACGTCGCCCCGCCGGCCGAGCGCGAGCACCTGCCGCTCGAAGACGTGCTCGAAACCGTAGTCGTTGCCGATGGCGGTGAGCGCCGATGTATCGGTGGTCAGCGCGATCGTGGGAAGCGCCTTGCGATCGAGGGCGAAGCGGCCGACGAGCTCGGCGGCGATGTGCTGCGCGTCGCCGGCGCTGCCGCCATTGCCGGCGATGAGCAGCTTGCCGCCCGCCTGCAAGGCCGAGACAATTTTTCCGGCAATCGCCGCGACCGCATCGACAAAAGCAGGGTCGTTTTCGGCCTGCGCGATCGCCTCGCGCGACTGGCGCAGATAGTCTTTGATGGCCGGGTCGGGCGCGGGCGGCATGCGGTAGGCGTGTAACGGTGCCGGTGCGGGTGCGCAAGGCGGATCATCCGGCGGGCCTGCCGGCAAACGGCAAAAAAGCCGTGATTTCCCTGAGGGATAGGGAATTGCTGACAGCTCGAAGGCCATTGCGCCGTCCCCTTTGTTGCGGCAAAGGAAGGCGCTGCCGGACGGCCGGCAGGGGGTATTTGCGTCAATGCTGTTGGTGACAGGCGGCGCCGGCTTCATCGGGTCGAACGTGGTCGCAAGCCTCAACGAGGCGGGCCGAACTGATGTTGTGGTTAACGACCGCCTCGGCCACGACGAGCGATGGCGCAATCTCGCCAAGCGCCAGATCGCCGACTTCATCCCCCCGGACGACCTGTTCGGCTGGCTCGACGGGCGAAAGCTCGACGCCGTCATCCATCTCGGCGCGATTTCCGATACGACGGCCACCGACGCCGATGCGGTGATGGAGAACAATTTCCGGCTCTCGCTGAAGCTGCTCGACTGGTGCACGCAGACGCGCACGCCATTCGTCTACGCGTCTTCGGCCGCGACCTATGGCGATGGCACCAACGGTTTCAACGACGACGAGACGCCGGATGCGTTGAAGCGGCTGCGCCCGCTCAATCTCTACGGCTGGAGCAAGAATCTGTTCGACCTCGCGCTCGCCGATCGCGCGGCGAAAAAGCAGCCATTGCCGCCGCAATGGGCGGGGTTGAAATTCTTCAACGTTTTCGGACCGAACGAATATCACAAGGGGACGATGGCGAGCGTGGTCTGCCGTGTGGTCGACGACGCGCGCGCGGGAAAGCCGGTGCGCCTGTTCAAGTCGCATCGCGCCGGTATCGCCGACGGCGACCAGCAGCGCGACTTCATCTACGTGGACGATGCGGTCGCGGTGATGCGGTGGCTGATGGAAACGCCGTCGGTTTCCGGAATTTTCAACGTCGGCACCGGCGTTGCGCGCAGCTTCCGCGACATGATCACGGCGATGTTTGCAGCCCTCGGTCGCGCGCCCAATATCGAATACGTCGATATGCCGGCCGCGATCCGCGACAAATATCAGTATTTCACCCAGAGCAACGTCGAGAAGCTGCGGCGGGCCGGCTATAATGGCGGCTTCACCAGTCTCGAAGACGCGGTTGGGCGCTATGTGTCGAATTATCTCGTGGCGGGCGACCGGTACCGGTGACATGAGCATAATGACGGGCCGCCGATAGGCATGTTCGATTTCGAAAACCAGTTGTCCGATCTGCGCAGCCAGGCCGTGCTTTGCATCGGCGATGTGATGCTCGACGAGTTCGTCTATGGCGAGGTCGTCCGCATCTCGCCAGAGGCGGCCGCGCCGGTGATCGCCGCCAAGCGCTCCGAGACCGTTATCGGCGGCGCGGGCAATGTCGCGCGCAACGTCGCGGCGTTGGGCGCGGAATGCTTCTTCGTCAGCGTGATCGGCGACGACGTCTCCGGGCGGGAGTTGCAGGATGCGCTCGCGGCGGACGGCCAGATCACCGCGGCGCTTGTCGTCGATCCGTTGCGGCCGACGACGCGCAAGATCCGCTTCGTGTCCGAGCATTATTCGACGCATCTCTTGCGCGCCGATTGGGAATTGGCCCGCGCGCTCGACGCGGAAAGCGAGAATGCCGTGATCGAACAGGCGCTCGGCTTCCTGCCGCGCGTGGGCGCAATCGTTCTCTCCGACTATGCTAAGGGCGTGCTGACCCCCCGGGTCGTGCGCACGATCATCGACGCAGCCGCGCAGGCCGGGATTCCGACTATCGTCGATCCGAAGGCGAGCGACTTTTCCATCTATCGCGGCGCGACCCTGATCACGCCGAACAAGAAGGAATTGTCCGACGCGATGCGCCGCGACCTGACGCGCGATTTCGATGTTGCCGCTGCAGCGGGCGAATTGCGCGGCCAGGTCGGCGCGCAGGCGGTGCTCGTGACGCTGAGCGACGAGGGCATGACGCTCGTGCAGGATGGCGAAGACGCCGTGCACGTGCCGGCCTATCCCGTGCGCGTGCGCGACGTTTCCGGCGCCGGCGATACGGTCGTGGCCGTGCTTGCGACCATGCTTGCGGCAAATGCAGGGTTCGAACCGGCGATGCGCGCGGCGAATGCTGCTGCGGCGGTCGTCGTCGGCAAGCGTGGCACCGCGACTGCATCGCTGTCGGAATTGCGCCACCGCATCCTGCCTTCGGCCGCGCTTGCGGCCGAAGACAAGATCGTTTTCGACTGGTCGGTGCTCGACGAACGGCTCGAGGAATGGCGCCGGCGCGGTCTGCGTGTCGGCTTCACCAACGGATGCTTTGATCTTCTGCATCCGGGGCACATCAAGTTGTTGCGGCAGGCGCGGGCGGCGTGCGACCGGTTGATCGTCGGCCTCAACAGCGACGCTTCGGTCAAGCGCCTCAAGGGCGAGGAGCGGCCGGTTCAGCCGCAGCATGCGCGCGCCGACGTGCTGGCCGCGCTCGAAGCGGTCGATCTTGTCGTGATTTTCGAGGAAGATACGCCGATCCGGCTGATCGACCGTGTGCGTCCGCGCGTGCTGATCAAGGGCTCGGATTACCGCCGCGAGCAGGTTGTGGGTCACGATATCGTCGAAGCCTATGGCGGCGAGGTGCTGCTTGTCGGCATCGTGCCCGGCCATTCGACGACAGAAATCGTGCGCCGCTCGCGCACGGCCGGGAAGGGCTGACGCGCGCCGGTCGCGGCCGATCGAGGCGAAATCGACATGCCGACGCTCAGCGCCATCATCATTACGAGGGACGAGGCGGCGAATATCGAGGCATGCCTCGACAGTATTGCGTTCTGCGATGAGATCATCGTCGTGGATAGCGGCAGCATGGATACCACGACAACGCTTGCCGCAGGGAAGGGCGCGCGCGTGGTCCCGCACGACTGGGACGGATTTGGGCCGCAGAAGAATTACGCGCTCTCGCTCGCGCGCTGTGAGTGGGTGCTGTCGATCGATGCCGATGAGCGGGTCACGCTGCAACTGGCAGCCGCCATCAAGGCGGCCATCGCGCGCGGGGATGCCGATGGCTACGAGATCGGCCGGCTGTCGAGTTTCTGCGGCCGGCCGATGCGCCATTCCGGCTGGTATCCGGATTACGTGCTGCGCCTGTTTCGTCGCGCGCAGGGCCGGTTCTCCGACGACATCGTGCATGAGCGGGTCATCTGCAACGGCCGCGTCGCGCGGCTAACGGGCGAACTTCTTCACAGCCCGGTGGCGAGGCTCGAGGATGCGCTGTCGCGCATGGACCGCTATTCGACGCTTGGCGCAGAGAAGATGATTCGGGCGCAGCGGCGGGTTTCGTTTGCGAGCGGCATCCTGCATGGCTTCTGGACCTTCATTCGGGTCTACGTGCTTCGCCTTGGCTTCCTCGATGGGCGCGAGGGGTTTCTGCTTGCGGTCGCCAACGCCGAAGGCAGCTATTACCGCTACATGAAGGCGTGGCTCGAGGGCCGCCGGCGTGGATGAGCTGATCTCGATCATCCTCACCACCTACAACCGCGAGGATGCGCTCGACGCGGTGCTGCGTTCGCTGTCACGCCAGACGGATACGAATTTCGAAATTATCGTCGCCGATGACGGTTCGAGCGCGGAGACCGCAAGCGTCATTGCGGCGTGGAAGCCGCGATTGAACAATCGGCTCGCCCACGTCTGGCATCCGGACGCTGGTTTCCGCGCCGCAGAAATCCGCAACCGAGCAATTGCGGCCTCGCAAGGCATCTACTGTGTGTTTCTCGACGGCGACTGCATCGTTCGCAAGGACTTTGTCGCCGTGCATCGGGCCCTGGCCGAGCCGGGCTGGTTCGTGTGCGGCAACCGCATCCTGCTTTCGCCCGCGCGCACGGAGCGAGTGTTGCGCGCGCACGAAGAGCCGGAGCTTTGGTCGTGGCCGACGATGATCGGCGCGCGGCTGCGCGGCGAGCTCAACCGTCTCATGCCGTTCCTGCGCCTGCCGCTCGGGCCGTTGCGCAAGCTCCGAAGCAACGCCTGGCGCGGAGCGCGTTCGTGCAATTTCGGTGCGTTCCGCGCCGATCTCCACCGCGTCGACGGATTTGACGCCGCCTATGAAGGTTGGGGGCGCGAGGATTCCGACCTGTTTGTGCGCCTGCTGCGCGCCGGCGTCCGCCGCAAGGACGGCGATTTTGCCACCGGGGTTATCCATCTCTGGCATCCCGAAGCCAATCGCGCGGCGCTGCCGGAAAATGATCGCCGGCTGCAGGCGGTGATTGAGGGCATGCAGACGCGCGCGCGACGTGGATTGTCGGCGGTCGGCGCGGAAGAGGCCAAAGGGGTAGCGTCAGACCCGCGACGCCGGTAAGAAAAAGAGGGGAGCGACCGGCGCCGATGTTTTCCCTTCTCACCCATGGCACGACGCGGCGGATTCTGATCGTCGTTCACGACCTTTGCGTCACCGTCGCGGCGGTTCTGGCCACTTTTTACATCCGCTTCGAGACACAGGGTGTCGCTGATCGCCTGTACGGCCTGAAGCTGATCCTGCCGGGCTTCGTCCTCTATGCCGGGCTCGTTTACTGGTATTTCGGTCTTTACCAGACCAAATGGCGTTTCGCCTCGCTGCCCGACCTGTTCAATATCTTTCGCGCCGTGTCGGTGCTCGCGATCTCGCTCCTGGTGCTCGACTACATTCTGATCGCACCGAATTTCTACGGCAGCTTCTTCTTCGGCAAGATCACCATCGCCGTCTATTGGCTGCTGCAGATGTTCTTTCTCGGCGGCCCGCGCATTGCCTATCGTTACTTCCGTTATACGCGCACGCTTCATCATGCGCGCGCCACCGACTCGCAGACGACGCTCATCGTCGGTCGCGCCGCCGATGCGGAAGTGCTGCTGCGCGCGGTCGAAAGCGGGGCGGTGAAGAAAATTCGCCCGGTCGCCATACTGTCGCCGTCTCCCGCCGATCAGGGGCAAACGATGCGCGGAATTCGCGTCGTCGGCGGTACCGATGACCTCGAACGCGCGCTCACGTCTTTCGCCGCGCGCGGGGTGCCGATCGTGCGTGCGGTGCTGACGCCTTCGGCGTTCGAACAGGGCTCGAAGCCGGAGACGATCCTGATGCAGGCGCGCCGCCTTGGATTGACGGTCAGCCGGCTGCCCTCGCTCGATGAGGGCGGCGAAGCCCTGCGGCTCGCGCCGATCAACGTCGAGGATCTGCTGCTGCGGCCGACCGTGGCCATCGACTATCCGCGCCTGCAGGCATTCGTAAAAGGCAAGTCGGTCGTCGTGACCGGCGGCGGCGGATCGATCGGCGCCGAAATCTGTGATCGCCTCATCACGTTTGGCGCCTCGCGCCTGCTGGTCCTCGAAAATTCCGAGCCGGCTTTGCATGCGATCCTGGAAAAGCTCGCGACCGTTCAGTCCGCGGCGTTGATCGAAGGCCGCATTGCCGACGTACGCGACCGCGAGCGCCTGTTTCGCCTGATTGGCGCGTTCGAGCCCGACATCGTCTTTCATGCCGCGGCCCTGAAGCACGTCCCGCAGCTCGAGCGCGACTGGCAGGAAGGCGTCAAGACGAATATTTTCGGTTCGATCAACGTCGTCGATGCCGCGCTCGCCGCCAGGGCCAAGGGCATCGTGATGATCTCCACCGACAAGGCAATCGAGCCGGTTTCGGTGCTGGGCGCGACCAAACGTTTCGCCGAAATGTATTGTCAGGCGCTTGATGCCGAGGCTGCGCGTTCGCAAAGCGGTGCATCCAATGCCCGGCTCATCGCAGTCCGCTTCGGCAACGTGCTCGCCTCCAACGGCTCGGTGGTGCCGAAATTCAAGGCGCAGATCGAAGCAGGCGGCCCCGTCACGGTGACGCATCCGGATATGGTCCGTTACTTCATGACCATCCGCGAGGCGTGCGATTTGGTAGTCACGGCAGCAAGCGACGCGCTCGCGCCGGGTCACAAGGATGTCTCAGTGTACGTCCTCAACATGGGTCAGCCCGTGAAGATCGTGGACCTGGCCGAGCGGCTGATCCGCCTGTCCGGTCTCGAACCCGGCCGCGACATCGACATCAGCTATATCGGCACGCGTCCCGGCGAGCGCCTGCATGAAATTCTGTTCTCGCGCGAGGAGCCGACCGCTGACATCGGCATCGCCGGCATTGTCGCCGCGCGTCCGAACACGCCGCCGCTCGACGCGATCCGGGATTGGCTTGCGAGCCTGAGGACGGCGCTCGAACGCGACGACCGCGTGGCTGTCGATCGCGTGCTGCGGGCCGCGGTTCCCGACTTTCGCGGCGAAGCCGCCGCTTGATGACGTGAGACGATCACGTCTTCAGAGATTTGGTCGGGCGCGCGAAACGCGCGAGCAACAGCGCCACCAGCGCGGCTCCGATCGTGAGCAATACCAACTGAACCGCGAGCGGCTGCCCGGTCGCGGACGCAAAGGCGAGTCCGGCCAAGGCGACGTTGAGTACAAATACGCGACCGATCACGCCATTGACGGAGAGGCCGCCGTCGAACGCGCGCTGATAGAAATGATCGCGATGCGCCTCCCAGATCCGCTGCCTGCGCCCGGCGCGCCGCAGGAGTGAGAGCGTCGCATCGGCGAGATAATAAAGTGGCAGCAGCACAGCCGCGATTGGCTCTGTCTTCGCCAGCAGGATCAGCATCCACGCCAAAAGCAGCCCGACCGGCAAACTTCCGGCATCGCCGAGGAAAAGGCGGGCGACCGGCCGGTTGGATGGTGCAAAGCCGAGCATCGCACCGCAGAGCGCGAGCGCTGCGACCGTTGCGTCGGCCGGCAGCACGCCGACCGCCCCGAACGCCGCAAGCGCGGCGGTGATTGGGATCGTTTCCACCACCGTCATCCCGTCGATGCCGTCCATGAAGTTGACGAGGTTGACGAACCACATGGCGCCGATTGCGAGGATCGCCTTTGTGACCCAGCCAGGTAACACCGGGATGAGAGACATGTCGCCGGGCAATGCGGCAACGATCATCGACACCGCCACTGCCTGCACCAGCAGGCGAGGTGCGATCGCGATCGGGCGGATATCGTCGACGAGGCCGACCATGCAGAGGAGGAGGGCGCCGCCGAAAACGAGTGCAACTACGTAGGCGTTATAACTTGCCCCCGCCATTGCGTAAGCCACGAGCGCTGTTCCGACTGTGGCAGCCAGAACCGCAATGCCGCCGCCTTGCGGCGTCGGTCTCTGGTGCGAGGAACGGGGGTTGGGGCGCGCGAGAACGTAGCGGCGCAAGAGCGGCAGCAGGAGCTCGATGGCCGCCGCGGAAACAATGCAGGATCCGGCAATGAGTGCGGCGGCAAGCCACATCGATCAGGCTTTCGTCGGCATGGTTTCCGGAATCGGGCGATGAAGGCTCGGTCTTGCCATTTCTTGGGCCGCTGCGCCCGGGCCCGCCAGTGGGGCTTTTTGTGGTGCAATGATTCTGAAAGTTTCTTTATTGTAGAAAGCCAGTCTGGAATGCCGTGGCCGCAACGTCAAACCGGCCCGGAGCGACACGTGCCGGTCGCGCCGCATCTTGACCCCGAGTGGAAGACGCGCACCGCATGCGCACCGCGCCAAGCCGGCGATTGGAGGGGAATGCATGAACGACCGCATTGTCCCCCTGATCATGTGCGGCGGCGCCGGTACCCGGCTTTGGCCGGAATCGCGCGAGGGACGGCCCAAGCAATTCCTGCGGCTGTTCGGTCCGCAATCGACTTTCCAGGAGACGGTGCAGCGCGTTTCCGTTCCCGGCACCTTCGACCGGCCGATTATCATCACGAACGCGCAATATCGGTTTCTCGTCGCCGAGCAACTGCAGGAGATCGGCGCGGAAGCCGATATCCTGCTCGAGCCGATGCGTCGCGATTCCGGTCCTGCCATCGCGGCGGGCGCCTCCTTTGCGGAGCGACGCGGGCAGGAGCCGATCGTTCTTGCGCTCGCGGCGGATCACGTCATTGCCGATAAGACGGCATTCGTGGACAGTTGTCGCATCGCTGCCAGCGGTGCGCGCGACGGCAGGATCGTGACCTTCGGCGTGAGGCCGGATCGGCCGGCAACGGAATATGGTTATATCCGCCCGGACGGCGCGCTCGGAAACCAGATCTTTTCGGTCGAACGCTTCGTCGAGAAGCCGAACGAAGCCACCGCCGCGCGCTATATCGCTGAAGGGTATTTGTGGAATTCGGGAAACTTCGTGTTCCGCGCGAATATCCTGCTCGACGAATACCGCAAATCCGATGCCGCGACCGTGACAGCCGCGACCGCTGCGGTCGACAAGGCCGGAAGCGATCTCGGCTTTGTCATCCTCGACAAGGATTCATTCGCGGCGGCTAAAGCCGACTCTATCGACTACGCAGTCATGGAACGCACCGAGCGCGCGGCGGTGATCCCGGTCGATTATGGCTGGTCCGATGTCGGCTCCTGGCACGCGGTCTGGGAATTGTCGGAAAAGGATGGGGCCGGGAATTCGGCGCGCGGTTCGGCCGTGCTGGTCGATACGCAGAATTCCTATGCATCGTCGGACAAGGCCATCGTCTCTCTCTTTGGTGTCGAAAATCTCGTCGTTGTCGCGAGCGAAGATGCTGTCCTCATTGCCGATCGCAAAAACACGACCGGAATGAAGCGGCTGGTGCAGAGGCTCAGGGAGATCGCGCCCGCGGTTACGGAAAACCATCTTCGGGTTCACCGGCCGTGGGGCGATTATCAGTCGCTCGACAGCGGCGCGCGCTATCAGGTCAAGCGCATCGTGGTGAAGCGCGGCGGCCGGCTCTCGCTGCAATATCACAATCATCGCGCCGAGCACTGGGTCGTGGTCCGCGGCACGGCGAAGGTGACGGTGGGGAACGAGGTCAAGACTCTGCACGAAAACGAGTCGGTTTATATTCCGATCGGGACGCCGCACCGGCTGGAGAATCCGGGCAAGATCGATCTGGAATTGATCGAGGTTCAGACCGGCAGCTATCTCGGCGAGGACGACATCGTCCGCATCGAGGACGATTACCGGCGCTCCTGATCGCAGGACCAATCCTGACGCTGCCGCAATCTTGCGCTAGGGTAGCCATCCCGCCTAAGAGAACGACCGGCGCCGGACAGGGCTGCCGCGAGGGATGATCCCGATGCCGACATTGAACGATCTGAAGGTCAAGCTTTTCACCGATGGCGCGGACAAGGCGCAGATGGTGGAAATGGCGAGAAACGCATGGATCGCCGGTTTCACCACCAATCCCTCGCTTATGAAGAAGGCCGGTGTTCGCGATTACGAGGCCTATGCCCATGAACTCGTCGGCGCTATCCCTGACCGGCACATTTCGTTCGAGGTGATTTCAGACGAGATCGCGGAAATGGCGGCGCAGGCGCAGGTGATCGCGTCGTGGGGCAAACACGTTTACGCGAAATTGCCGGTCACCAACACGGCAGGGGAGCCGTTGTTCGACGCCGTGGGGCGCCTGTCCCGTGATGGCGTCAAGGTTAACATGACTGCGATCTTCACCGCCGATCAGGTCGACCGCGCGATCGAAGCCCTGGCGGGCGGAGCGCCGGCCTGCGTTTCGGTTTTTGCCGGACGGCTGGCGGATCTGGGAATTGACTATCGTCCCTTGATGCGGGACGCGGTCCGGCGTGCACGGCAGACGGCCAATATCGAGATCATCTGGGCCTCGACGCGCGAGGTCTTTAACGTGATCGAAGCCGACGAAATCGGCTGCCACATCATCACGGCCCCGGCGGACGTGCTGAAAAAGCTGCCCGCGATCGGCAGCAAAACCGATGCCCAATTGTCGCTCGACGCGGTCAAGGCCTTCCGCGAGGACGCGCTGTCAGCCGGCTTGACTCTCGATGCGATGGCTCATTCAGTGCCGCGCTAGGGACCGGCAGGTTCCGCTCCTCCCGTTTCCCGGTATCCCGCTCTAAAACAGCCTTGAAAATGGATCGTTGGGCAGGTCGGGGGACGACGCAGGCCTGTCGCTTCGGTCCGCAGGATATGCTACCAATAGTAAAGCAGCGTCAGGGGTTTGCGTCGGCGATGGGGCGGATTCGTGAGTGAAAAGGCGAACCGGCCTCTGCGCGTGGGCGTCGTCGGCGTCGGCGTGATGGGCGCCAACCATGCGCGCGTCCTCTCAAACCTCCACGATGTGTCCCTTGTCGGCGTGGCCGATCCCGCTGAACCGCAGCGAGACCAGGTGACCGGCGTCCTCACCGTGCCGGCCGTGCCCTATGTCGACGATTTGTTTGCCTATAACCCCGAAGCCATCACGATTGCGGCGCCGACCCATCTGCACCACGAGATCGCGCTCAAGTGCATCGACAGGGGCATTCACGTTCTTGTCGAAAAGCCGATCGCTTCGACGGTGGAGGAGGGGCGCGACATCATCGCGGCGGCGCGCAAGGCCGGTGTCACATTGATGGTCGGTCATGTGGAGCGCTTCAATCCGGCGGTGCAGGCGATCAAGGTCGCGCTGCAAAATGAAGATATCCTGTCGGTGGCGATCACGCGCGTCGGGCCGTTCCCGCCGCGCATGTCCAATGTCGGCGTGGTGATCGATCTTGCCGTGCACGATATCGACCTGATCCGCTGGTTCACGGATTCCGAAATCGTCGAGGTGCAGCCGCAATTGTCGAGCGCCGTCGCCGAGCGTGAGGACATCGCGTTGCTGCAGTTCCGCACGGCGTCGGGTGTGCTTGCGCATATCAACACGAACTGGCTGACGCCGTTCAAGGCGCGCACCGTTCACGTCGCGACGCGCGGCAAATACATCATGGGTGATCTGCTCACGCGGCAGGTGACCGAATGCTTCGGATTCCGCACCGACGGCAGCTATTCGATGCGCCATCTGTCGGTGGGCCATGAAGAGCCGCTGCGCGCGGAACTTGCCGCCTTCATTCACGCTATTCGCGAAGGAAAGCCGCCTGCGGTCACTGGCGAAGAGGGCGTCGACAGCCTGGCCATCGCCATCCGTTGTCTCGAAGAGCGGCCAGGCTATCGCAGTAGCTGGCGGTCGCGCGGTCCCCAGCGCGTCGCTGGCTGACCACTGGTTTGAAGAGTGATGAATCAACACGCTCGCCTGGATCAGGCTCCCATTCCTTTCATTGACGTCGCCGCCCAGCGACGCCGCCTTGGCCGCGCCATCGATGAGGCCGTCGCGCGTGTGATGGCTCATTGCCAGTTCATCATGGGGCCGGAGGTTGCGGAATTCGAACAGCGGCTTGCCGCCTTTTGTGGCGCTCGCCATGCGGTGTCGTGCGCGAGTGGCACCGATGCAATCGAGCTTGTGTTGCGCGCACGCGGCATTGGCCCCGGCGATGCTGTCTTCTGTCCCGCCTTCACCTTCTGCGCCACGGCCGAGGCGGTGGCTCTCGTCGGCGGTACGCCGGTTTTCGTCGACGTCGATGCCGAGACATTCAATATCGACGCAGCAAGTCTGCAGCGTGCAATTGCGACCGCGCGGCGCGCCGGGCTCAAGCCGAAAGCGGTCATCCCGGTCGATCTGTTCGGGTTGCCCGCGGATCACGACGCCGTGGCTGCGGTCGCGGTTTCGGACAAGCTCTACATTCTCGACGATGCCGCTCAGGCCTTCGGCGCGAGCTACAAGGGCCGTGCGCTCGGAACCTTCGGCGCGGCGACAGCGACGAGCTTTTTTCCGGCCAAGCCGCTTGGCTGCTACGGCGACGGCGGCGCGGTCTTGACCGACGATGAGGATCTCGTCGAAGCGATCAAGAGCCTTCGCGTGCACGGACAGGGCAGTGACCGCTACGACAATGTGCGGATTGGCAGAACGTCGCGCCTCGACACCATGCAGGCGGCCGTCCTGATCGAGAAACTTCGCATTTTTGCCGATGAGCTTGCCGCGCGTGACCGCGTGGCGCGGCGTTATTCGGCGGCCCTCGGCAATGTCGTCACCGTCCCGGCGGTGCCGAAGCATTGCACCTCGGTCTGGGCGCAGTACACCATTCGCGTCGCTCCTGAGCGGCGCGATCGGCTGGCGGCGGATTTGAAGGTTCAAGGGATTCCGACGGCGATCTATTACGCAAAGCCACTTCACAAACAGACCGCTTACCGGGATTTTCCGGTCGTCGAGGGCGGTATGCCCGTAACCGATCGCCTCGCCGGCGAGGTCATCAGCCTGCCGATGCATGCCTACCTGCAGGAAGACGTGCAGGACCGCATCGTTGCGGTCGTGCGCCGAAGTCTCGCCCGGCCGTAACGGGCGGCCCGCACCCAGCGAAAAGTACCGTCGGGACAAGACATTATTCGTTGGCAGCAGCAGGGCCCATCGACCCCGCTGCCGTTTTTTACCGTCACTTCCCCGGCCTGTGGTCGCCGCGTCGCCGGGTCTCTATGGTCGGGCGCGAACGCGCGATTCCCGCGCCTCGGCAGGCGAATGATCGGACGCATCTTCACGGTAGGCGGCTTCACGCTGTTGTCACGCATCAGCGGATTTGCGCGTGACATCATGCTCGCGGCGGTGCTGGGCGCGGGCCCGGCTGCTGATGCGTTCTTTGTGGCCTTGCGCCTGCCAAACCATTTCCGTGCGATCTTCGCCGAAGGCGCGTTCAATGCGGCTTTCGTTCCCGCCTATGCGCGAGTTCGCAAGCAGGAGGGAACGGACGCGGCAAAACTGCTGGCCGACCGCATCTTCACTTTATTGATCGTATCGCAGGCGGTGATCCTGGCTGCTGCGCTTCTCTTCACCCCGCAAGTGATCGAATTGCTGGCGCCGGGATTCGGCAACGATCCAGCCCGTTTCGCGCTGGCGGTGGAGCTGACGAGAATCACCTTTCCCTATCTTCTCCTCATCACCGTGGTGACATTCTACAGCGGCATCCTCAATGCGCTGAACCGGTTTGCTACGGCGGCCGCCGCGCCGATCCTGTTGAATCTGTCGATCATCGTCGCGCTGTCGCTCGTCATGTTCTTTCCCAGCGCAGGTCACGCTGCGGCCTGGGGTGTGCTCGCGGCGGGCGTTCTTGAAGCCTTGCTGGTCATGGGCGCAGCGGGCCGCGCGCAAGTGCTCGCAGGTTTGCGCTGGCCGGAACTTGACAAGGACGTGCGCGCGTTTTTCCGCGCGCTCGGCCCGGCGACCGTCGGCTCCGCAGGCGTGCAGCTTGCGCTTTTTGCCGACACGATCATTGCAACCTTTCTCGCGACCGGCGCCTTGTCCGCGCTTTACTATGCGGACCGGCTCAACCAGTTGCCGATTGGGGTGATCGGGATCGCGGTCGGCACCGTCCTCCTTCCAGAAATGGCGTCGCGCGTCGCTGCGGGCGATGAGGCCGGCGCGCACCGCGCGCAGAACCGCGCCATCGAACTGACGCTGCTGTTGTCGATCCCCTGCGTTGTCGCATTCGTCGTCGTGCCGGATTTGCTCATGCGCGCGCTGTTCTTGCGCGGCGCGTTCACCGTCGCGGATGCCGATGCTGCCGGTGCAACGCTCGCGGCCTATGCGATCGGCCTGTTGCCATTCGTGCTCATTCGCAGCGCGACGGCCACCTTTTTTGCGCGCGGCAACACGGCAACGCCAGTGATGGCGGCGCTGATCGCCGCAGGTATCAACATCGTTTGCAAGATTCTGTTGATGGGACCGCTGGCGCAAGTGGGACTCGCTCTCGCCACGTCGATCGGAGCCTGGGTCAATCTCGGCCTTGTCTGCTGGCTGGCGATGCGCCGCGACCTTTTGGTCCTGGACCACAGCCTGAAACGTTCGGCTGCATTGCTGTTTGGCGCCGGGCTGATGCTGGCGGCTGTCCTGTGGATGACGCAACGGCTTCTGCTGACGTGGCTGCCGGCGGCAATGCACGGGCGTGACGAAGTCGTTCTCGCGGGCCTGATCGTGGCGGGTGCGCTTTCTTATGGCGGCATCGTCATCGTGTTGCTTGGGCGCAACTGGCTGCAATATTTCGCCCGCCGGGGCACACCCGCTGCCGGCCCCACGACCATGGTCGAATAAGACATTGAATCGCATCGACAAACGGTCTCACGCCCCCTATAGCGGGGCGGCCGGGAGGCAACCTGCCTTTGTTGCACCGCTTCCATTCGCACAGCGCAGGCCCTATCTCCGCGTGTTCCATAACGAGAGCCTGGGATGTTCTCTTTATTTCGCATTGCCGCTATCGCGGCTCTTTTTCTGTTGGCCGCCTGCGGGCAGAGCCAGCCTCCGGCCGCCCCGCCGCCCCCATCGGTGACGGTCGCGCCTCCGACCAAGCGTGCGGTGATCGACTACGACGAGTATGTCGGACGATTTGTCGCGATCAATTCGGTGGAGGTGAGGGCGCGCGTTTCCGGCTACCTCGAGAAAGTGCAGTTCACTGATGGCCAGATGGTGAAGGAAGGCGATCCGCTCTTCACCATCGACAAGCGCCCGTTCCAGAACTCGCTCGATCAGGCACGCGCCAATGTCGGGCAGGCGAAGGCCAATCAGGCTTTTGCCGAGGCCGATCTCGAACGCGGCCAGCAACTCGTGCGCGACAAGACAATCACCGAGCAGACATTCCAGCAGCGTCAGCAGACGAAGCGTACCGCCGATGCGGCCGTTGCCGCCGCCGAGGCGGCCTTGCGGCAGGCCGAACTTGATCTCGAGTTCACCGAGCCGCGCGCGCCGATTGACGGGCGCATCGGCGATCGTCGCGTCTCGCCCGGCAACCTTGTGACCGGCGGAAACTCCGCCGGTTCGACCACGCTGCTGGCGACCATCGTTTCGCTTGATCCGATTCGCTTCGAGTTCACGTTCGACGAGGCATCGTTCCTGCGTTACGAGCGCGCCGGTCGCGAGGGCGCCGATAATGCCAGCCGTGGCAAGGGCGCTGAAGTGTCTCTCAAGCTGATTGACGAAACGAACTTCACGCATTTCGGCCGCATGGATTTCGTCGACAACGTCATCGAGCGCAGCACCGGCACGATCCGCGGCCGCGCGGTCTTTTCGAACGCGGAAGGGCTGTTCACGCCCGGCATGTTCGCGCGCATTCAGGTTCCGGCTTCGCCCGCGCACGAGGCGCTTCTCGTTCCCGACAGCGCGATCGGCAGCGAGCAGGTGCGCAAATTCGTCTATGTCGTCGGGCCCGATAATGTGGTGGCGCAGAAATTCGTCACGCTTGGTCAGCTCAGCGATAACCTGCGTGTGATCAAGGAAGGTCTCGGGCCGAACGAACGGGTGATCGTCAACGGCCTGATGCGCGCACGTCCAGGCCAGAAGGTGACGCCGCAGGAGCAGGGGGCGACGCCGCCTGCGCCCGCAGCGGACACCAAGAAATAGGCGCCGATTTATGCGGATATCGCATTTCTTCATCGACCGGCCGATCTTTGCCTCGGTCGTGTCGATCGTATTCGTGATCGTCGGTGGCGTGTCGTTTTTCCGTTTGCCTATCGCGCAATATCCGGAAATCGCTCCTCCGACCATCAACGTGTCCGGACAATATCCCGGCGCGAGCGCCGATGTTGTCGCCTCAACGGTGGTTGCGCCGATCGAACAACAGATCAACGGCGTCGAGAACATGCTGTACATCTCGTCGAACTCGACGGGAGACGGCCGTTTCACGATTTCGGTGACCTTCGAGCTCGGCACCAATCTCGATATCGCGCAGGTGCAGGTGCAGAATCGCGTCGCGATCGCGCAGCCGCGCCTTCCGAACGACGTGCGCAATATCGGCGTGACCGTCGGCAAGAGTTCGCCCGATTTGATGATGGTCGTGCACCTCTATTCGCCCGACAAGTCTCGCGACACGCTGTTCATTTCCAACTATGCGACCCTCGAGGTCACGGACGCGGTCACGCGTGTCGACGGCGTCGGTTCCATCATCGTGTTCGGCAGCCGCGACTATGCGATGCGCATCTGGCTCGATCCCGACCGCTTGCAATCGGTTGGCCTGACGGCAAGCGATGTTGTGACGGCCTTGCAGGGACAGAACATCCAGGTCGCTTCCGGCGTGCTCAATCAGCCGCCGGTGAAGGATCCTCTTGCCTTCCAGGTATCGGTGCAAACGTTGGGCCGGCTTGCCAATCCGGACGAGTTTTCCAACATTGTCGTCAAGCAGACCAACACCGCTGTGGTGCGCATCAAGGACGTGGCGCGCGTCGAGCTTGCGGCGCAGGATTATTCGACGAATTCCTATCTCGACCGCGATCCGGCCATTGCGCTCGGCATCTTCCAGCGGCCGGGGTCGAACGCGCTGTCGACCTCGGAGGCAATCATCCGGACGATGGATCAGCTTTCCCAGCGGTTTCCATCAGGCCTCAAATACACGATCGTCTACAACCCGACCGAATTCATCCAGCAATCCGTCGATGCGGTGGAAGAGACCATCGCCGAGGCGATTCTGCTCGTCGTCCTCGTGGTGATCCTGTTCCTGCAGACGTGGCGGGCGGCCGTCATTCCCATTGTCGCGATCCCGGTTTCGCTGATCGGTACGTTCTTCTTCATGGCGATCTTCGGCTTCACGCTGAACAACCTGTCGCTGTTCGGTCTTGTGCTGGCAATCGGCATCGTCGTCGACGATGCGATCGTCGTCGTTGAGAACGTGGAGCGCAATATCGCCAACGGACTTTCGCCGCGCGATGCCGCCATCCGCAGTATGGACGAGGTTGGCACGGCGCTGATCGCGATTGCGCTCGTGCTTTGCGCCGTGTTCGTGCCGTCGGCGTTCATCACGGGCATTTCCGGGCAATTCTATCGTCAGTTCGCACTGACGATTGCCGGCGCGACGATCATCTCGTTGATCGTGTCGCTTACGCTTTCGCCAGCCTTGTGCGCGCTGCTGCTGAAGCCACACTCCACCGAGCATCGCGATCGCTGGTGGGAGGTGCCGATCCACGGCTTTTTCCGTTTGTTCAATCATTATTTCGACAAGCTCGCGCGAGGTTATGGATGGCTGTCCGCGCGCGCCGTCCGTATCTCAGTCCTGATGCTGATCGCTTATGCGGCGGTGCTTGCGGTCGGCCTCAACGAGTTCCGCAAGACGCCGATTGGCTTCATCCCGCAGCTCGATCGCGGCTACCTCGTCATCGTCACGCAACTGCCGGCGGCGGCGTCGCTGGCACGCACGGACGAGGTCAACAGGCGAGCCGTCGAAATCGCCCTGCAGGTACCGGGGGTGGCGCATGCCGTGAATATCGTCGGCTTTTCCGGTGCGACGTTTACCAACGCCCCGAATGCCGGCGCCATCTTCGTCACGCTTGATCCGTTTGAGAAACGGGCGAGCGATCCTCGTCAGTCTGCCGCCGCCATTCAGGGCCAGCTCTTCGGTCGCCTCGCCGCCATTCAGGAGGCGCTCGTTCTCGTCGTGCAGCCGCCTCCCGTTTCGGGCATCGGCAATGCCGGCGGCTTCCGCATGATGGTCGAGGACAGGGCAGGGCGTGGGCCCGAAGCGTTGCAGGGCGCCGTCTTCGCCATGATGGGGCGCGCCGCGCAGACGCCGGGCGTGATGCAGGTTTTCTCCCTGTTCGAGACGTCGACGCCGCAGCTTTATCTCGATATCGACCGCACCAAGGCGCAACTTCTCGGTATCAACATTCCCGATGTGTTCGCGGCGCTGCAGACCTATCTCGGCTCGTCGTACGTCAACGACTTCAATTTGTTCGGCCGCACGTATCGCGTCCTCGCGCAGGCGGACAGTCCGTTTCGCCTCGACACCAAGGACGTCCTGAAGATTCGTGTGCGTAATTCGAGCGGCGACACGGTGCCGATCGGGGCGTTCACGACTGTGCGCAACATCTCCGGGCCGTATCGCGTGCCTCGCTACAACCTCTATCCGGCAGCGGAGCTCGACGGAGCGGCCGCGCCCGGATTCTCGCAGGGTGCCGCCATCCAGATCATGGAAAAGCTCGCCGCATCAACCTTGCCGGAAGGATTCAGCTACGAATGGACGACGCTCGCTTTTCAGCAATTGCGCGCGGGAAATACGGCGGGCTTTGCATTCATTCTGGCCGTCGTATTCGTGCTGCTCGTGCTGGCAGCGCAGTTTGAAAGCCTGACGCTGCCGCTCGCCGTCATCCTGATCGTGCCGATGTGTCTCGTCGCCTCGATCATTGGTGTCGTGCTGCGGGGCCAGGACAACAACATTCTGACCCAGGTCGGCTTTGTCGTGCTGATCGGCCTTGCCGCCAAGAACGCAATCCTGATTGTGGAATTCGCCAAGCAGCTTGAGGACGAGGGGCGCGACCGGTTCGCGGCTGCCGTCGAGGCCGCGCGCCTGCGGTTGCGGCCGATCCTGATGACATCGCTTGCCTTTATTTTCGGCGTGTCACCGCTCGTCTGGGCGATCGGGGCGGGCGCGGAACTGCGGCAGACTCTCGGGACGGCGGTCTTCTCCGGCATGATCGGCGTCACGCTGTTCGGCTTGATCTTCACGCCGGTCTTCTATGTGATCTGCGGCTGGATCGCCCTGTGGGCCCGACGCCGTGCCGTCACGGCCGCGGCGGCGCGCTCCACGGAATGACCTCAAGATCCGGATCTCGCCACACATGGCTCCGATGAAATTTGGCGTTGGTCAGGCCGTCCCTCGCAAGGAGGACGATGCGTTGCTGCGCGGGGCCGGGCGCTATATCGCCGACTTTGCGCCGGATCGGTTGCTGCACGGTGTGGTCGTCCGCTCTCCGCATCCGCATGCGCGGTTCTCGATCGGCAACGCCGCAGCGGTTCGGGTCATGCATGACGTGCGGCTTGTTCTGACGGGCGAGGATGTTACCGGGCTCGGCAACATGCCTTGCACGGCTGCCGTGCCGGGGCAAAAGATAAACGTGCCGCCTTATCCGGTGCTCGCTCGCGATGTGGTCAAGCATGTCGGCGACGCGGTTGCGTTTGTGGTTGCTGAGACCCTCGACGTGGCTCTCGATGCCGCCGAAGCGCTGTCGATCGATTGGCAGCCCTTGCCACATGTCGTCGGCGCAGCGCAGGCGCTGAAGCCGGGGGCGCCGCTCGTGTGGGAGCAGCGGCCGGGCAATTTGTCTTTCGAGTTCACGCTCGGCGACGAGGCCAAGACCAAGGCCGCCTTTGCCAAGGCGGCGCACATTGTGTCGCTCGATCTCGTCAACCAGCGCGTCGTCACGAACTACATGGATACGCGCGGGGCGATCGGCCAATACGATCCCGCGCAGGATCGCTACACTCTCATTTTGGGCAGCCAGGGTCCGCACGCCGTTCGCGATATCATTACCAAGCGCGTGCTGAAGATCGCGCCTGACAAGATGCATGCGATCACGCCGGACGTCGGCGGGGGCTTCGGCACAAAACTATTCCCCTATCGCGAATATGCGTTGGTCGTACATGCCGCGAAACTTGCCGGACGTCCGGTCAAGTGGATCGCGGAACGCAGCGAGCATTTCCTCGCCGATGCGCAGGGGCGCGACAATCTCACCACGGCGCGCATGGCCGTCGATCGCGACGGCCGTTTCCTCGCGCTCGAGGTCAACACACTGGCCGATATGGGCGCCTATCTGTCGACCTATGCGCCCTACATTCCCTATATCGGGGCCGGCATGCTCCCCGGCGTCTATGACATTCCCGCGTGTTTCATCCATGTGCGCGCGCCGCACACCAACACCGTGCCTGTCGATGCCTATCGCGGGGCGGGGCGGCCTGAAGCTGCCTATGTGATCGAACGTCTCGTCGATACGATCGCGCGCGAGCTGTCGCTTGAGCCGGACGAGGTGCGCAGACGCAATTTCATCAAGCCAGGCGCAATGCCTTACGAAACGGCGACCGGCAAAGTGTACGACACCGGTGAGTTCGCGGGTCATATGGCGCGCGCGCAGGACGTCGCCGACTGGAAGGGCTTCAAGGCGCGTGCCGCCGCCGCCAAGGAAGCGGGAAAGCTGCGCGGGATCGGCCTTGCGACCTATATCGAGGCCTGTGGCGGCAACGGGCCGGAAACGGCGACGATCACGCTCGACAAGGATGGCGGTGTCACCCTCCTGATCGGCACGCAGACGACCGGCCAGGGGCACGATACCTCATATTCGCAGCTCATTGCCGAGCAGCTTGGCCTGAGCCCTGACAAGATACGCATGGTTCAGGGTGACACCGATCGCATCAAGACCGGATTGGGGACCGGCGGATCGAGCTCGATTCCGGCGGGTGGCGCCTCGGTCGCCAGCGCGACACGGAAGCTCGCCGACAACCTGAAGGAACTCGCCGCCGATGCGCTCGAAGCGAGCCCGCGCGATCTTGAATTCGCCGATGGGATGGTCCGCGTCGCCGGCACCGACCGCGCGATGTCGCTCTCCGATCTCGCCAGCCGTCCGGGCGCAACCGACGACAAGCTGACTGCGGCGGATGCGTTCACCCCGCCGGCGCCGACCTTCCCGAATGGCACGCACATCGCTGAGGTCGAGATCGACGAAGAGACCGGCGAAACGGCCATCGTGAATTACGTGGTGGTCGACGATTTCGGCGCGACGCTCAACCCGTTGATGCTGGCCGGGCAGGTGCACGGTGGCAGCGTGCAGGGACTCGGGCAGGCCCTGATGGAAGACACCGTCTATGATGCCGAATCCGGCCAGCTGCTCACGGCGAGTTTCATGGACTATGCCATGCCGCGCGCAGGCAACATGCCCGCCTTCACCTTCGAGACGCGCAACGTCCCCTGCAAGAACAATCCCCTGGGCTTCAAGGGTGCGGGCGAGGCGGGCGCCATCGGCTCATGTCCGGCCGTGATGAATGCCATCCTCGATGCTCTGTGGCGCAACTATAACATTCGCGACCTTGATATGCCGGCGACCGCGGCGCGCGTCTGGGCGGCGATCGAGGAAGGCAAGCGCCAGCTTCGGATGTAAGCGGGGAAGTCCCGCAATCCGTTCCGCGACCAATCCGCGCGGAACGCCAGCGCAGGCGTCGGCCGTGAAAATCTCATGCCTCGACGCAGCCGCGATTCTGCTATCGTTGGCGGTGGCTCTGCCTTCCGGGGCAGGGAGATGATCGTCTGTTCGCCTGCGCGGGCGGGCGGTCAGCGAGCCCAACCAAAAAATGAACGTCCTCAACGCCATCCTCATCAAGCTCGTTTCAGTCTGGCTGTTCGCCATCATGTCGGGCCTCGTCCGGTTCGTCGGCGAGACCGTGCCGGTGGGCGAGGTTGTCTTTTTCCGTTCGGCCTGCGCGATCATACCGGTCGTCGCGGTCTATGCCTGGCGCGGCGAATTGAGCGCCGCAGTTCGTACCGGCCGCCCGTTTGGCCATCTTGGCCGCGGACTCATCAGCGTTGCCGGCATGTTCCTGAATTTTGCCGCGCTCGCCCGGCTGCCGCTCGTCGATGTCACGGCGATCAACTTTGCCTCGCCTCTGATTACCGTCGCGCTTGCTGCCGCGATCCTGAAGGAGCGGGTGCGGATTTACCGATGGTCGGCCGTCGTCGTCGGCCTTGTCGGGGTGATCGTGATGCTGTGGCCCTATCTCGATCTTTCTCACACGGTGGCTGCCGGATCGGTTGCAAGCACCATTGGAATCGTTTGCGCGGTCGCGTCGGCCTTCACCAACGCCGGCTCCGTCATCCAGACGCGCCGACTGACGGACAGCGAGACGACGGCGTCGATCGTTTTCTATTTTTCCCTGATCTGCGCGCTGATCAGCGCCGTGACGCTCCCGTTCGTCTGGTACCAGCCGACCTGGCCAGAGCTGATCGCGCTCGTTTCCATCGGCATCCTCGGCGGGCTTTCCCACATCATGCTGACGGAGAGCTATCGCTATGCGCCGGCTTCAATGGTTGCCCCGTTCGATTACACGACGATGTTGTGGGCCTTCCTGATCGGCTACTTCTTCTTCGATGAAGTGACGACGATCCACATCTTCATCGGATCGGCGATTGTCGTGGTGTCGGGATTGTTCGTGATCTGGCGCGAACGCCAGCTCGGTCTGGAACGTCTGCGAACGAGCGCAGTCGAAAGTTCGCCGATCGGCAAATGATACGCTCTGCCGTGTCTACCGGCGATTCATCCGTGCCAGCATTCGCTGGAAGCGCTCGCGATGCAGCGTGCCGTCGAAGAAGTCGTAATGCTGTGGGATCATGAATCGCGGATCCAGCCGGCGCGCTTTTTCCAGGCTTCCCGCAATCAGCTCGGTCGCATCGTTGAATATGGGCGGAGGCACGCCGACGCTGAAGAAGTAACTCGCGAACAGATCGCCGGTGAAAAGTAGGCTATGCCGCTCGCTGAAGAAGCCGCAATGGCCGAGCGTGTGCCCGGGCAGGTGCACCACATGTAGGCCTCCCCATAGCGGCAACTCGTCGCCATCGGCCAGGGGCACATCAATTTTTGCCGGAGCACCGACCCGCAACACGGCCCGGCCACCGCGCTCGAGCCGTCCGCACCAGCGATTGGCGCCGGAATAGGGATAGCTGCCGTCGATATGCGCCTGTTCGAGCGGGTGCGCGTAGATCGGCGCGCCACTGAATGCTTTTGCCCAGGCCAGATTCCCCGCATGGTCGATGTGGCCGTGGGTGAGCACGATGGCTCTGATGTCGCCGGGCGCGAGGCCGCGTCTTCGCAGCACTCGGCGAATGAGAGCGGGCTCGCCGATCAGGCCGGTATCGAGCAGCGTCGCTCCGGCCTCGTCGACCAATAGGTGGCACATGCCGAAAAGGCCGCGGATCGGATGAAGGCCGGGCGGCATATCGCCCATGCGCGAATCCGTTCAGAACGCCTTGAACGTGATGATGGTGCGCGTGTCCTGAATGCCGGGAATGCCCTGGACCTTCTCGTTGATGAAATGGCCGATGTCGGTGCCGGCTTCGACATAGAACTTTACAAGCAGGTCGAATTCGCCTGCCGTGGAATAGATTTCGGACGCGATTTCAGCATCCGCCAGCGCGTTCGCAACCTGATACGACTTGCCGAGTTGGCATTTGATCTGGACGAAGAAGGGGATCATTCGGGCCTCCGGGCGGGGCCAATCCAGCAAAAAGCAGCAAGGCTGGCAAGCGGCGTTCAGCGCAAGCTCAGTGCCAGGACAAGCGCGGCGATGGCAGCGATCCAGGAGCCGCTGATGCGAATGGCGATCCTCTGCCACGGCCGCCATGCCATCGCCGCGAGGCTGCCCAGCAACGCCGTTATCACAAACGACGAGAAGGCGGTTCCGACGAGCGCGAGCAACGTATCGCGAATGGATACGCTCGCCGGCACCGAATCGAACATGAGCGCCAAGGCCGCGACGACAAAGAACGGAAGAGTGACGAGGAGAGGAAGCGATCTTCCGAAAGCCACGGTAACGCTGGCGAGGATTGTGCATCCAAGCAGGACATTGCCCGCACGATCCTCGGCGAAGGCGAGGCTGATGAGACCGATACTTGTTGCGCTTGCCGCAAGAAATGCCGCTGTCAGTACACTGCGATGTCTTCTGGCTTGCTGTGCCGCGACCAGCGCGAACGCGATGAGGGTGAGCACGTGCGTCGGCACGAGGAGTGGATGCAGCAAGCCGCCGGGAAATCCCGGCAGACCTTCGACGAAGGGGTGTGCCGAAGCGCCGCCGGGTGAGCCAAGCCAGAGCCCCAACGTGAGCGCCGCCGCGTATGCGCTGCTGTCGCGTCGCCATCCGGAACGCATGCGGCACGATACACGACAACTGCGCCATCGAGGCCCCGCGACGAGCGACACCGCCGCTTGCGCTTGCCCGCGCAGCGGATTAGGTATGCGGCAGCAATCTCGTGGGGTGTCCGGCGATCCGGACTGAGAGGCGTTTGCCAACCCATCGAACCTGATCCGGGTCATTCCGGCGGAGGGACTTGAGATGCATGCGCCGCTGAACGAATTTCCTTCCATCGCCGCAGCCATTCTTGCCCAAGTGCGCGAGCGCCGTCCGCGCGTGCATTGCATCACCAATGCGGTCGCACAGAATTTCACGGCCAATCTGCTGCTCGCCTGTGGCGCCATTCCGTCTATGACGATCGCGCGCGAGGAGATTGAGAGCTTCGCGGCGCGCGCCGATGCGCTGCTTGTCAACCTCGGCACCTTCGATCCGGAGCGCAAGGCCGCAGCCGACATCGCGACGCGGCAAATGCAGGCGCAAGAAAAGCCATGGGTGCTCGACCCCGTGCTGATCGAGCGTTCGCCACCGCGCGCGGAATACGCGCGCGCGCTTGTGAAACAAAAGCCGTCTGCGATCCGCCTCAATACCGCAGAATTCGGGACGCTGTCAGCCGCGCCAGCCGATCCCGACTCAGTGGCGCGCTATGCGAACGCGCAAGGTGTCGTGATCGCGCTGACAGGAGCGACCGATCTTGTCGCCGACGGCAGGCGCACGCTCCATATTTCGAACGGTCATGGCTTGATGGGACTCGTGACGGCAATGGGCTGCGCCGCGTCCGCTCTGCTGGCGGCCTGTCTCGCGGTCGAAAAGGATACAAGCCTTGCCGCCGCGGCGGCTTTGCTGGGCCTTGGCGTCGCGGGTGAACTTGCAGGCGAGCGCGCTCGCGGGCCGGGGAGTTTTGCCGTCGAAATTCTCGACGCGCTCTACAATCTCGATCGCGCGACACTCATCGCGCGCGCCAAGGTCGCGTGATGCGCCCGGACCTCCGCCTCTACGCTTTGCTCGATCCGGAACGCGCGAACGGGCGCGATCTCGCCCATCTGGCACGCGAAATCGCGGAGGGTGGCGCGACGCTCGTGCAATTGCGTGACAAGCTCGGCAGCACCTTGCGCCTGATCGAAGAGGCGCGAGCGATCAAGGCCGCGCTCAAACCGTTCCATATTCCACTTCTCATCAACGACCGTGTCGATGTCGCGCTTGCAGTCGGCGCGGATGGCGTCCACGTCGGTTGGGATGACATGCCGGTCGCCGACGCTAGGCGTCTGCTGGGGCGCGACGCGATTATTGGGCTTTCGATCAAGACGGTGGACCAGGTCCGCGCCGCTCCGGTCGAACTTCTCAACTACGTTTGCATCGGTGGTGTCTTCGTGACGTCGTCGAAGGACAATCGCGAACCGCCGGTTGGGACGTCTGGCTTCGCGAGCCTTGCGTCCGCGATGCGGGCCCGCGCGCCGCGCATGCCGGTCGGCGCCATTGCCGGTATCGACACAACGAATGCCGACGACGTGATCGCTGCGGGCGCGGATGGCGTTGCCGTCATCTCGGCCCTCACACTTGCACCGAAGCCGGCCGAGGTGACGCGTGCCTTGCGCGCCATCGTCGATGCCGGTCTTGCCCGGCGGAGCCCGGGATGACAACGCCCATCGCTGTCACCATCGCCGGCTCTGATTCCGGAGGCGGGGCGGGCATTCAGGCCGATCTCAAGACGTTTTCCGCGCTTGGCGTGTACGGCGCCTCGGTCATTACCGCGCTGACGGCGCAGAACACAAAAGGCGTGAGCGCCATCCATGACGTGCCGGCGGACTTTATCGCCGCGCAGATCGATGCCGTCTTCTCCGATCTCGATGTCGGCGCCGTGAAGATCGGGATGCTGTCGCAGGTGCCAACGATCAGAGCGGTGACGGACGGGCTCGTCCGATGGAAGCAGCACAAGGTCGTGCTCGATCCCGTGATGGTGGCAGCGTCAGGTGATCGGCTGCTTGCGCCAGAAGCAATCGCGGTTCTGCGCGATGTGCTCTTCCCCCGCGCGCTCGTTATCACACCGAACCTGCCCGAAGCCGCCGCGCTTCTGCAGACGGCGATCGCCGAAACGGAAACGCAGATGCAGGAGCAGGGCGAAAAGCTGCTTGCGCTTGGCGCGCGCGCCGTTCTTATGAAAGGCGGTCACGCGCAGGGCGCCGAAAGCATCGACCTGCTGGTCGAGGCTGACGTGACGACGCGTTTTGCCTCCGAGCGCTACGCGACCCGAAATACACACGGCACGGGCTGCACGCTGTCGTCGGCAATCGCCGCCGGGCTGGCGAAGGGCTTGCCGCTGCGGGACGCCGTGCGCGAGGCAAAGGCCTATATCTCGGCCGCGATCGCAGCCTCCGATCGTTTGTCGATCGGCAAGGGTCACGGGCCGGTACATCATTGTCACCGCTGGTGGTGAGGCGGGAGGCGATCATGAGCGTGAACCGACGGAAGCTGATCGGCGCGGGCGCGCTGGGCGTGACGGCGCTCGCAGCGTCTGGCATCGCGCGCGCCGCGACGCTGCGCTGGCGCATGGTGACGTCATGGCCGAAGCGTCTGCCGGGTCCCGGCATGTCCGCCGAACGCGTTGCGGAGCGTATCCGCGCCCTCTCAGGCGGGCGTATCGAAATATCCGTGTCCGCCGCGGGCGAAGTCGTGCCGGCCTTCGAAGTGCTGGACGCTGTCGGCTCCGGTGTCGCCGAAATGGGCCACACCGCCTCGTTCTACTGGCAGGGCAAGGAAGCGGCCGCTGCCTTTTTCACGACCGTGCCGTTCGGTCTGACGCCCAATGAACATGTCGCCTGGGTCGAAGCCGGCGGCGGGCAGGCGTTATGGGACGATCTCTACGCGCCCTTCGGCGTGAAGCCGTTCATGGCGGGCAACACCGGCGTCTGCATGGGCGGCTGGTTCCGCCGCGAGATCGCGGGCCGCGACGACCTGCGCGGATTGAAAATCCGTTCGCTCGGACTTGGCGGCGAAGTCTATCGCCGTCTGGGCGCGACGCCGCAGACGACTCCACCGGCTGAAATCCTCGCGAGCCTGCAGTCCGGCGTCCTCGATGCCGCCGAGTTCGTCGGACCGGGCTCCGACATCGCGCTCGGACTTTATCGCGTCGCGCCGTTCTATTTCGGCCCCGGCTTCAACAAGCCAAACGGCACCGGCGAATGCATCGTTTCGCTGAAAGCCTGGGATGGGCTCGATGCTGAAGGCAAGGCCGTGATCGCGCATGCCTGCGCCGCCGAGGCCTCGTTCGCGCTGTCGGAAATGGAACGGCTCAACGCCGAGGCGCTGAGCGCATTGACGACGCAGCACGGCGTGAAGCTGCGCAGCTTCTCACCCGATCTCGTGGCCGCCGCGCGCAAGGAGGCGCGCGACATTCTTTCCGAGCTTGCCGCCAGGGGAGAGCGGGCGCGCAAGATCCACGATTCCTATTTCGCGTTCGCCGAGCGCAGCGCCGCCTGGTCGCGCATCTCGATCAAGGCCGTGCTGGACGCGCGGGGTTAACACCGCGTTAACCATAAAGGCCCTAGAAGAATCTGGAGGTTTTCGTCACGCGCGCAGCGCCTGCGATGGCGCGAGGAGGTCCGCGATGCGATCGAACCTGATTCTTCCCGTCATTGTCTTTGCTGCGATGCTGCCGCTTCCGGCCGAGGGAGGCGAGGGCGTGGGCGTGCCGCCGGCCGGCGTGCTGCAGACGCCGCTGACGGTGTCGTCGCTTTACGATGGCCGCAGCACCATGAGCGGACGTCCGGCGCTCGCCGACGATGTGTCGCCCGCGATCCGGACGACGCAGACGCCGCAGCCGGCGCCCCGCGCCAAGCACGGCCCGCGCACCTATGTGCGCACGTCGTCGCGTCCGCCGGCGAGCCTGCCGCCGAAGCCCGCGGCTGCGCCGGTCGAGGCGCGCACGACTGCGCCGAATGCTGCCGCCCCTGCGTCCGCGCCAATGCCGCTCTATGCTCCGGCCGCGATCGAGGCAGCGGCGCCGCGCGAACGGGGATTGTTCTCCGGCAGCGCGACCAGCGCCGCGACCTACACACAGCCGACGGCCGCGCCGGCACAATCCTCGCGCTGGTCCTTCGCCGACATCTTCATGCCGTCGCGCCGCTCGGACGGCGGACGCGGCCTGTTCGGCAATTAGCGCATCTCTCAACCGAAAGGCCCCGGAGCGATCCGGGGCCTTTTGTTTTGGCGCGCCTTGCGTGGCGCATTGCACGTCCGTCTGCCGGCGCGTGCCCTACTTGAACGGCACGACCTTCTGCTTCTGCTCGCCGAGCCCCTGGATGCCGAGGGTGACGACGTCGCCCGCTTTCAGGAATTGCGGCTCCGGCTTGATGCCGAGGCCGACGCCCGGCGGCGTGCCGGTGGTGATGAGGTCGCCCGGCTCCAGCACGAAGAATTGCGAGCAATACCAGACCACGTGCTGCACGTTGAAGATCATCGTGCGCGTGTTGCCGCGCTGCTTCTTCTCGCCGTTGACGTCGAGCCACATGTCGAGATTGTTGATGTCCTTGATCTCGTCGCGGGTGACGAGCCACGGCCCGATCGGGCCGAAGGTCTCGCAGCCCTTGCCCTTGGTCCACTGGCCGCCGCGCTCGATCTGGAAGTGGCGCTCGGAGACGTCGTTGCAGACGCAGAAGCCCGCCACCACGCTCATCGCCTTTTCCTTGGCGAGATAGCGCCCGCGCGAGCCGATGACGATGCAGAGCTCGACTTCCCAGTCGAGCTTCTTCGACTCCTTCGGGATCATGATGTTGTCGTTCGGGCCGGAAATGCACGAGGGCGCCTTCTCGAAGATGATCGGCTCCTTCGGGATTTCCGCATTCGTCTCCTTGGCGTGGTCGATGTAGTTGAGCCCGATCGCCACGAAATGCCGCGTGCCGGTGACGCAGGGGCCAAGCCGCGGATTGCCGGCAACGGGCTTCATGCGCGCGACATTGAGCTTCTTGATCTTGGCGAGGCTCGAGGGCGCGAGCGCATCGGCGTTGATGTCCTTCACCACGCGCGAGATGTCGCGGATCTTGCCGTCGGGGCCGATGATGCCGGGCTTCTCGCGCCCGGCCGGGCCATAGCGGACGAGTTTCATGCTGGTCGTTCCCCCTCACATGTTTTGTCTGGATGAGCGCTGGACGAGTGGAGCGCGACTATGCGTCGGCGGGCGGGGAGGGGCAAGGTGGGGTGCGCATCGGGTGCGCATGGCCCCATTCGGCTGCGGGCCATTTCGCGCCCGCGTGACGGGCTTCCGGCACGGGCCAAGGCGTGCTGCTATGGCGGCGTTGGTACCGGCGTGTTTCGCATTCATAACCCGAGCAAAACCCGAGGGGAGCGACCCATGATCCGCAAGGCCCTGCTTGCCATCGCCACCGTCAGCGTGCTCGCGTCCGGCGTCACCGTTGCGCAGGCGCAGAAACCGAAGAAGAGCTGCCCGTTCAAGTCGGCCGAGCAATGTTTCCAGACCTGCTCGTCGCGTGGCGGCCAGGTGCAATATTGCAATCGCTGGTGCGTCGACCGCATGAAGGGCTGCTGACCGCATCCGCCGTCGTCCAGGCGTGCCCGGGCGCCCGTGTTGTTTTGACGGCGCCGGGTACGCCGCAGTCCGTCCGATCCCCGCCGCGCGGGGCTGTTCCCGCCCCGGCAAACCGGGGCGCGCGGAACGCCGGGCTCTCAGCCTGCCCGCGGCCTCATGCACTGTGTGAGTTTGAGTGCATGAGATTGCAGTCACCACGGAAAAGCCGGTCCCCCGGCGTTCCGCGCGCGATGTTTGAGGCTTGCTCCGCCTGACCCCCGGTGGCCGGTCAGTTTCAGGCTCCCTCGCGCGGTGCGCTTCGTCGGGAGCCTAACCACCGCTTTGGGGCCGTGCCGGTGCGCGCGCCGTAAAGCGCGAAGCGCACACCGGCCGCTCTAGCCCCGCGACGCGCAGCTGGCGCGCCGGGACCATGCGGCTTGGGCCGCGATGCGCGTTGGGTCTACGTCCTGGACCCCTGCGCACCGCCATCGCCACCCGCCCCGCGTCAAAGACGCTCGAGACGCCCCCGGCAACCGGGGCGGGATGACTATGACTATAATCCTGTTAGGAATAAAGTCAAGAATTGAAAACGGCGCGACAGCGATGATATCATCTTGATATCAAGGAGCCGACCCATGCCCGATCTTCTCGTCCGCGACATCGAACCCGAAATCTACGAACGGCTGAAAATCGCCGCCAGGCGCAAGGGCCAATCGCTGGCGCAGGCCGCGCGCGAAGCGATCGCGGAGAAATTCAAGCCGTCGAAAGAGGAAATCTGGGCGCGCATCGACGAGATTCGCAACAAGATCGGTCCTGTGCCCGGCGACTCCACCGCGCTTATTCGCGAGGACCGCGACAACGACGAGCCCTATCGGTGACCTTGGTTGTCGATGCCAGTGTGGCGGTGAAATGGGTTGTTGCTGAAGACGA
>CAZSAW010000254.1:0-21251 GCA_964604745.1 uncultured Hyphomicrobiales bacterium
CGACGTTACGCCGCGCTATTGCGAGGCCGATCCATTCGAGGGCGGCAAGCAGGCGGTGGCGGAAGCCTTCCGCAACATCTGCGCCGTCGGCGGCAAGCCGCTGGCGCTGACGGACAATCTGAATTTCGGCAATCCCGAGCGAGCGGAGATCATGGGGCAGTTCGTCGGCTGCGTGCGCGGCATTGCCGAGGCGTGCAGGGCGCTCGATTTCCCGGTCGTGTCCGGCAACGTCTCGCTCTACAATGAGACTAACGGCCGCGCGATTCTCCCGACCCCGACCATCGGTGGCGTCGGCCTCCTCAACGACTTTATGAAGTCGATGAGTTTGCGATTCAAAAACTCCGGCGAGATGATTCTTCTGCTTGGAGAAAAGCCATCCTGGCTCGGCCAATCGCTTTATCTGCGGGACATTTGCGGCCGGGAGGAGGGTGCCCCGCCGCCAGTTCATCTGGAACTTGAGAAGCGCCACGGCGAGTTCGTGCGACGTCTGATTCTCGATTCGCAAGTGACTGCTGTGCATGACATTTCCGACGGTGGCCTGCTGGTGGCACTGGCCGAGATGGCGATGGCATCGGGCATCGGCGCCACCCTCGAAGCGCCGAAGGATGGTCCCGCACACGCCTTCTGGTTCGGCGAGGATCAGGCCGGCTACGTGGTCACGGCGTCGGAAGCGGGAGCGGCTGAAATCGAGGCGCGCGCCCGCGTCGCCCAGGTTCCGGCTTCCCGGCTGGGCCGGACCGGGGGCGATGCCTTGGTCATCTCCGGCGAGAGGCCAATCCCGGTCGCCAGGCTTGTGCAGGCGTTCGAGGGCTGGCTGCCGGGTTATATGTCCGGAACGCTGCCGGCGACGGTCTAGCGGAGGTCGGGGTTGCAAAGGCCGGCCGGCATCGCGCATCAATGGACGTCACAAGACGGCGGCCAGCCGAAGCCGCCCGGAGACCGACATGCCGATGGAAGCCAGCGAGATCGAGCGGCTGATCAAAAGCCGCATCCCGGACGCCCAGGTCACAATTACGGATCTTGCAGGGGACGGCGACCATTATGCCGCCACGGTGATCGCGGAAAGCTTCCGCGGCAAATCCAGGGTGCAGCAGCACCAGCTTGTCTATCAAGCCCTGCGCGGGGAAATGGGGGGCAAACTGCACGCCTTGGCCTTGCAGACCGGCGTGCCGGAGACATAGCTATGACGTTGATTCTGATGGCAGCGGCGTTTGCCGTGGTCATCGTCTTCGAGATACGGATGTGGCGAGCGGTCGGACGGCTTGCACTTCAATCCTGCCGGTCTTTCGGCTGGCGGAATAAAGGAACAGCGACATGAGCGGAATTCACGAATTCATCGACAACGAAGTGAAGGGCAACGGCGTCGTCCTCTTCATGAAAGGGACACCGCAATTCCCGCAATGCGGCTTTTCCGGCCAGCTCGTGCAGATCCTCGATTATCTCGGCGTACCCTATAAGGGCATCAACGTGCTTGAGTCCGATGATCTGCGACAGGGCATCAAGACCTACACGCAATGGCCGACCATCCCGCAGCTCTACGTGAAGGGCGAGTTCGTCGGCGGTTGCGACATCGTGCGCGAGATGTTTCAGGCCGGCGAATTGCAGAGTCTGCTGAAGGAAAAAGGCTTCGTCGTTCAGGGCAAGGCGCTCGCCTGACGCGCGCCGCCGCGACGGTTTTGCGATGGCCGGGTCTCTAGCCCGGCCATTCGCTTATGAGCGGCGCGAACGGGCCGGGCGAACCGGCTTTTCATCCGGCGCGGCAGCCGCCGCCTGGCGCCAGCGCGGCGCGATCAGGTAGACGAGGGCGATGATGATCGCGATGCCGATCAGCCCCGGCGCGGTGATCAGCGCGACAAACTTCCCGACATTCTCGGCAACGGACTTGACGAAGTCGCCAGAATTGTCGCCGAGGATCAGATAGACGAGAACGAGCGCGAGCAAGGACAGAAATCCGAGCTCGATGAACTCGCGCAGCCAGCGCTTCGCATGGTCCAGAAAATCCAGCATGGCGGTCCCCTGCCATCCGGAATGGGGAGCGCCGACGGCTCCCCACCCGGCACTGTCCGACGACTTGGGCGCGTCCGCGCTCAGGCCATCTTACGGTTCGCGAACAACCACACGATGATGCCGAGCGCGATCAGGCCGACAAGGCCGTTCGAGCCGAGATCCTTCACGAACGAAATGATGTTCGCCGCAACCGACCCGAAGAAGGGTACGTTGCCGCCGACAAGCAGCGCCGCGACGATCGCGAGCGCCAACAGCATCAGTCCGATTTCAGTCAACGCACCGATCCACATTTTGACGGCTTGCAACCCGTTCATTGGCATTTCTCCCTAGGATGTCGCCCATGGCCGCTGCCGGTGCATCCGCACGACGACCATGCCCACTAAATATAGACAAAAGTCGTAGGCTAACCCACCAAATTTGGCGTCGGTGCCCAAAACGTGAGGCATCCCAAAGACATGCGTCCGGACGCTGCGGGATGACCCACAGGCGACCGGACACCGATATCGAGAGAATCGGGAGGCGCTGATTCCGTCAGCGCGAATAGAATTCGACGACGAGGTGCGGCTCCATCTGCACCGCGTAGGGCACCTCGTTGAGCTGCGGAATACGCGTCAGCTTGGCCGACATCTTGGAATGATCGACCTCGATGTAGTCGGGCACGTCCCGCTCGGCCAAGGCGACTGCTTCGAGCACGAGCGGCAGCTGCTTCGAGGCTTCCTTCACCTCGACGACGTCGCCGACCTTCACCTTGTAGCTCGGGATATTGACCCGGCGGCCGTTCACCTTGATGTGGCCGTGGTTGACGAACTGGCGCGCCGCGAAAATCGTCGGCACGAACTTGGCGCGGTAGATCATCGCATCGAGACGGCGCTCCAGCAGGCCGATCAGGTGCGCGCCGGAATCGCCTTTCAGCCGGATGGCTTCCTGGTACACGCCGCGGAATTGTTTCTCGGAAATGTCGCCATAATAGCCCTTGAGCTTCTGCTTGGCGCGCAGCTGGACGCCGTAATCGGAGAGCTTGCCCTTGCGGCGCTGGCCGTGCTGGCCGGGGCCGTATTCGCGCCGGTTCACCGGGCTTTTCGGCCGCCCCCAGATGTTCTGGCCCATGCGGCGGTCGATCTTGTATTTCGCAGTCGTGCGCTTTGTCATCGCGTCCTCAAGTTTGCAATGTGTGGTCGAGGAAACGCGCCCTCCTTGACGTCCCGGCCATTCGGGCCGGAACCGACAGGTCTTCAAGCCGAAGCGCAATAAATTGCGGAAAACTTGGAAAGACCGCGGGTCGCGAAACGCCCGCAGGCAAAAGCCCGCCGGGCGCGGGGTTTCTAGGGGGAAAGCCCTGGGGTGTCAAACGGCGGACGGGACCCGTCTAGGACGCCTTGGACACCAGACAACTCGTCGATTTCTGCTTGATGTCGAGCCACTCGACCGCCGCGCCGGGGCGCACGACGGCATCCGTTTCGACCGCGCCGACGCCGTCTTCCCGGGCGAAGGGAGCGACGAAGGTGCATTTCAACGCCCCGCCGGCATCGCGGACGAAGGTGATGCCGAGACGCCGGCCGCCGGCCGCGAACGTCTGCAGCCGGGTCAGGCCGCCATTTTCGAAAATCCAGACGATGTTGCCCTCGGCATAGTCGCGCGGCTTGTTGAGCTCCAGGGTGAGCGAGCGGGACCGCTCACCCACGATGCGGCCGTCGCGGGCGACGATCGCGACCTTGTGCGTCTGTTGCAGCGTCGTGCCGGGGCCGACCTGCAGGATGACGGTGGTGTGATTTTCGTTCTGCCGGCGCATGCCGTCGCGCTTGAAGGTTCGCTCGTACACCACCTTTGCTTCGATCGTCGCCCCCTGCAGATCATCGTAGGTGATGTCAGCAGCGCCGGCCGCACTCGACGCGACAATTGATGCAAGGCAGAGCGCCACTGAGCGCGCGAGGTACCGATCATTCATCCGACATTCCCCCGAGGATCTTGAGCAAGATGCCGACTGCATGCCGCGCGTCAAGGCATCGACACCTTGTCGCCGGTCGGCAAAAAAGTCTCGAGCGCGCCGCGGAGCGCAGCGGATACCGGGCGGCCGGAGGTGAAGCGGATTTGCGGCTCCGGATGATGCTGGCCCGGCGAGGGCTTGCCGAGCAGATCGACTACGCGCCGGGCGATGGCCGGCGCGGGATCGACGAAGTCGACCGGCCATGGCGCCAGAGCCCTCAGCCGCGCGAGCACAAGAGGATAGTGCGTGCACGCAAGGACGACCGTATCGGTCCGTCCCCCGCCGTCCTCCACGAAACAAGGCATGATCTCGGCGCGGATGGCGTCGTCGGAGATCGTCTCGCCACGCAGATACGCCTCGGCGTATTCGGCGAGGTGCCTGGCGCCGACGAGCGTGACCGCGCAGCCTTGCGCAAATTCCCGGATCAGCGCCTTGGTATATTCGCGTGCGACTGTCGCTTCGGTGCCAAGCACGCTCACGCGCTTCGAGCGCGACGCCGCGCAGGCGGGCTTGATCGCCGGCACCGTTCCGACAAACGGCACCGTGAAGGCCTGACGCAAAGCGGCCAGTGCCTGCACCGAGGCGGTATTGCAGGCAATCACGACAAGATCGGGCGCGTACTCCGCAATCAGGCCGCGCATCACCGCAATGACACGAGCGACAAGAGCGTCCGCAGCCCAAGGCCCATAAGGAAAGCCCGCGTCGTCGGCGGCATAGATAAAGCTCGCGTCCGGGCGCGCGGCTGCGATCTCGCGATAGACTGTCAGCCCTCCGAGTCCGGAATCGAAAATCAAAATTCGCGGCGCGCGCATGTGCTGGGCGCAATCCCTCTCGGCAAATTTGCCTGATGCAGAATGTGACAGATTCCCCGGCCGAGCGGCTTTCTTTTCTCTTCGCTTACCAAGGCCTTGGAAATCATGTCGCGGTCGCGCCGAAAAGGAGCGGCGATGGTTGTTGGCCCTTCTGTATGGCCGGAATATCGTCACAATGCGGCCCTTGATCGGCCTCTCGACCTGCACCAGAAGAAGGTACGGCGATGCGACCGGACGTTGCCGCCACTCGAAGCGAGGACTGGGAATGAGCAATGCGGGGAGGGTTCTGGTGGTGGAGGACGAGGTCCTCATCCGCATGCTCGCGGTCGATATGCTGGTCGAACTCGGCTACCAATCCGACGAAGCCGGCACCGCGGCCGAAGCGATGCAACACCTCAGCGGTGGTGCCAGCTACGCCATGGTCTTTCTCGACGTCGGCTTGCCCGACAAGCGCGGCGACGACCTCATTCAGGATATCCGCAAGAGCCGGCCGGGCATGCCGCTCCTGATCGCAAGTGGAGAAGACCGCGCCGCGCTGCAGAAGCGGCTTGGCAGCTTCTCGCCCATCGCCTTTCTCGGCAAACCTTATGACGCGCAGCGCCTACGCAGCTCCGTGTCCGAGCTTCTCGACCTCGGCTGAAAGTGGGCGCTAGAGGCTTCCGGCCAGCGCCGCGACCACGATCAGGGTCCCCGCAGCGAGGCTTGAGACGACCGCAAAAGTCAGAAGCCGCTCGCGCGCAGGCTGGGTAGCTTCCGGGACGCTCCGCCCAGGATTGCTCGAATAGCTGAAAAGAGACATTTCGCTCATGCGCTCGACCTCGCGGGCGCAAGAATGAATCCGCCTCGCGCGAGTCGTGGCGAGTCATATTTTTCAAAGGCCATCGCTTGACTCTTCTGCTGCGACTCGGGGGGGCTAAGCCCGGACCGAAATGTCGCGCGCAGCTGGCCAAGTGACGGCTTTTTCGCACTCGAAAATGGGGAGGAATGCTGGCTGGGGAACTAGGATTCGAACCTAGATTAACGGAGTCAGAGTCCGCTGTTCTACCATTGAACTATTCCCCACCGGGCTCTCGCGGCGGCCACGTTATTCAAACGGGCGAATGGCCTCAAGAGTCGCGGTCGGCGCGGAGCGCCGATGGCCATGGGATATAGAACCGGCGCGTGCTTCGTCCAGCCTTTTCGCGCATCCGCGGCGCCACTCGCCAAACAGGCGAGCCCCGATCTCGCCCCGCGCAAGACCTGCGCCCGATGCGACCGTGCTCTTGGCGCCATGCGTGTTGAGCCTTCGCAACAGTTCTGCTAATGATACGAGTTCATAAACAAGAACTAAGTGAAGGGCGGACATGGCGGGGGCGGATTATCGCGTAGGGGTGCTCGGTTGCGGTCAGGTGAGCCCCGATCATTTCGTGGCCTGGCAGCGGTGCACGGGCGCAAACGTTGTCGCAACCTGCGATCCCGACATCAGCCGTGCCAAGGCGCGGGCGGAGCAATTCGGCGCGACACATTATTATCAGTCGCCGGCAGAGATGTTCGCCAAGGAGAAACTCGATCTCGTCGACATCATCACGCCGCGCGAAACCCACGCCGCCATGGTGCGGCTCGCCGCCCAGAACGGACTCAATGCCATCTGTGAAAAGCCGCTCTGTCCGACCCATGCCGAGGCGACGGCACTGATTGCCGAGATCGGCGATCGCATCCGCCTGATGGTCAATGAGAATTGGCGCTATCGGCCCTATTACACGATCATCGGCCAATGGATTCGCGAAGGCCGCCTCGGCTCGATCGTTCACTACCGTATTTCGCTCAAACGCTCGAACATGCTGCGCAACGCCGAAGGCGTCGTGCCGGCTCTTGTGCGCCAGCCGTTCATGGCCAAAGAGCAGCGGCTGCTGATCGCGGAATCCCTCATTCATGAGCTTGACGTGACGCGTTCGCTGCTGGGCGAGCTCGACGTCGTTGCCTCACGCATCGGCCACGGTTCCGGCACCGTGATCGGGGAGGATGTGGCCACCGTATTGCTGGAAAGCGAAAACGGCGTCGCGGCCGTGGTCGAAGGCGTGCTGTGCGCCGCCGGGCATCACATTCGTTCCCCGGACCGCCTGGAGATCGCCGGCACACGCTGCAGCGTCCTTCTCGACAATGCCGTGCTCAAATTGTTCGGCACCGAAGAAGAAGAGCACGTCTTCGACGAGGTCGAGATGCGGCAGAAATGCTTCGACCTCTCGATCCAGCATTTCGTCGACTGCAACCGAAGCGGCAAGCCGTTCTGGACGTCGGCGAAGGATCAGCTCGGGACGCTCAAGCTCGTGGAAGACGCTTACCGGCTCGCGGGCACGATGCGCATGTACCGGGAAAAGGTGCCGGCCTGATCGCTTGCATTCGCTACTCGAAGAAACACACCACCCCCTAGGAGGAACAATGTTCAAGACACGTTTCGTCAGCCTCGCCCTCGGCGCGGTCCTGACTGCCGCGCTCGGCGCAATGCCGGCACAGGCGCAGAAGAAGGAACTTCGTCTCGCACATCACATGCCGCTGCAGAACCACATGCATGCGAGCGCCGAGCAGCTTGCGGCGTATTTCAACGAGCGCAGCAAGACTGCGCAGATCAAGGTGTTCGGCGGCGGACAGCTCTATACCGAACGCGCGCTGGTGCAGAGCGTCGAAACCGGTGCGGTCGAAATTGCCTTCACCACGGCGTCATGGTGGGGCGGCACGACGCCCTCGATCCACGTGCTCAACGCGCCCATGCTGCTGACGAGCTATGACAAGGCGCGCGCGGCGATCGGCGGCAAGATGGGCAAGGCGCTCGAAACCGAGCTCGAGAAGAATGACGTTAAGATCATCGGCTGGATCGATTCCGGTGTCGACGCGGCGCTCGTCAACACCGTGCGTCCGATCAAGACGGTCGAGGACTTCAAGGGCCTGCGGCTGCGCAGCGCCTTCCCGATGACAGCGGCGCTGTTCAAGGAGCTTGGCGCCGGTGCTGTCGTCATGTCGTCGAGCGAGGTCTACATGGCCCTGCAGCGCGGCACCTTCGATGGCACGCATACCGGTGCGCCGTCGGTTACCGACCGCAAGTGGATGGAAGTGACGAAATATGCGACGCGCTGGCCGCTTTATTTCAGCTCGCATCCTGTGGCCGTGAACCGTCGCGTCTGGGACAGCCTGTCGCCGGACGACCAGAAGCTTCTGCTCGAAGCAGGCAAGGTCGCGGGCGACGCGTCGCGCAAGCGCGCCGAAGATGCCGAGAACGTGTCGTGGGAGCAGATCGGCAAGGCTCTCCCGATCATCGAGTTCGACGCCGACAACCTCAAGAAGCTGCACGACATCGGCACGCGCGTCTCGACCACCTACCTCAAGGAGAAGGCGGGTGATATCGGCGTGAAGATCTATGAGCTCGCCAAGGAAGACATCGCCAACGTGAAATAAATGCGTTCCCGCGCCGCCCGGCAAGGGCGGCGCGGCCTCGTTTTCTCATCCGTGATTGCGCGCCTCTGCGCTGCGCGCCGCTTGTCCTGCCTAGTCCGTCATGAATATCGCAACATCCCATTCTGCTTCCGTCAAAAACGCCGGGCCGGCGACAGTCGTGGAGGCCGACGTCGTCGTTGTCGGCGGGGGAGGGTCGGGGCTTGCCGCAGCCATCGAGGCGGCGACCATCGGCCGTTCGGTCGTGCTGGTGGAAAAGAACGCTGCGCTCGGCGGCTCGACTGCCCGCTCGGTCGGCTCCATCACCGCGACGAATACGCCGCATCAATTGCGCAAGGGAATCCGCGACTGTCCCGACGATCATTTCGAGGACATGGGCAAATTCTGCGCCCGCACAGGATTGCCGGACAATCTCGCGCTGCGCCGCATTCTCATCGATAACGTCAGCGATACGCTGCGCTGGCTCATGTCGATGGGCGTCGTGTTTCACGGGCCGTTGACCGAGCCGCCGCATCGCAAGCCTCGCATGCACAATGTGCTGCCGAATTCGCGCGCCTATATCTATCATCTGCGCCGGCGCGCATCGCGTCTTGGCGTCGACGTCCGCCTGAATTGCCGCCTGCGTCAGATCATCTTTGATGAGGGGCGCGCCGCCGGAATCCTCTGCGACACGCCCTCCGGCGCGCTGGAGATTCGCGCCCGCGGCGGCGTCGTGCTGACGACCGGCGATTTTGCCGGCAATCCGGAGATGCGGCGCGCGCATCTGCCTCCGCGCGCTGCGCCGGCGATGCCGATCAATCCGACCAATACGGGCGATGGGCACCAGGCTGTGGTTCAGGCCGGCGGGCGCATGATCAACGCGCAACACTTTCTCGGCGGCGTGCGGTTTCCCCCGCCGCGCGACAAATGGATCCTGCGCATTCCGCCGATTGGCATCGTCACGCGCTTCATGAGCTGGTCGCTCGACCACATGCCGAGCTGGCTCCTGCGCCCGTTCATCATGAGCTTCCTGACGACGGTGCTGCAATCCTCGCCCAATCTCTACAAGCAGGGCGCGCTGCTGCTCAACAAGCGCGGCGAGCGGTTCAACGACGAACTGACCGACCCATCGGCAAACGTGGCGACGCAGCCGGATGGCGTCGCCTATATCCTGCTCGACGGGAAGCTGGCGGAGAAATTCTCGGCGCCGCCGTTCCAGATTTCCACCGCGCCGGGCATCGCCTTCGCTTATTTGCCCGATTACCGCCGTACGCGAAAAGACATCTACACCGAAGCGCCGACGATTGAGAAGCTGGCGGCAAAACTCGGCATCGATGCAACTGCGCTCAAGCGCACGCTCGACGATTACAATGCGAACGCGGCGGGGTCGAATTCGGCGGTGTCGCGGCGCGGCACGCGGCCGGCGCTCGATCGCGGGCCCTTCGTCGCGCTCGGTCCCGTGCACCACTACATCACGTTTTCCGATTCCGGTGTCGCCGTGAACGAGCGGCACGAAGTGCTCGGCGCGGACGACAAGCCCATTCCCGGTTTGTTTGCCGCGGGCTTCATCGGCATGGGCGGGATGCTGCTCGAAGGTCTTGGCCATCATCTGGGCTGGGCATTCACATCGGGCCGCCGCGCCGGTCGGCACGCCGCCTTCCGTGTGGTGTCGCCGGATCTTCCCAATGTTCAGTAAGCGATGGAGCGTGGCGTGGCAGAGGTGAAGCGCGGCGACGAAGGCCAGCGGCGGCTTGCGGTCGTCGTCGGCGGCGGTGCCGGTATTGGTGAGGCGACGAGCCTGGTGCTCGCAGATTATGGCTGGCGCGTCATCGTCGCGGACATCAACGTCGAAGCCGCCAAGGGGGTTGCAGCGCGCTGCAAGGGCGACTGGATCGCGATCGACATTTTCGACCCGGCCTCGATCGAGAAGGCGGCGGCCGACATCGAAAGCAAACACGGCGCGATCTATGGCTGCGTGTGCGCGGCTGCGGTCTTTCAGGAGAAGCGTCCGCCGGAAGACACACCGGTCGAGGCGTTCGACCGGCTGCTCGACGCCAATATTCGCGGCACCTATCTCGTCGACGTCACCTTCGCCAAACGCATGGCCGCGCGTGGCGGCGGATCGATCGTCAATTTCTCGTCTTGGGCCGGGCAGTTTTCGTCGCCCGCGCATGGCTATTGCGCGTCGAAAGCGGCGGTCAACAGCCTAACGGAAGGGATGGCGGTCGAGTGGGGCCGCAGCGGCGTGCGCGTGAACGCAGTGACGCCGGGATTCGTTCTGGTCGCGCGCATGATCGAACGGCTGCGGGTCGGCGGCCGCTATGGGGTCAATCTCGACGAGGTCAGTCCGCTGCACCGCATTCCGGAGCCGCGCGAGATGGGCGAGGTGGTCGCATTCCTGTTGTCCGATCGCGCGTCGGCGGTGACCGGCGCAAATATCGCGGCGGATGCCGGCGTCATGGCCGCGTCCGCCTGGCCCGTCTATGGCGGCATCCCGCCGGCGCGTCCCCGCGCCGCGAAGTCCTGATGAGCCTTTCTCCCGATTGCATTTCATTTTTCACTCGCACACAGCCCGGAGGTTCACATGCCCACCATCACGCTCGGCTATCTCACTCTGAATTCACCGCCGGCCGACACAGTCACCGCGGCCGTCGAAGCGGGATTCAAGTCGGTGGGCGTCCGCATCACCGGGCGCAAACTTGCCGACGAATATACCCACGTCGTCGGCAATCCGGCGATGATCCGCGAAATCAAGAAGCGCGTCGATGACAGCGGCATCCATCTGTCGAACATCTCGGCCTACCATTTCTACCCGGACGTCACGCTCGATCACCTGAAGGCGATCGTCGATACGACCGCGCAGCTCGGCGCAAAGACCATCGTCGCCAACACCTACATCGCCGACGAGAAAAAGTTCCTCGATATCTTCCGTCCATATTGCGAAATCGCCGGCAAGCACGGCATCCGTCTTGCGATCGAATTCATGAAATACAGCGAAGCGAAGACCATGGAGCAGGCGGCGGCGCTCGTCGAGAAGTCGGGTTATCCCAATGCCGGCTTCCTCATCGATCCGCTGCACCTCGATCGCTCCGGCGGTACGGCGGCCGCGATCAAGAAGATCGATCCCAAACGGATCATCTTCGTGCAGCTCTGCGACGCCAAGAAGCGGACCGACAATCCCAGCAATCAGGACCTGATGGCGGAAGCGCGAACCGCGCGGCTTGCGCCGGGCGAGGGTGAATTACCGCTGTATGATTTCCTCGATGCGTTGCCGCCGGAAACCGAGATCGAATACGAGGTGCCGCGGCCGGAGCATGTCGGGCTGCCGCTGACGCAGCGGGCGAAGATCGCCTACGACAAGTGCATGCCGTATCTGAACGAATACTGGCGCTCGCGGCGCGCCAAATCGGCGTAAACCGAGCCGGTCAGCGGCCGATCTTGGCGAGGCTGTATTCGAGTTGATACAGCTCGCCAATGGTTTCGCCGCGGATGCCCTGCGCCGACCCGATCGCATCGGTGAGCGCATTGCCGGCGGTCTTGGTGCCTTTCGCAGTCGATCCCTCGATCATGCCGATCCAGTAGGGCACGCCGATCTGGCGCGTGCGCTGCAGGCTTGTATTCGTGCCGCTCATCTCGCGGTCGCAGATGCACAGATGCGCCCCGACGATCTGGGGACGCGCGAGAATTTCCGGCAGGACGCGTTGTGAGAGAAGATCGGTCACGGCCGTCTCGTGGCCCGGCTCGATATCGAAGCGCAGCGTAAACAGATAGGCGCCTTCGGCGTGCCCTTGCGAGAAGGGAAGGCGGCAGATGCCGCGCAGATTGTTGCGGAAGGCGCCCACGGAATCGCGCGACCACTGGGTCGGGTTGTTCAGCCGCTCCTTGTAGTCCTTGCCGACCAGCACATCGGCATTGTCGGCCTCATAGAGGGTGAAGAACTCGATCTGCGCATCGAGGCCGATATAGCGCCGGCCGCGGCGGAAGCCCGGGATGCCGACGCGCTCGGGCATGTGTTCGCGCGAGTGCCATTCGTAGAAATTGGCGCGCCCTTCGGGGGTGATATCGTTCCAGATCGCGATGACCGCGTCGCCGGCAAAGGCCACGTCCGTTCTCCGTCAGAATTGTTTCGCTATCGATTGCCGAATGGCGTCCCTGCCACCGTCAGGCGTTCAGGTGCTCGTCCAGTTCTTCCCGCATGGTGGCGACCTTCGGCCACAGGATGCGGATGACGGCCGCGACGAACAGGAAGGCAAAGCCGATCGGGATCGCGGATTCGGGAATCCACATGTCGACGAGGAAAAGCCCGGTGGACGTCTTGCCGGTGACGAAGGAGCGATAGGCCATCTTGCCGCCGTGCCAGGCCATCGCGCCCATATAGGCGAGAGAAATGGCAAGCGTGACGCGCACGAAAAACTCGCGCGTCTTCTTGTGCATCATGTCGAGAAACAGATCGACGCGCACATGACCGTCTTCCAGCATGACCGAGCCCTGGCAGAGGAAGGCCCCGACGATCATGAAATAGACGGCGAAGTCCTGCGCCCAGCTTGTCGGCGAGCCGAGATAGCGCATCACGGTTTCGAACGCGATCACAAGGGCGGAGGCCAGGAACAGGAAGGCCGAGAAGACGCCGAGCGCGCGGATGACAAAAACGATCGGTTTCATGGGATTACCTCGATCCAATGGCGCACATCAGTGGACCAGCACGGTGGCGATCTTCGGGAACGCGAGCAGCAGGCCGAGCATGAACATGTGGCACAGGATATAGGGCGCCGTGGATATCACCACCTCGTTGAAACTTGTCGGCGTATAGCGCCGGCCGATTTCCTGGATGATGAAGAGATTCATGCCGACCGGCGGGGTGAGATAGGCGAATTCGATATTCACCACGAAAAAGATGCCGAACCATATCGGATCGATGCCGAGCGCCGTGACGACCGGAAAGAGGATGGGCACCATGACCAGCACGAGGGCGGCGACTTCGAAGAACATGCCAAGCACGAACAGCAGCGCGCTGATCAGGATGAGGACGGTGGTCTGGCTCGTTCCCGACTTGACGACAAACTCGGTCAGCGTCTGCACGACCGACAATTCCGTCATCAGATGATTGAACAACCCGGACGCGACGATTACCGCAAACAGGAAGCCCGATGTTTTCGTGCCTTCGATCAGCACCCGCGGCAGCGTCTTGATTGTCACCGTGCGCTTGATCGCCATGGTGACGATCAGCGAGAGCACGACGGCGATGGCGCCCGCTTCGCTCGCCGTAAACCAGCCCGCATAAAGGCCGCCAAGCACGATGACGGGAAGGAGGATACCCCAGAACGATTGCTTGAATGCGATCCAGCGCTGATGCCACGTCGCGCGCGGCTGGGCCTTAACGTCGCTGCCGCGCGTGAGCAGGATGGCCACGGCGCAAAGGAGGCTCGTGAGGATGAGGCCGGGAATGAAACCGGCGGTGAAAAGATCGCCGATGGAGACATCGGTCATCGCGCCGTAGAGGATCATCACGCCGCTTGGTGGAATGAGGATGCCAAGCGTGCCGCCGGCGGCGATCGGACCGAAGACAAGCCGCTTGGGATAGCCCTGATTGAGCATCGCGGGAACGGAGAGGGCGCCGATGGTCGCGGCCGTCGCAAGGCTGGAAGCGGACACGGCGCTGAAGATAGCGCAGGCGCAGATCGTCGCGATCGCGGCGCCGGCTCGGTAGTGGCCGAAAAAACTCGCCGCAAGATTGAAGAAATCCGCCCCGACCTTGCCGTGATAAAGAATGGCTCCCATCAGGATGAAGAGCGGCACGGCGAGGAACGTGCTGCTGTCGAGCATCTGGTACGCGACGATGGGAAACTGCACCAACGCGTAGGGGCCTGCTGTCCACAGAAAGCCGGTGAGCGCCGCGACGCCCAGGGCGAACGCAATCGGCGCGCCGAACATGAGCAGCAAAAGAAAAATAAGCAAAATGACAAAAGCCATCGTCACGGCGCGAACCCCGTTGTCAGATTGTGCGGATTGGAGTGGATGACAAAGCAAGCGCGACCGGACGGGCGCCGGCGCGATCGTGCCGCGACTCCGAAACGTCCCCCCGCCGCAGCGGACGGCTCAGCAACCCGCCCATGTTCCTCCCCCGCTGGTCTCACGCCGCCGCGCGCGGAATTTTGTTTGCCTTCACGCGAGCCGCGACTTATACCGACATTCACAACTAAAAACAAGTTCAGGTACAGGAACAACGTTTTATGCCGCCTGCGTTACCCGGCTCGCAGGGAAAGGCGGCATGGATGGACCCGCTTTCAGATTGCAGACAAGGACTTCGTCGCGGTCGAGGGAAAAAGATAGTTTTCGATGCGTCTTTATTGCAGTTCGACATCGCCTTTCGTCCGCAAGGTTCTGGTCGTCGCGCATGAGATCGGAATTGCTGACCGGCTTGAACTCGTTCCGGCCAATCCGCGCGTGCGGCCGCCGGAACTCGCCGACAAAAATCCGCTCGGGAAAATTCCGGTGCTGGTCACCGATGACGGCGCGGTGCTCTTCGATTCGCCGGTGATCTGCGAATATCTCGATAGCGAATTCGGGGCGGGCCGCCTTGTGCCGAAATCGTCCCCCGGGCGTTGGCAGGTCCTTGCCGATGCCGCGCTGGCGGACGGGCTTGCCGATGCCGCGCTCCTCTACCGTAACGAAGCCACACGGACCGACGCCAAGCAGCCGTCGGACGTGGCGCAATGGCAACTGACGAAGATGCTCGCTGCGCTCGATCGCCTCGAGGCCATGGCGCCTTCGTTCGGCGCGCTCGACATCGTGCAAATCGGTTTTGCCTGCGCGCTCGGCTGGATCGAATTCCGGATGCCTGACGACGGCTTTGTGTCGTCGCGTCCGAAGACCAAGGCCTGGTTTGAATCCATTTCGCGGCGCCCGTCCTTCCAGGCGACGGCGCCGAAGCTCTGAATTTTCGAAGGTCGGACATCATGACGGATCAGAAGCGCGTTGCATTGGTCACCGGAGGCGCGCGCGGCCTTGGCCGCGCCATCGCCGAGCGGCTGGCGCAGACCGGGGCTCGCATCGTGCTCGCCGATATTCAGGCGGATCTTGCCGCACAGACGGCCTCCGAATTTGCAAAAAACAAGTGGGACGCCACGGCGCTGCCGCTCGATGTCACGAGCGAAGCCTCGCTCGCATCGCTCTACAAGGAGATCGACGGCAAGTTTGGCCGCCTCGATATCCTCATCAATAGCGCCGGCGTGCTTGGCCTCGACCATGGCAAGCGACCGCTGGTCGAGGAAATGTCGCTCGATCTCTGGAACCAGACGATCAACGTCAATTTGACTGGCACCTTCCTGGCGACGCGCGGCGCCATTCCACTGATGAAGCGCGGGAAGTGGGGCCGCATCATCAATATCGCCTCGCGCGCGGCGCGTATGCGCACGGGACTCGGCAATTCCAATTATGCAGCGTCCAAGGCCGGTTTGCTGGGCTTTTCCCGCGTTCTTGCCGGCGAGGTAGGGCGCGACGGCATTACGGTGAACTGCATCGCCCCGTCCCGCGTCATGACGGCGATGACGTTGTCGCTTGGCGGCAGCCAGGAGTATTTCGACCGCAACATCGCGGAGACGGCGGTTGGCCGCCTGGCCGAGCCGATCGACGTGGCCAACGCGATCGCGTTCCTGTGTTCGGACGAGGCGAGCTTTCTCACCGGCATCGTCGTCGACGTGGCGGGTGGTTCGTTCATGCCGTGACCCCCGCGTGGGCAAAGCATGGGCGGAGGCGCGGGAAGGCGCGGCATGAACTGATGCGATGACTGTTGACTCCGGCGTGCCGGGGTCATTACGGCTACGATTGAGTTCGTCATTCTGAACAAGTCGGGCGACTTATGGCGGATCAACATCGGCAGGCGGTCAAATCGGCCAACCGGGTTCTCGATCTGTTCGAGCTGCTCGGCCGTTGGGGCCAGGAGATGTCGCATTCGGAAATCGCGACGGCCCTGAGTATTCCGAAAAGCAGCCTCAGCCAATTGCTGCCCAACCTCGTCGACCGCGGCTATATCGAATTCGAGCCGGCGACCAAGGGCTATCGTCTCGGACCGAAACTGACCTCGCTCGTCCGCGAGGTTTCGCAGGCGAAAAGCCTCGATGCGGTCGCCTTGCCGGCGCTGGAGGAATTGACGGCGCAGACGGGGGAATCGTCCGCGCTCAACATTCTCAACGGCGATTATTCCGAAGTCACCGTCACCGTGAACAGCCCGCAGCGCCTTGTCTCGCACATGCGCCGCGGCGATCTCGCGCCGCTTTATGCGACGTCTGGCGGCAAGGCGATCATCGCCTTTCTGTCCGACGCGATGATCGAGGAATATCTGAAGCGGGTGAAGTTCAAGCGCGTCACCAAGAACACGATTTCCTCGGTCGCCGAATTGCGGCGCCAGATCACGACCATCCGGCGCGAGAAGCTGGCCTACGCCTTCGAGGAATTCACGGACGGGATTGTCGGCATGGCCGTGCCGATCCTGGCGCCGAACGGACAGCCGCTCGGTGCCATCAACATCGCCATGCCGGCGGTGCGTTACAATTCCAAGGTTCGCGATCATGCGGCGGAAGTGCTCGACCGCGCCGCGAAGATGATCCACCAGCAGCTTGGTTTCGCTGAGCCGGTCAATCGCAAGGCGCGCCGCAAGGCCGGCTAGCGTTGCGCTGGCGCCGCCGCTCCCCGTTTTCATTGTTCGACGATTGCTTCGCGTTCCGCAGGGCGCAGCGAACGCGTTTGCGCGCTTTGACAGTATGAACAAGTTTTCGTATATGAACGGCATGAACATAGCCGCACCAAGCCCGACCGGCACCTCCGATCTCAACGCCTTGCACGATCGGTTGCTGATCCGCGAACTGATTGAGAGCTGGGCCGTCTGGCGCGATGCTGGCGACTGGGCGCGCTTTCGCACCGTCTGGCACCCCGAAGGGCGGATGATGGCAACCTGGTTTCAGGGGACCGCGGACGAGTTCATCGCCGTGAGCCGTGCCGGCATCGAGCGAGGCGTCAACATTCTGCATTTCCTCGGCGGTTCATCCGTCGACGTCGCCGGCAAGCGCGCGATCGCGCAAACGAAGATGACCATCAACCAGCGCGCCAAGGTGCATGATGTCGAATGCGATGTCGTCTGCACGGGACGCTTCTTCGACTTTCTCGAAAAGCGCGGCGACCGGTGGGGCATGGTCTTGCGACAGCCCATCTATGAAAAGGACCGGCTGGACGTTGTCGATCCGGCGGCGACGCTCGCGCTCGACAAGGAACTGCTGTCGCAATTTCCCGTTGGCTATCGGCATCTTGCCTATCTGCAGACGCAGCTTGGGTTTAAGGTGAAGCGCGATATGCCAGGGCTGTGGGGCGAGGTGGTGCAAGGGCTGTATGCGCGGGGCGAGCGCTGGCTGAAAGGCGAAGCTCTCTAGCGCAGACAGCAAAAGGCGGGTTCGCCCATGCGCAATGTAAACGAAAATACGATCACGCAAGCCGTCATCGACCGGCTGGCGAATTCCAAGGATGCGCGCGTTCGTAAGGTGTCGGAAGCGCTGGTGCGCCATTTGCACGCTTTTGTGCGTGAAATTGAGCCGACCCAGAACGAGTGGGAATACGGCATCCGGTTTCTGACCGACGTCGGCAAGATGTGCTCCGGCTCGCGCCAGGAATTCATCCTGTTGTCCGATACGCTCGGCGTCTCGATGCTGGTCGACGCGATCAATCACCGTCTGCCCGGTCACGCCACGGAGACGACGGTGCTGGGCCCGTTCTACGTCGGGCAGCCGCCGGAATTGCCGCTCGGTTCGGATATTTCCGGCGGGGAGGCCGGCAAACCGCTCGTCGTCGAAGGCAGCGTGCGTTCAACGGATGGCCGTCCGATTGCCGGTGCGATCGTCGACACGTGGCACTCGGATGCCGAAGGCTATTACGACGTGCAGAAGAGCGATGCGCCTGACGCGCTGAAAATGCGCGCGCGCTTCCGCACCGATGCGGAGGGCCGGTTTCACTTCCGTTCGATCGTGCCGTCCTTTTATCCAATCCCGGATGACGGTCCCGTCGGCCAGATGCTGAAAGCGCAGGGGCGGCATTCCTTCCGGCCGGCGCACGTTCATTTCATGATTGCCGCGCCCGGGCATGAGACCCTTGTCACGCACGTCTTTGTCGCCGGCGATCCTTATCTCGACAGCGATGTGGTGTTCGGAGTGAAGGACTCGCTCGTGAAGGAACTCGAACCCGCCGGCGGGCGGGCGGACGCAAGACTTCGCTATGATTTCGTGTTGGCGAAGCTAGGCGATCCGAAGCCCTAAGTGCGCAATGCGAACAGGCTGAGGCTTGTCGCACAAACCGTTCTATTTTATGAACGGGTGCATAAGCATAAACTAACGGAGGGACGGCGCGTGGTAGGCGGGAGCGCAAATATCAGCTCCGATCTGGGCATCTCTGCCGCGATGCAGGCCGCGTATTCGCGGGCCGGGCGGACGTGATGGCGCGCGCCGTAACGAAAGCGCGCGGCTCGGCGAGCGACGGCACCATCGTCGTCGCGCAGATCCTCCTTGCTGTGGTGCTGATCGGTCTGTGGGAATGGGCCGGGCGCACTTACGGATCGACCTGGTGCAGTCTGCCAAGCCTGGTCGCCGTCCGGCTGGTTGAGTGGGCGCGGACGGATCTCTTGCATCACATCCGCATCACGCTGACTGAAATCGTCATCGGACTGTCGATCGGTGGTGTCGCCGGCGTCGTTGTCGGCCTTGCCCTCGGCAATTCGCTGGTGCTCGGCAAGGTGTTCCGGCCGATCGTCGTCGGCTTCTACAGCGTGCCGATCATCACGCTGGCGCCGCTGATCATTCTCTGGTTCGGTCTCGATCTCGCGCCCAAGATCGTCCTCGTCACGCTGTCTTCGTTCTTTCTTCTTTTCTTCAATACGTTTTCCGGCGTCCAGGCGATCGATCGCGATCTCGTCACCTCCATGCGGCTGATGGGGTCGTCCAATACCGAGGAATTTCGCAAGATCATCGCGCCCGGTGCCATGAGCTGGATTATTTCCGGCGTGAAAATCGCGCTGCCTTACGCTTTCGCTGCGGCGGTGACCGGCGAGCTTCTTGCGTCGCGAGATGGCATGGGTTCGCTGCTGTCAAAAGCCGCCGCACAATTCGACATGACCGGCCTCTATGCTGCGCTCGTCGTGCTCATGGTGATGGGCATCGTGACGAGTGCGCTCGCCTCCGGGCTCGAGCGCTGGCTGCTGCGATGGCGCCACACCACAGGATAAATGCCATGCTCGATCGACAAACGAGTGCAACCATGACCGCATCCGTCGGCCAACCCGAAAAAATCAGCCTGCGCGGCGTGACGAAGTATTTCGACGTGCGCGGGAAGGAGACGCATGCGCTCCAGCCAATCGATCTCGACGTACGCAAGGAAGAATTCATTTCGCTTGTCGGACCCTCGGGCTGCGGCAAGTCGACCGTTCTTAATCTCGTCGCCGGCCTGATCGCGCCGACGTCGGGCGAGGTCCTGTATAACGGTGCGCCGGTGCAGGGCTTGAACGGGCGCGTCGGCTACATGACGCAGAAAGACACGCTGCTGCCGTGGCGCACGGCGGCGGACAACATTGCAGTGCCGCTCGAGCTCAAATGCCGCAACGTGCCGCGCAAGGAAATCCGTGAGCGCGTGGCCGAAATCATCGATCTCGTCGGCTTGCGCGGATTTGAGAAGCACTTTCCCGGCGAATTATCGGGTGGCATGCGCAAGCGCGTCGCGCTTGCCCGCACGCTGATCTACGAGCCTGAAACGCTCCTGATGGACGAGCCGTTCGGCGCGCTCGACGCGCAGCTGAAACTGCTCATGCACGATCAGCTGCAGCGTCTTACCCAGCAGCGCAAGATGACGGTGATGTTCGTCACGCACGATCTGGCCGAGGCGATCGCGTTGTCGGATCGCGTGGTCGTGTTCAGCGCGCGGCCGGGCCGCATCCGCGCCATGCGGGAAGTGCTGATTCCGCGCCCGCGCGATGTGTTCAAGATCCGCTTCTCCGAAGCCTTCAGCCATCTGCACGAGGAATTGTGGGACGAGCTGAAGGACGAAGTGACGAAGGGCACGGATGTCTGACGGGATCGCGCCATGACCGATATCACGATGACGCCATCCGGTACGAAGGTCGTGCGCCGCGAAGGCGAGCATGGCCGGCTCAGCCGGCTTGTGCTGACGCGTCCGGGGCTCATCATCACGCGGATTCTGTTTCTCGGCTCCATTCTTGCGGTCTGGGAATTTGCATCCGGGCGTCTCATCTCCAAATTCTGGCTGAGCAGCCCGTCAGCCATCGCGACGACGCTGTGGCACTGGATCGTGCAGGGGAGCCTGTGGGGTCATCTCGAGGCGACGCTGCTGGAGACCGGACTTGGCTACGTTCTCGGCTGCGTAATCGGTGTCGTCGTCGGCCTCATGCTCGGCTTCATGCCGAATGTCTACCGCGTGGTGATTCCGTTTCTGGGCGGGCTCTATTGCCTGCCGAAGATCGCGCTCGCTCCGCTTTTCGTCATTCTCCTCGGGATCGATCTCGGCTCCAAGGTCGCGCTCGTCAGCATCACGGTCTTCTTTCTGATCCTCTACAGCACGCTCGACGGCATTCACGATATCGACCGCGACCTCGTGCAGGCGCTGCGCCTGATGGGCGCGACGCGGCGCGAGATCAGCATCAAGGTGCTGATCCCCGGCTGCCTGCGCTGGGTCTTTACCGGCATGCGGATCGCGGTGCGCTACGCCTTCACCGCAGCCATCCTCGGCGAGGTCATCGCCTCCAATCGCGGCATCGGCTACCTGATCGAGGCGTATGCGGGGCAATACAACTCGACTGAAGTCTTTGCAGCGATGCTGGTGCTCGTCATCTGCAGCCTGACCATTTCCGAGCTTCTCACCCGCTGGGAATCCTCGACCTCGCACGGCCAGTCCGGGGTCTGACCAAGAAGACGTTCAAGAAAACCCTCGAGACGGAAAATGCCAAACGAAGAAAAGCCTGCACGCATTGCCATTGTCGGCACCGGATTCATCGGCCG
>CAZSAW010000255.1:0-16451 GCA_964604745.1 uncultured Hyphomicrobiales bacterium
CATCGTTCACACGACATGGCCCGTCGTGCCGGGCCGCTTCAAGGACTATATTTCGACGCCCAAGCAGAACGATTATCGTTCGATCCACACCACGGTGATCGGCCCCGGCAATCAACGGGTCGAGCTGCAGATCCGCACCGACGAGATGGATCAGATCGCCGAATACGGCATCGCGGCGCACGCTCTCTACAAGGACAGCGTCTCGTCGCCGACGGAGATGCTGTCACGCGAGTCACGCGCGTATGCGTGGTTGCGGCACACAATTGAATTGCTGGCCGAAGGATCGAATCCCGAGGAATTCCTGGAGCACACCAAGCTCGAGTTGTTTCACGACCAAGTGTTCTGTTTCACGCCCAAGGGCAAGCTGATCGCTCTGCCACGCGGCGCGACCGTGATCGATTTTGCGTATGCGGTGCATACCGACGTCGGCAATACGGCGATCGGTTGCAAGATTAATGGCAAGATCGCGCCTCTCATCTCCGAATTGACGAACGGGGACGAGGTGGACGTGATCACGTCAAAGGCGCAACTCGCCCCGCCGGCGGCGTGGGAATCGATCGTCGTCACAGGCAAGGCGCGCGCGGCGATCCGCCGTGCGACGCGCACCGCCGTGCGCAACCAATATGCCGGACTTGGGCGGCGCATTGTCGAGCGCCTCTTTCATCGCGCCAAGAAAGACTATTCCGACGAAAAACTGCAGGGTGCGCTGCATCGTCTGGCGCGGCCCTCGATCGATGATGTCATGGCGGCGGTCGGACGGGGCGAGATGAAAGCGTCCGACGTCGCTCGCGCGATGTACCCCGATTACCTGGAGGAGCGCGCGGCCTTGGCGGCGCCAGCGGCCGAAGGCGGCTGGTTTGGCTTGAAGCGCGTTGGCTCGGTCAAGGCACGGCTGCCGGCGGGCGACAAGGGTGCGGCCATTCCGATCCGTGGCATCAACAGTGACTTGCCGGTGCGTTTCGCCCCCAATGGTGGCGCGGTGCCGGGCGACCGCATCGTCGGCATTTTGACTCCGGGTGAGGGCATCACGATCTATCCGATCCAGTCGCCGATGCTGAAGGAGTTCGAGGAAAAGCCGGAAACATGGATCGATCTGCGCTGGGATGTCGAGGATTCCGCGCCGCACCGTTTTCCCGCGCAAATTGTCGTGGAGTCGGTGAACGAGCCCGGCTCGCTTGCTCAGATTGCGCAGGTCATCGCCGAGAATGATGGCAACATTGACAATATTCGTATGACACGGCAGTCGCCTGACTTTACCAAGGTAACGATCGATCTCGAAGTCTATGACCTCAAGCATCTCTCCGCGATTATCGCGCAATTGCGCGCCAAGTCCGTCGTCGCCAGGGCGGCGCGCGTTAATGGCTGATCGCTGGTGACTTCCGTGCTGCGCCTCGGCGTCAACATCGACCACGTCGCAACTGTTCGCAATGCGCGCGGCACGCCATATCCCGATCCTGTGCGCGCGGCCAAGCTGGCGATCGATGCCGGTGCTGACGGCATCACCGCTCATTTACGTGAGGACCGGCGCCATATTCGGGACGAGGATATTGCCCGCATTCGTTCCGAGACATCAAAGCCGTTGAATTTCGAAATGGCGGCGACCGAGGAGATGGTTGCCATCGCGCTGCGCACGAAGCCGCATGCTGTCTGTCTCGTGCCGGAGCGGCGTGAAGAGCGAACGACGGAAGGCGGTCTCGATGTGGCAGGCCAGCACAATCTTCTTTTTCCCGTTGTTGCGAAGTTGAGTGAGGCGGGGATTCGGGTTTCGCTATTCATCGCCGCGGACTCACGTCAGATCGAGGCCGCTGTTGCGGTACGCGCGCCGGTTATCGAGATTCACACGGGCGCATGGTGCGACGCCTTGCTGGAGAAGCACGAGAGCGAAGCGAAGGCCGAATGGAAACGCATCTGCGATGGCGTGGCATTCGCCAAGAAGGCCGGACTTGAAGTCCATGCTGGGCATGGACTCGACTATGCGACGGCAGAAACGATCTCGGCCTTGCCGCAGATCGCGGAGCTTAACATCGGACATTTTCTCATCGGCGAGGCGATCTTCGTCGGACTTGAACGGACGGTGAAGGAAATGCGCCGCGCGATGGACCGCGGGCGGGCCAAAGCGAAAAGCGCATGATCATCGGTGTCGGTTCCGACCTGGTCGACATCCGCCGCATCGAGAAAACGATCGAGCGCTTTGGCGACCGCTTCCTGTCCCGTGTCTTTACCCCTGTTGAGCGGGCGAAAGCAGAACGGCGTGCCGCGCGCATCGATACCTATGCGAAGCGATTCGCCGCGAAGGAGGCCTGCGCCAAGGCGCTCGGCACCGGATTTCGGCGTGGCGTCTATTTCCGCGATCTCGGTGTCGTCAATCTGCCGTCCGGGCGACCCACGATGGCTTTGACGGGCGGCGCGCTCGCGCGTCTGCGGGCCATCACTCCGCGCGGCCACGAAGCGCGCATCGACGTGAGTCTTACCGACGAATGGCCGCTCGCGCAGGCGTTCGTGGTGATCTCAGCGGAGCGGCCGGAAGGCACAGAATCGGAGCCTGCTGGCCGCTGATGTTCGATTGAGAAACATATGATTGAACAAGGAGTTATCTTGAAATTCGTATGATTGCGCCGTGCCCGCGCAGCGGCTACAAGGGCGCGGGGTGCGTCAAGCACGGGACGAGAGGCCGATGAGCGTGACCACGGCAAAAAAAGAAAGCGGTTTCGGCGAGACGCTGCGCGTGATCTTCCACGCCTTGATCATCGCCCTGGTGATCAGGACTTTTCTCTTTCAGCCCTTCAACATTCCGTCCGGGTCGATGAAAGCGACGCTGCTGGTCGGCGATTACCTTTTCGTCTCGAAATACTCTTACGGCTACAGCCACTATTCGTTTCCATTCTCGCCACCGATTTTTTCCGGCCGCATTTTCGCGTCGGCGCCTGCGCGCGGCGACGTTCTTGTTTTTCGTCTGCCCAAAGACGATTCAACCGACTACATCAAGCGCGTGATCGGATTGCCCGGTGACCGCATCCAGATGCGGGATGGACTTCTTCACATCAATGGCCAGCCGGTGAAGCGCGAGCGCATCGACGATTTCATCGAGACGGAGGAGGGCGCGACCCCGCAACGCGTGAAGCGCTGGCGTGAAACGCTGCCTAATGGCGTGAGTTACACGACGCTCGATCTTATCGACAACGGCTTCTACGACAATACGCAAGAGTATGTCGTGCCGCCCGGGCATTATTTCATGATGGGCGACAACCGCGACAACTCCACCGACAGCCGTGTGCTCAGCCAGGTGGGTTATGTGCCGTTCGAAAACATCGTCGGCCGCGCGCAGATCATCTTCTTCTCGGTCGCCGAAGGCGAGCAGGCGTGGCGCATTTGGCGCTGGCCTTGGGCAGTGCGCTGGAGCCGGCTGTTTACGATCGTCAGATGAGTTCGGACGGGGACAGCAAGGCTGTTTCGTCGCCGGCCAAGTCCCGACGCCTGCGCGGTGATGGGGGGCAGGCGGCAAAGGCGAACCCGCCTGCCAAAAAACGCAAGAGCAAAAGCCGGACCGTCGCGACCGCGCTGGAGACGACGATTGGCTATTCCTTCACGGATCCTGCGCTTCTTGAGCAGGCGCTCACACATATTTCTGCACTCAAGGGCGAAGGGCGCGGAGCGAGCTATCAGCGCCTTGAATTTCTGGGCGATCATGTGCTCGGGCTTGCCATATCTGAAATGTTGTTCAGGGCCTTTCCTCGCGCGAATGAAGGAGAGCTTTCCCGCCGCCTCGCCGATCTGGTGCGGCGCGAAAGCTGTGCCGACGTCGCGCGCACCATCGATCTCGGCGCTGCGTTGCGCCTTGGCGCATCGGAAGCGAGCGCCGGCGGACGTCTGCGGGTGGCCATCCTGGCAGACGTCTGTGAATCCTTGATCGGTGCGGTCTTTCTCGACGGCGGATATGAGGCCGCATCGGCCTTTGTTGAGCGCTTCTGGTCAGACCGGATGCGCGCGCCGGCGCGGCCCTTGCGCGATCCCAAGACGATCCTGCAGGAATGGGCGCAGGCGCATGGACTGCCCACGCCATCCTATCGCGAGATTGAACGGACGGGGCCGCACCACGATCCCGAATTCCGCGTGGCCGTTACTCTGCCTAATCGCGAGGCGGCGGAAGGCAAGGGCCGTTCCAAACGCGCAGCGGAACAGGCTGCCGCTGCAGCGATGCTGTCGCGTGAGGGCGTGCGCGCTGACCGCAATGACGGCTGAAGCATCCGGCAGTCCCGGACCCGCCGATACACGCTGCGGTTTCGTGGCGCTGATCGGCGCGCCGAACGCCGGCAAATCAACGCTGATCAATGCCCTCGTTGGTTCGAAAATTTCAATCGTGTCGCCCAAGGTGCAAACGACGCGCATGCCGATCCGCGGCATTACGATCGAGGGCCAGTCGCAGCTCATTTTCGTGGACACGCCCGGCATTTTTGCACCAAAGCGGCGGCTCGACCGCGCAATGGTAACGACCGCGTGGAGTGGCGCGAAAGACGCCGATCTTGTCGGACTGTTGATCGACGCAAAGAAAGGCATCGACGATGAGGTCGGTGCGATCCTCGCGCGCCTGAAAGAAACGCCAGGCCGCAAATTCCTGATCCTGAACAAGGTTGATATTGCGTCGAAGTCGCAACTGTTGCCGCTCGCCGCCAAGGCAAACGAACACGCAGCGTTCGCGCACACTTTCATGATCTCCGCGCTGAGCGCAGACGGCGTCGCCGACGTCAAGTCCTGGCTCGCAAAAGAGGTCCCGGCCGGGCCATGGCTTTATCCGCCAGACCAGATGTCGGACGCGCCATTGCGCCAGCTTGCCGCCGAAATCACGCGCGAGAAGCTCTTTCACCGCCTGCACCAGGAATTGCCTTACCAGTCGACGGTGGAGACTGACGTCTGGCAGGAGCGCAGGGATGGCTCTGTTCGCATCGAACAGACGATTTATGTCGAGCGCGAAAGCCAACGAAAAATCGTCCTCGGCAAGGCTGGCCAGACAATCAAATCCATCGGGGCCGATGCGCGCCGGGAAATTGCACAGATACTTGAGGTGCCGGTGCACCTCTTCCTGTTTGTGAAAGTCCGCGAAGATTGGGGCAACGATCCCGAGCGCTACCGCGGAATGGGGCTCGAATTCCCCAAGGAATAGCCATCGCCGCGCGAGACGGCGATGGCTCGGCAATCCGGCTATTGTTACCAGCGGCGATGATGCCGATGGCGATGCCGCCACCAGCGTCGATGGTGGTGGCTTACCCAAACACAATGACGGCGGCCATGCCGCCACCAGCAAACATAGCGTGTCGGCTCGGCCAGATTAATTCCCGCTGTAGCGCTTCCGATAGCGCCAGGCGCCGCAGGCGCTGCCGCGACAGGTTGAACCACGGTACTGCAAAGCAGCATGAACGATCCCACGCTCAATGCCAAAGTCGTGCGTTTCATCCCTTACTCCGTCTTGCGCCGGCAGGGCGCGCCGGCTTCGTCGCCGCCCGCGGGACAACGGGGGAGGCGCAGATCGGTTTCATGCCGCCGTACTCCGAACTGGAATTGGCCTATGCTGTGACCTAAAGGATTCGGGCTGATGGGGTTGCAGCGCAGGCAGGGCGGCGGCAAAGATCGACGCAATGGAATGGAATGACGAAGGCATCGTGCTCGGCGTACGACGCCACGGCGAGGCGAATGCCATTCTTGAATTGTTGACGCGGGGACACGGTCGCCATCTCGGCTTGGTGCGTGGGGGCGGCGGTTCGCGCCTGCGGCCGGTTTTGCAGCCCGGCAATTCGCTGCGGGCCACGTGGCGCGCGCGCCTCGACGAGCATCTGGGGTCGTTTCAGGTCGAGGGCTTGCGTCTGCGCGCGGGCGACTTCCTGACCATGTCACACGCCGTCTATGCCATCAGCCATCTGGCCGCGCTTGTGCGCCTTCTGCCGGAGCGCGATCCGCACGAAGCAGTCTTTGAGTCGATCGAAACGATCGTCGACCACCTCGGCGATGCCGCCTTGGCAGGTTCTCTGGTGGCGCGATTTGAACTGCAGATCTTGGGCGAACTTGGCTTCGGCCTCGACCTTGAACGCTGCGCCGCCACGGCACAAACCGACGATCTCGCTTACGTCTCGCCGAAGACGGGGCGTGCTGTTTCGCGCGCGGCCGGTGAGCCGTGGCGAGACCGCCTTTTGCCGTTGCCGGCGGTGCTGACTGACGGAGATGTGACAGACATCTCGGCCGCGACGCTTGGCGAGGCTTTTGCGCTCACCGGTTTCTTTCTCGCCCGCCATGTCTTCGAGCCGCGTGCGTTGTTGTTGCCGGATGCGCGGGCGAGCTTTCTCGCCGCCGTCACGCGCGCTCTGCCAAACGCTGCCTAGTCAAAAATAAAAGGCCGGCCCGAAGGCCGGCCCCCCATGAAACCGGATTCTGCCCTTACCAGTTCGGGCGGCAACGCTGCCAGCGCCGGGACCAGTGGTAGCCGGGCGGGCAGACAGTCGGGACTGGCAACACGACTTGAGGGACGATCAGAGCCGGACCGCCGGAGCAGGTCGTCCAGCACTTCCATTTGTTGCACTTTTTCCAGCAAGCAACCTGTTCCACCAGGCTACCTTTGTCGAACAGCGTCGCGTTGACGCCGGCGCCGCTTGCGGGATTGGCCGAAGCGCCGGTCATACCCGCGAGCCCGATGCCCAGAGCAACGAGCAGCGCGACGATCATCGTTCTCATATGTCTCTCCTCTGTTCCTTCCACGAAAGGTGCGCGTCATGAAATGCGACGCGGACTTAGGTTCGTCGTTCCGCCGGCCTTATCGGTTCGACTGCCGGGCGGTCCCGCGAGTGGCCGCTCAAAATCAAGAGTCGCCCATGTAAAATGATAGCCCGGAATTTACGCGTTTGGCGAGAAAAGAACGGCGGGCACCATTGACAATTCCCTACCACCAGCGATGTCGGCGCCAGCGATAGTAACGCTTGAGGTAGAACCGCCGCGGTTCCCATCGGCATTGGTGCTGGCAGCCCTCCATCGAACAGAAATCGAGGCAGATGTAGCGCACGGCTCCGCCCGCATCTGCGCGCGCCGAACCGGCCTGAGGGGCTTCGGGCCCCGGCCGTGTGGCTGCCCACGCGCCTGACATCACCAGGGAGAGAATCAAGCCTGTTGCCAGCACCGCGACTCGTACACTGCACATCGGATCGTCCCGAGCTTCTCAGCCACCGGCATGGCCCCGGCATCCTATCGTTGCCGTCATCCTGTAGCCAATCTCAAGCCGCCTGAATCCGCCATGGAAAGCGTGTTCATCTCTTGTTCATCCGATCTTTGCGGGATACCGATCGCATATGGGTAAAAGGCTGATTCCTCCCGAAGACAGCGATGTGCAGGAAGTCGCGCTCCGCGACGCGCTCGAGGAGCGCTACCTTGCCTACGCGTTATCGACGATCATGCACCGCGCGCTGCCGGACGCGCGCGACGGGCTCAAGCCTGTGCACCGGCGCATCCTTTACGGCATGCGGCTCTTGCGGCTCGATCCGGGCGCGGCATTCAAGAAATCCGCCAAGATCGTCGGCGACGTCATGGGCAATTTTCACCCCCATGGCGATCAGGCCATCTACGACGCGCTGGTGCGCCTCGCGCAGGACTTTTCTTCGCGCTACCCGCTGATCGACGGACAGGGCAATTTCGGAAATATCGACGGCGATAACGCCGCCGCCTATCGCTATACGGAAGCGCGCATGACGGAAGTTGCGCGTCTTCTGCTCGATGGCATCGACGAAGACGCCGTCGATTTCCGTCCCAATTACGACGGCTTGACGCAAGAGCCGGTGGTTCTGCCGGGTGCCTTTCCCAACCTTCTGGCGAACGGGGCGCAAGGGATTGCGGTTGGCATGGCGACTGCCATCCCACCGCACAACGCTGCAGAGCTGTGCGACGCCGCGCTTCACCTCATCGAGCGGCCAAAAACCCCAAGCAAGAACCTCCTGAAATATGTGCCGGGTCCTGATTTTCCGACCGGCGGCATCGTTGTCGATCCGCCGGCTGCCATCGCGGACGCCTACGCAACCGGGCGCGGCTCATTCCGCGTGCGGGCGCGCTGGCACAAGGAGGACGAAGGGCGCGGGGCTTATTCGATCGTGATCACCGAAATCCCGTGGCTCGTGCAGAAATCGCGCCTAGTCGAGAAGATCGCCGAACTCCTCAACGATCGCAAGCTGCCGCTCGTCGCCGACGTGCGCGATGAATCGGCCGAGGATGTTCGCCTCGTGATCGAGCCGCGTTCGCGCGCCGTCGATCCAGTGCTGCTGATGGAATCGCTTTTCAAGCTCACCGAGCTTGAAAGCCGCATTCCGCTCAACATGAACGTGCTGGTGAAGGGCCGCATTCCGCGTGTCGTCGGACTTGCCGAAGCGTTGCGTGAATGGCTCGATCATCGCCGCGACGTTCTTGTCCGGCGGTCACGCCACCGGCTTGCCGCGATCGAGCATCGGCTTGAAGTGCTTGGCGGCTATCTCGTCGCCTATCTGAACCTCGACAAGGTGATCAAGATCATCCGCACGCAGGACGAGCCAAAGCCCGTCTTGATGCGCACCTTCAAGCTTACGGACGTGCAGGCGGATGCCATTCTCAACATGCGGCTGCGCAACCTGCGCAAGCTCGAGGAGATGGAGATCCGCGCCGAGGACAAGGCGCTGCGCGAGGAGCGCAAGGCGCTGAAAGCCTTGCTCGCTTCCGACCAGCAGCAATGGAAGAAGGTTTCGGACGAAATCAAGAAAGTGCGCGACACTTTCGGACCGAAGACACCACTCGGCAAGCGGCGCACGACTTTCCAGGAGGCGCCGAAGCACGACGAGGCCGAGATCGAAGAGGCGATGACGATCCGCGAGCCGATCACCGTCGTCGTGTCGCAGAAGGGGTGGATTCGCGCGTTGCGCGGGCACGTCACCGATCTTTCGGGTGTGGCTTTCAAGGCAGATGATGCCTTGAAGTTCGCGTTCCCGGCAGAGACGACGTCGCGATGCCTGATCTTCGCGACCAATGGCCGTTTCTACACGATCGACGCCTCCAAGCTTCCCGGTGGTCGCGGGCATGGGGAGCCGGTGCGCCTCTTCATCGATCTTGAGCAGGATGCAGACATCGTCTCGGCATTCCGTCATCAAGGCGGCCGCAAATTTCTCGTCGCCAGCGAGCAGGGGAGGGGTTTCATCGTTGCCGAGGACGAATGTCTGGCCAACACGCGAAAGGGCAAGCAAGTCCTTAACGTCAAGGAGAAGGACGGAGCGCGTGCGATTACGACCGTCGACGGCGAACTCCTCGCTACGATCGGCGAGAACCGCAAGATGGTGATTTTCGCGCTTAACCAGGTGCCCGAAATGGCGCGCGGCTCCGGCGTTCGGCTGCAGCGTTACAAGGATGGGGGCTTGTCCGACGTGACAACGTTTATCGGCAAGGACGGATTGAGTTGGCTGGACGCGGCCGGCCGCACCTTCACGATGACGCTGAAGGAACTCACCGAATGGCGCGGTAACCGCTCCGATGCAGGTCGCATCGCGCCCAAGGGTTTTCCCAAGTCGAATTCGTTCGGCCGGACGATTTAGCTTATGCGCGCCGGTCGATCTCTAACCATCTGATTTACATTGCTTTTTTACGGCGTTCCCATTGCGGTTTCTGCAATTGCAAATTATTCGCAACAAGAATAGCTTATTTACTGGTGAGGCGGAGCGACCGCTCCGACACCTAATGGAGCGACACCAGTGGACGCGCGAGCGCCGGACGGAATAACCGAGCATCTACCGGGCTGGCGGCGCGAACGCGGGCGGCCGTCGCTGTCGGAGGTGTTCGGCTCGATCGCCACGCGGCCCACCGGCTCCATCTGGCGCAAGCTCGTCGCGTTTCTAGGCCCTGGCTATCTCGTCGCCACCGGCTACATGGACCCCGGCAACTGGGCCACCTCGCTCGCCGGCGGATCGAGATTCGGCTACACGCTGCTCGTCATAGCGCTTCTTTCGAACCTCATGGCGATCCTGCTGCAGGCACTTTGCGCGCGGCTCGGTGTCGCCAGTGGCCGCGATCTGGCGCAGGCCTGCCGCGACGCCTTTCCGCGCGCGATCTCGTGGCCGCTCTGGCTTCTCGCGGAGGGGGCAATCTGCGCGACCGACCTGGCGGAGGTGATCGGCACCGCGATCGGTCTCAATCTTCTCTTCGGCGTTCCGCTCGAGATCGGCGTGCTGATTACCGCGCTCGATGTCTTCGTGATCCTCTGGCTGCAGAATCTCGGCTTTCGCTATATCGAAGCGCTGATCGTCACGCTTCTCGGCGTGATTGCGTTGTGCTTCGCCGTGCAGATCGCGCTGGCTGATCCGGATTGGGGTGCTGTGATCCGTGGCTTCGCGCCGACAACGCAGATCGTTACCAATCCCGATATGCTCTATCTGTCGCTCGGAATTCTTGGCGCGACGGTAATGCCGCACAATCTTTACCTGCATTCGGGCGTTGTGCAGACACGCCGTTTCGGAGAATCCGTTGCCGACAAGCGCGAAGCGATCAAGCTCGCAACGATCGATTCCACAATTGCGCTGATGTTCGCGCTGCTGATCAATGCCTCGATTCTGATCCTCGCGGCGGCGTCTTTCCACAAAACGGGCCGTACCGAGGTCGCGGAGTTGGGCGAGGCGCATTCGCTGCTTGCGCCATTGCTCGGTTCAGCCTTTGCGCCGACTTTGTTCGGGATCGCGCTTCTGTGCTGCGGCATCAATTCGACCGTGACGGCGACCTTGTCCGGTCAGATCGTGATGGAAGGATTTCTCGATATCCGTTTGCCGCCCTGGGCGCGGCGTCTTATCACGCGCGGCATTGCCATCGTCCCCGCGGCGGGGGTGACCATCTGGTACGGTGAGGCGGGGACTGCAAAGCTCCTGATCTTCAGTCAGGTATTGCTCAGTCTGCAGCTCCCTTTTGCCGTGGTGCCACTCGTCATGTTTACGGCGGACCGAGGCAAGATGGGGTCGCTGATCGCTCCGCGCTGGGTTACGGCGCTTGCGGCATTGACCGCAGCGATCATTATTGCGCTGAACGTCAAGCTTCTGCACGATGCCGCATTCGGGTCGTGACGGGCTTTACTCGTCGATCCTGAGCCAACCCTGCGACATCAATCGTTCCTGCGGCAGGAAACGGCTTTTGTAATCCATCTTGCGCGAGCCGCGTACCCAATAGCCGAGATAGACATATGGAAGACCCATACGGCGGGCGCGGGCGATGTGGTCGAGAATCATGAAGGTGCCAAGCGATCGGCTGGCATGGTCCGGATCGAAAAACGAATAGACCATTGACAAGCCGTCATTGAGCACGTCGGTCAACGACACCGCGAGCAATGGTCCAGCACCGCGGCCATGCAATCGCGAATCCAGCGAACGTGCGCGGTACTCGATCGTCTTCGTTTCGACGTGGCTGTCCTCGACCATCATCGCGTAGTCGAGCACGGTCATATCGGCCATGCCGCCATCGCGATGGCGCGTGTCGAGATACGCACGAAACACCGAATATTGCTCCGACGTCGGCGTCGCATGCCGCATGTCGCCGATAAGATCGGCATTGTGCTCGGCGACCCGCCGCATGCCGCGCGTCGGAAGAAAGTCCTCGGCGACCACGCGGACCGACACACAGGCGCGACAGCCTTCGCAGGCCGGTCGATAAGCGATCGATTGGCTGCGGCGGAAACCGCCGTGGGTGAGGAGATCGTTCAGTCCGGGCGCGCGTTCGCCGACGAGGTGGGTAAAGACCTTGCGCTCCTCCTTGCCCGCCAGATATGGGCAGGGGGACGGTGCCGTCAGATAGAATTGCGGCGTATCGCGCGAATGCTGGGTCACGGCCTTTCAACCAATCGCCTGCGGTCCGGCCGCAATGTTCCTCCGTCTTGCGACTTTCGTCAAAGGCGTTGCGTCAGGGGCTGGGTTGTGCGCTGCGCAGGATACTCGCGCGCACCTCGTTGTTGATCACGACGGTGCCGACGAGCATGTCGTGCAGGAGCCGCCGCCGATCGTTGAAAAAGCAGACGATCAGAATGAGTGGGCTCAAGACCGAAACGCTGATCCAAAACACGATCGCATGCACCGCCCCCAGCACGAAATAGGCCGGTGCGCCGTACCAGGTCCGCATTTCCAGATCCATGACGCGCATGCCGATCGTCGCCGAGCGCGGCGACCCGAAGGTCGCACCGTAGTAGAAGAGCGCCCAGATGACGGATGCGGCCGGCAGCAAGCCGTACAGAACGAAGCCGAGGCCAAGCGTCACGATGCCGATGGCGAAGATAAACATCGCGAGAAAGACGATCGGCACGGCGAGGATGATCAGGTCGATCAGGAACGCGAGCACACGCCGCGCCGGAACTCCGTCGAAAAGCTCCGGATTCGTGATCGGGTCATAGGCATGCGGCTTGACGTCTACCGACACGCCCAGCTGTTTCGGATCGATGCTCATGGACGCCATCTTAAGCCAAGGGGGAGATGGACAGAAAGGCCCCCTCACGCAAGGGCCCGCCGGAATGACGGTGATTGGGCTGTTGGGCCGATTGTCATAAAGTCCGCCGATGCGCAAAGTTTGGCTTGGAATCGCGCTTTGTCTGCCCCTTCTGGCGCTCGGTTGTGCGGGCACGACGGATAGCGCGCAGATCGATCTCTGCCGCCATGTGCTTCCGGCCTTGCACCCGGACGGTACGATATTGCGCGAGATTCGAATCGCGCCGGTGGACCCGCAGACGGTGCGGGTCGAGTATGCCGCCCGCGAGCCGAACAGCGCCTCCCGGGCACATTTTGCCGCCTGCAGCTTTGAGGGTGGACGGTACGATGCCGGACGTCTCAATCTCGTGGGCGTCGATACTGATTCAGGCGCGCTGGGCGAGGCGCGCCTCCTTTATCTGAAACGGTTCTGGCTCGCGCCGATGGCGGGCGGCGAGATCGAGGCGCCGCTTCCTCCTGTGCCGGAGATTCCGCGCGGGCTGGCCTATGCAGCGCAGCAGGCCATCAACGCGCTGGCGCTCGCGGCCATCTACGGGCTGCTCGGCGTCGCGTATTCGCTCGTCTATGGGCTTGTGGGGCGCATCAATCTGGCATTCGGCGACATCGCTGTGGTTGGCGCCTATGCCGCTATTGGTGGCGTTGCCGCGGTTGCCACGTTTGGCTGGAACGATCCGATCAGCGGATTGGCGCTTGCCCTCCTGGTCGCGGCTGTGCCGGCCGCGCTCTGGAGCTGGTGTCTTGGCAACGGCGTCGTCGCCCCCTTGCATCTGCGCTTTCGCGAAGGTCAGCCGATCCTCGTTGCCACGGCCGCAGCCGCCGTATTCATCCAGGAATTCCTGCGCTTGTTTGAAGGCGTGCGCGAGCGATGGCTGCCGCCATTTTTCTCCGGACCTATTCCGCTCATGCGCGCGGGACGTTTTGTGGTGACGGTCGCGCCCATTCAGCTCTGCGTCGCCGCCGCGGCATTTGCCGCTGCGCTTGGGCTCCTCGTCCTGATGGCGCGCACGAGACTTGGCCGCGAATGGCGTGCCTTCGCCGACGATCCCTCCGCGGCCGCGATGTTTGGCGTCGAACCTGCACGGATTCTGAGCGTCACCTTTATGCTTGCCGGTCTGTGCGCCGGTCTCGCCGGGTGGATCGTGGCTGTCTATTACGGCAATGTGAGTTTTTCGATGGGGACGATGTTTGCGCTCAAGGCCCTGCTCGCGGCGATCGTCGGCGGCATCGGCCGCATCGAAGGAGCGCTGCTCGGCGGCATCTTAATCGGCCTGATCGAAGCCGCCTGGTCCGCTTACTTCGACATCAGTTCGCGCGATATCGTGTTGTTCTCGCTGCTGGTGATTATCTTTGTGTTGCGTCCCGGCGGATTGCTTGGCTTTGCCGGTCCGTCGCCACGTGAGGTGTGAAGTGAATTCCGCTCACCTGCCTGTCACGCCAGCCGACATCGGTGCCGCGCGCGCGGTGATCAAGGATCAGGTATTGCATACGCCGACTCTGCCGGCGCCGCGTCTCTCCGCGCTCACCGGGGCCGACGTCTTCGTCAAATACGAAAACCTGCAGGTGACGAATTCGTTCAAGGATCGCGGCGCGCTGGTGAAGCTGGCTTCGTTGTCTTCCAGCGAACGCAGCCGCGGCGTTGTCGCCATGTCTGCCGGCAATCATGCGCAGGCCGTTGCCTACCACGCGAAACGGCTCGGCATCGCGGCGACGATTGTCATGCCAGTGGTAACGCCTGCGGTCAAAGTCGCCGCCACCAAGGCCTACGGCGCGACCGTGGTGCTGGAAGGCGAAACAGTCGGCGAAAGTCAGGCGCGTGTCGAGGCGCTGGTGAAGGAACGTGGTCTCGTCCAGGTTCATCCGTACGACGATCCGCATATCATTGCGGGGCAGGGAACGATCGCGCTGGAGATGCTCGAGGCCGTGCCCGATCTTGAATGTCTCGTCGTTCCTATCGGCGGCGGTGGTCTGATTTCCGGCAATGCGATCGCGGCAAAAGTCAAAAGCCCAAAAATCGAGATCGTCGGAGTCGAAGCGGCGCTCTATCCATCAATGTGGAACGCCTTGCACGACAAGACCAGAGCAGCCGGCGGTCCGACACTGGCCGAGGGTATTGCCGTGAAATCGGTCCAGGGCCGCACGGTGCCGATCGTGCGCGCGCTTGTCTCCGACATCATTCTTGCCGACGAGACATCGCTTGAACGTGCCGTGAATGCCTATGCGACGATGCAAAAGACCGTGGCGGAAGGTGCAGGAGCCGCAGGGCTCGCCGCTCTGCTGACGGCGCCGGAACGCTTCAAGGGGCGGCGCGTCGGCCTGATCCTCTCGGGCGGCAATATCGATCCGCGCATTCTCGCCTCGATTACCGTGCGTGAACTTGAGCGCGAGGATCGCATCGTTTCGTTCCGGCTAACGTTGCCGGACCGGCCCGGGGTGCTCGGCCTGATCGCGACGCGGCTTGGCGAGCTCGATGCCAATATCCTCGAAGTCGATCATAAGCGACTGTTCCTGGATGTGCCGGCGAAGGGTGCCCGGCTCGACGTGACAGTCGAGACGCGTGATCGCGCCCATGTGGAAGAGATTTTGTCGGCGCTCGACAAGGATGGTTATCAGCCGGTGCGGATCGAAGCCGGCGACGCGATGGAATAGCTCTCAGGCTCAGCCGGCAGGCAGGGTTACGACGAAAGCGCTCCCGCCGCCGCTTGCCGGAAGGCATTGCACGCGCCCGCCATGATGGCGGGCAATCTGACGCACCAGCGCAAGCCCAAGACCAAATCCTGCGCCGCTCTCGGCCGCGCCGGGCAGCCGAAAGAACGGGTCGAAAATCTTCTCGCGTTCGCCCTCGGGAACGCCAGGCCCATGGTCGCACACGCTGAGCTGAATCGCGTTGCCCGAACGGGTGACACGGACATCTGGCGCGGTATCTCCCGCATGCCGGCGCGCATTGTCGATGAGGTTGCGGATCATGCGGCGCAGAAGCGCGCGATCGCCGCGCATCGGCGCCGGGTCACCTTCGACAGCGATGCCTTCGCGTGCGCATTCTTCTGCAGCGAGCGCAAGCAAATCGATCGTCTCATGCTGAAAGGGTGCACGGCCAGAATCGAGACGGCTTGCCAGCAGGATTTCCTCGATGAGTTGGTCAAGTTCGCCGATATCGGCCTTGATCTGTGCGCGCCGCACCGGGTCGACATTGTCGCCCAGCAAAGTCAGCGCCATCGCGATGCGCGTGAGGGGAGTGCGCAATTCATGCGAGCAATTGGCAAGCAGCATCTTGTGCGCTTGGACGAGATGCTCGATGCGCGCCGCCGAGCGGTTAAAACTTTCGGCGAGCCCGGCCACCTCGTCCTTGCCTTCTACCGTCACGCGCGTCGAGAGATCGCCCTGGCCGAGGCGCTCGACGCCCGTCTTGAGGCGCTCGAGACGCCGCGTCAGGCGCCGTGCCAGCGGATAGGCACCGATCGCTACCGCAAGCGCGATCCCGATGAATGAGGCGAGAAGCCATGCGCCCGGGCGGAGCGGGCCGCGTGGCAGTTTCGCCACCAGCACACGGCCATCGGCAAGGCGCACACGCCAAGTCGGGCCACCGGGCCCCGGTTGCCAAGCCGGTTCATCGCCGTTGACACGCGGCCGAGGAGAGGGCCCTCCGACCGAAGTGATGAGCGTGCCGTCGGAAGCATAGAGCGCGAGATCGGCATGAAGCCGGCGGTGGAGGTGATCGAGAGCGTCCTGCTGCACGACCCGCGGTGCATCCGGCGGTGGCAACGCACGGGTCGCGAGCTCGCCGGCAAATGCAAAGGCGTCGTCGGGCCGTCCTTCATCGGCGCCGAGCCGCCACAGCACTCCAGCGGCGACAGCGAAGATGATAAGGATTGCGATGATCGTCAGGTAGATTTGCAGATAGAGCCGGCGCATCGCGGCCTAGTCCTGATCCTTGGCGAAAACGTAGCCGGCGCCGCGAAT
>CAZSAW010000256.1:0-2435 GCA_964604745.1 uncultured Hyphomicrobiales bacterium
CAGATAAAGCGGCTTGGCCGGAGCGTCGTTGGTTGGCACAGCGCCAAGCCGCGCGACCCATTCGATGTCTGGCGCGCGTTTTTCGCAAACAGCGAGCGGCCGCTCTGAACAAAGATTTTCGATCATCGTTGCCGCCGATCCGACGATACGGGAGGGGGCTATATCGGCCGCGCGGGCCGCATCCCGAAGTAACGCCACGCGTGGCACATCTGTTGATTCAACGTCCTTGCCAAAGAGCTGCAGGTAGACGTGTTCGTGACGAGCATCGATCGCGGCGACGACAGGACTGCTTTTATCGTCGTCGATGAGAGGCGCGGCCAGAGCAGCCAGCGTCGTGACGCCCACGACCTCTCTACTGGCAGCCAATCCTATTCCGCGAGCGGCCGAAATGCCGACGCGCAGTCCAGTGAAGCTCCCTGGACCGATCGTGACGGCCACGCGATCAATATCCGGAAATTTGAACCCGCTTGCCTTCATCAAGCCAGCGATCATCGGCATGAGCGCCTCAGCATGACCACGCAACATCGACTGCGTTTCGCTCGCGACGATGACGTTTTTCACCACATCAAGGACGGCGCAGGAACAGGCCTCGAGCGCGGTATCAATGGCGAGGATGCGCATTCATGATCGGCGGCACCGCCGCTTCACATCATACCGGCCGAACCTCGACGACGTCCGGCACAAAATGGCGCAGAAGATTCTGGATGCCGTGCCGCAGCGTCGCGGTCGAGGACGGGCAGCCGGAGCAGGCGCCCTTCATGGACAGGTAGACGATGCCGTCCTTGTAGCCGCGGAAGGTGATGTCGCCGCCATCGCCCGCGACAGCTGGGCGCACCCGGGTCTCGATCAGATCCTTGATGGTTGTCACGGTCTCGGCGTCGGCGGCATCGAAAAATTCATCGCTCGCGCCGGAAGCATCATGCTCGCCGCGCGTGATCGGGTCGCCCGACATGAAGTGTTCCATGATGGCGCCGAGAATGAGTGGCTTGAGCTGCGGCCACTCGCCGTCGGCCTTGGTCACGGAAATGAAATCGGAGCCGAAGAACACGCCGCTCACTTGGTCGATCGTGAACAGGCGCTCGGCGAGCGGCGATTTTGCCGCGTCCTGGCGGTTCGGAATATCCAGCGTGCCGCTTTCGAGCACGGCGCGGCCGGGGATGAATTTCAGGGTCGCCGGGTTCGGCGTCGCTTCGGTCTGAATGAACATGGGCTGCTCCAACCGCGCGGGGTCAAGGCCCGCGCGTTTGCCCCTTAGATGGCGCTTTGCCAGGCGATGGTCAACCGGCGGTCCCGTTACGACAGGGCGTCGAGTTCTTCGTCGTTGAGGTGCCCGGGCACGATGGCCACGGGGATGGGGAATTGGCCGGCCGTCTTGCCGATGCCGGATACGAGCGGGCCAGGCCCCTCCGTTTCCGTGCCGGCCGCGAGGACCAGCGTCGCAATATCCTCGTCCTCGTCGATCAGCTTGAGAATCTGTTCGTTTGGGGTGCCCTCGCGGATGGCGCGCTCCGCCGTGATACCGGCAACCCCATTGGCGCGGCCCGCCGCGCGGTCAAGCGCGGCGGTGGCTTCTTCATACGCCTCGGCCCTCATAATGTCGGCTACGCCGAGCCATTGCTGGTTGCGGTCCTCTGTATTGATGACGCGCAGCATAATGACGCCGGCATTCGTGCGCGCGGCACGGCGCGCGGCGTAATAGACGGCACGGTCGCACTCCGCCGAATCGTCAACGACGACGAGATACTTCGCCTTGTGCCCGCTTTCGTAGGAACGGCGCTTGCGGCTCATCGTCTACCCCCAAAGTTTCGCATCGACTTCGGTCGCGATATCGCGTTGCGCCGACTCATGCTGCCACGATTGTCGGCGTGCGAACAAGCCGGGCGTGGCGAGTACGGAAACGGTATGACAAATGTCGGTCTTCAGTGATGGACGAAGCCGACGATGTCCTTGACCGCCTTCATCGTCTGGGCAGCGATGACTTGCGCGCGGCTGGCGCCATCGACCAAGACTGAATCGATATAAGGCGCGTCGGCGACGAGGCGTTTCATCTCCGCGCCGATCGGCCCGAGCTTGGCGACGGCAAGATCGACCAGGGCCGATTTGAAGCTGGAAAATTGCGCGCCGCCGAATTGCCTGAGTACATCGGCTTTGTTGACGCCGCTGAGCGCTGCATAAATACCGACGAGGTTGTCGGCTTCCGGCCGCGGCGCCAAGCCTTTCTCCTCGCTCGGCAGCGGCTCGGGATCGGTCTTGGCTTTTCGTACCTTTTGCGCGATGGCGTCGGCGTCGTCGGTGAGATTGATGCGGGAATAATCGGACGGCTCCGACTTCGACATTTTCTTGGAGCCGTCGCGCAACGACATGACGCGCGTCGCCGGTCCCTGGATCATCGGTTCCGGCAATGGAAAGAACGCATCGCCGAAACCATGCGCGCT
>CAZSAW010000257.1:0-45658 GCA_964604745.1 uncultured Hyphomicrobiales bacterium
TGGGCGCGCGCTTCAGCATCGCCATCATCTGCGCGCAATCGGCTGGCGCCGTTTTCGCCGCACCGTCGCTCACGTCCTTCCATTGCTCGATCGCGCGCCCGGTCACGGCCTCGACATAGCGCCGCGTCTCTCCGGGCATGAAGCCGCTGCCGTCGAGCCATTCGCGCACGCGGCGCGGGCCGGCATTGTAGGCCGCCGCGGCAAGACCGAGATTGCCGAATTGGCCGCGCAGGTCGCTGAGGAATTCCGCCGCCTTCGGCAGCGCCTGCACCGGATCGAACGGGTCGAGCAGGTTTCGTTCCGCCGCGGTGCCGGGCATGAATTGCGCGATGCCCTGCGCGCGCTTGCCGCTGCGCGTCTTCGGGCCCACGGCATCGGCATCGAAACGGCTCTCGCGCCAGATCACGCGGGCGAGGAATTCCACCGGCAGCGCATGGGCGCGCGCCGCGCTCTCGATCATGAGGCAGACCGATTGCGGCGCGTCGGCGGGCGCATCGTCGGCGCACGCGGGCACGGCCGCAATCAGGAGAGCCAGAACGGGAAGAATGAGCCGCATCGCCATTCCCACCTAACGGGAGAATGGCGGCGAGGTTGCGGCCGGCTAGCTCAGCCCCGGGATGTCGACGAGCAGATAAAAGCCGTTGATCGTCAGCAGCGAGCCGGCCATGCCGAGCGCCCCGCCCAGAAAGGCGAGCCAGACGACATTGGCGACGATCGCCACCGAAATCAGCACGATCGCGATCTGCAGCAGCGCCTCGGCATAGTCGAAATAGGGATCCTGCTTCAGCGCGTGGTCGCGCAGCGCCTCGTGCTCCTTGGCGCGGACCAGCAATTCCTTCTTGCCTTCGTTCGTCTCGGGCTCGCTTTCGTAGCGCGCGACGGTCTTGCGGTACTGGTCGAGCTTCTCCTTCAGCGTGGCCTTGCTCGCCTCGGTCAGCGCGGAGTCATTCAGCCAGGCCAGCTCGACCTGATCGGCGGCGAGAACGAGCGCGGTCTGGCGCATGTTCTTGGCCTGATAGAAATTGAAATAGTTGGAGGCCAGCACGTTGTTGTTCACCGCCTCCTTGCCGGCATTGGAGCCGCCAAGCCCGGTGATGGCGAGGATCATCGCAAAGATTGCGATGACGACCGCCGCCCGTGTCTTGAAGGTGTCGCTTTCCCGCTCCCGGTCCATCATTTCCGCTGCTTCGTCCGCCTGCATGGTCGCCTCCCCGGCTGTGCGCCCTTGCTATGCCACGGCGCCTCTGTCAGCGGCATGACCATCCACAGCTTTCGCACCGTTGCCGCGCGGCAGAACCAGAGCCGGGTCTCGGGAAACAGAACTTCGGGACCGGACTCTTTGCGTGACAAACGGAGTGACGTAACCTGCGCCGTCGCCTTGGGGGGCATCATGAGACATTCATCTTTTTGCGGCTTGCTTATTGTCATGCTTGCGGCGCCGGCATCGGCGGCGTTCGCCGACGCGCCGAAGGCGCTCTACAACAAGACCATCCGGTTGAGCTGGAGCGAGGTGCGCGTGCAGAAGGCCGACGCCGGCGACACCGCGCGCATGAACACGAGTTCGACGCTGCTTATTTATGTCAGCGATCAGGGCCGCATGTTCACTCGCCTGGCGCGGCGCAACGAGCGGGGCGCGAACGGCACGGATCGCAGCCCGGAAGGTGACGAACAACGGTCCGGCCATGGCGCGAGCAATCTCAACCCGCAATTCGACGGGCAAACACTCTCGGTCGTTTCGCCGATGCGCAGCGGCGCACGCAATGTGGTTGCGACCTTCTCCGGCGGCTTCCAGAGCTGCAGCCTGCGCGTCGCCTTCGGCAAGGAAGACGGCCGCTCCCTTTATCACAAGGGCATGGATGGGCGGATGTACACGATCATCTCGACGAGCGTCTCCGGCACCTCCTGCTCGATCCGCAATGGCAACGCCTTCGCGTCGTGACGGGCTGAAATGTGTCGGGTGCCGCGACGATGCTAGCGGGCGCTCCGCGTCCAGAACATGAAGAGGAACAGAGCCGCCGCAACAATAGCGCCGATCGAGCCGAGCGCAACGACCGCCACCGCGCCGCTCATGGTGAACTGGTAGCTGCCGACGATGATGGCGATCGCGCTCAGCGTGCCGAGCCAGAATTGCAGCGCGGCGAGTCCGCCCTCCTTCATCGCCGGCCACAGCCGGAAGATCATGCCGTAGATCGCGAGCACGGCAAAGCCAGGCAGCACGAAGGCGACGTGCACGGGACGATACTGGTTCTCGCCGGCCAGGCCCATGTAAAAGCCAAGCACTTCGCCAAGGATGAGCAGCACCACGCCGATGGCGATGTAAAAGCGGTCAATGTGCGCCATGTCCCCTCCTTCACGCGCAGGCGAGACGACGATTCTGTCGCAAGGTTGGCTCAGTCGCGGGCTAATAACCCGATTGCTTTGCCGGCGGCGCGCCGGCCTGATTCACCACAGGCTTGGCCGCCGGTGCTCCGCTACCGGGCGGCTCTCCTTTCGCCATGCACTTGTTCAGGAATGTCTTGCGCGCCGCCCCTTCGAGCTTCTGGTCGTCGGCGCCGAACTTACAGGTTTCCATCTTCTGCTTGGCGGTGATTGCAAGCGCGCCGTTCGGCAGCGATGCAACCGCCAGCGCAGCAATGCAAAGGTAGCGCAACATCGATTTCACTCCCCAGACCCAAGAACAAAGATTAGCACCGGTTTATAGGCGGGCAAAATAGCTCTAACCAAACGACACCGTTGGTCCCCGAAATTCAGCTGTCAGACGCCGATGAAAGATACGCGGCGCAGAAACCAATGAGCTCCAATGCCCAAGCGCCGTGTCACCGTCAATGACAAGATGCAGAGGGGCTATCGCTATACTCTTGTTGCTCCCGTGGGGCGCAAGTTTGATCCCGACTTCGCGCCGCAGTTGACGCCGCGCGATATGCTGCGGCTCGGCGTGTTCTGCGGCAAGTACATGACGGATTGTCGTCGCGAATTTCCGAAGAGCTGGTTCACCTCCGCCAAACTTGCCAAAGGACCGCGCGACCGCTCGCTGAACTTCTTCGGCATCGACGCCAGTCAGCCGCTGTCCGAGTGGCGGCGCAAGGGCTGGATTCATCCCGACGATCCGCGCGGCTGGTTTCAATGGTATTGCCGCTACTATATGGGACGGCGGATGCCCGACGAAGATCGCCGCCAGATCGCGCGGTGGAAGGCGATCCGCCGCCACGTTCAGCAGGTAAAAAAGAACTGCGAACCCGGCGATTTGCTCTGCCGCCGCCGGCAGCGTCAGGCCCTGTTGCACTGGGCCTATGACAGCCGGAAAATCTAGGCGGACGCCTCCAGGGCTTGCGGCTATTTCGGCGGCAAGACCATCGTCCAGCCCGTCGGCCAGATATTCAACGGACGAGCAGGATCGCGCTGCCACTGTGCGACCTCGTCGCGCCAGTTCGGACCTGTGGTGGAGATCGGTGAGCCGGGGACCAGATAGGCGCGCAGCCCGAGCGCCAGCATCCATACGACCAGCGCAAATCCGGCACGGCGCAGCCAGCCCTGCGCCAGCGTGCTCCAGCTGAGAAGCGCGAGCGCCAACAAAACTTGCGGCGCAAACACATAGCGGTCGTTGGTCACCGTGTTCAGCATTGCGACCTTGTCGCCGAGCGTACCGCTATAGCTGGCGACGGCAATGGCGCTTCCCGCAAGCAGAAACCAGAGCGGCGATTGCCTCGGATGACGGAGCATTGCCGCCGCCGCTCCCGAAAATAGCACGATGACCGAAAAGAGCGGCCAGAGCGGCCCACCTGCAGCAGTGAAATGCGATCGGAACTCCGGCGACAGCAATTTGGAAACCCCGCGGCCGAGGAAAGGGACCATCACGTTCTTGAAGAAGATGATTCCGCCAACCAAAGTCAGCGGCGCACCAATGGTGCGTTTGTCAATTTGGGAAAAGAAGAAGCCCAATTCGATCAGCACGCAACAGGACAGCACAGCAGCCTGTAACGCTCGCGGCCATGAGCGTTCGACAAGCGCGCGGAGTGCAAATAGCGGTGCCAGAACCCAGCTCGCCGGCGAACTCAGGCCCGCCAGAGCGAGGATCGCGCCAGTGAGCGCGAGCCGGCCGGCGCTCGCCTCAAGAGCGAGAATGATCCCGGCGGCCAGCGCCAGATGGTTCATGCTGTTAATCGAATTGAGCCACACTTCCTCCGAACTCGATGGCGCGAGGATCAACAACACGGCCAGAACAGCGACCGCCCGCTGCTGCAACCATTCGGCCCTGCCCCACAGGATCAAGACCACGGGGAGACACTGGATCACCAATGCGATGGTCGCCGTGACGATGGGCGCAACGGGTAGCGGCACGAGGTAGCGCGCGAGCAGCCCGGAAACATTGGCGACGAGATTGAGGTATCCCGTATGCGTCGCGAACAGCGCCTTCCACCACGGCATGGTCCAGGCGTTGGCAAAAAAGATTTGGCCTTCCTCCGCCCAGAAGCGCCCCTGCAATATGATCGCGGGAATGCGGGCAATCACGAGCGCCGCGAACATCAGGAGAATCGCCAGGCGTTCCCAGTCCGAGGCAAGCGGCTGTCTCAGCCATCGCAGTAGCGGGAGCGTGGCGCCAGTAACGTTTGCCCGAATGCTATCAGCTGGCACATTCATTGAAATTCTGATTCCTTGAGAAGGCGCGGCATGAGAACTACGCCGATTCACACGGCTGTGCGACCATCTTGCGACAATAGGCCAACACATCCGCAAGCGTCTGATCGAGCGCGATCGACGGACGCCAATCGATGAGCGTTTCGGCCTTGCGCGCATCGCCGACAATGCAAGGATAATCACCCGACCGCATCAGCGCGGGATCCTGTACGACCTCGATGCGCCCTGACGTCATGAGTAGCAGTCGATCGAGAATCTCGCGCACGGTGACGGCACGCCCGGAGGCGACGTTCAGGATCGTGCCCGGTTCGAGCCGCCCAGCATGCTGACTTGCAAGCGCATACGCCCGCGCGACGTCCCGCACGTCGAGAAAATCGCGCGCGACATCCAGATTTCCGACGCTAATGACAGGCGGTTGATGGCCCACCTCGATACGGGCGATCTGCATCGCGATGCTCGGAACGAGGAAATCCTGGCGCTGCCCGGGACCAGTATGGTTGAAGGGACGAATGCGGATCACTTTTAGCCCGTTTGCCGCCATCGCACCGAGAGCGAGATCAGCTGCAGCTTTCGTCACCGAATAATCATCCATCGGCGCGAGCAAGCTGTCCTCGTCGAGCGGTTCGCCATGTCGTGCGCTCGCCCCGTAAACCCGCCCCGAGCCGACGAACAACAAGCTGCAATCCGGCACCTGGCTCTGAATGGCGTGTGCAACGTTCAACGTTCCTCTGACATGGATGTCCCAGGCCATCGCCGGGTCCTTGCCCGCCTCCGGAACAAAGGACATCCCCGCCAGGTGAACGACATGGGTCGGATGGAAGTCGGAAATTGCGGATCGGACTGCCACACTGTCCGTGACGTCAAGCGCCACAACGCGTCCCAGGATGGAATGCTCCTGTGCCCGAAGGGCCGTCGCGCAGATGTCGGCAGAGCGCAAAGGAGACTCGCGGAGCGCGGCTGCCACATACGGCCCGACAAATCCGGTTGCCCCGGTGATCAGAATCCGTGTCATCGTTGTCCGTTACCGGAAATCATAGGTGCGCGCCGGCTCGAATCCGCTGAAGGTCGACTTCGACCATTTCAGAAACCAACACTTCGAGAGAAGTGTCCGGCGTCCAGCCGAGTCGCGTTCGCGCTTTCGTTGCGTCACAACAGAGTGCAGCGACCTCCGCCGGCCGCAAATGACGCTCATCGACGACGACATGCTCGTCGGCGTTCAGCCCGGCGCAGGCAAAAGCGAGCTTGCAAAATTCGCGCACCGAGGTGCTTCGACCGGTGCCGACCGTATAATCGTCCGGCGTGTCCTGCTGAAGCATCAGCCACATGGCGTGTACATAATCGCGCGCATGCCCCCAATCTCGACGCGCGTCGAGATTTCCGAGCGCGAGCGTCTTCTGCAAGCCGAGCTTGATGCGCGCAACGCCATCCGTCACCTTTCGCGTCACAAATTCGATCCCGCGCAGCGGCGATTCATGATTGAACAGAATTCCGCTCGACGCGTGCATGGCGAAGCTCTCCCGATAGTTCACCGTCATCCAGTGCGCGTAGAGCTTTGCCGCCGCGTAGGGGGAGCGTGGATAGAAGGGTGTCTGCTCCGATTGCGCCGCATCGCGAGCCAAACCGAACATCTCAGACGACGACGCCTGATAATAGCGCGCTTGCGGGCACACAATCCGCGTTGCCTCAAGCATATTCGTGGCGCCAAGACCGGTCACAAGCCCGGTCAAATATGGCTGCTGCCAGGAGGCGTGCACGAAGGATTGAGCGGCGAGATTGTAGATTTCGGTTGGCTGAACTGTGTCAAGCACGCGGATAAGGCCGGACAAATCCGTCATGTTTCCGTTATGCAGAGAAATCCGTTCAGCCACGCCGATCCATTTCAGTCGTGAATCCACTACGTCTGCTGAGGCGCTACGCCTCAGGATGCCGTGAACGTCATATCCTTTGTCGAGAAGGAACTTCGACAGATACGCCCCGTCCTGTCCGGTAATGCCGGTGATCAGAGCACATTTGCGACTCATGACGCGTCTCTAATTTGGCTCGTTCATGCAACGGAGACAGGTGCCTGCACCGCCGGTGAGCACAATTCTATAGGGACCATGGCATTGCGAACAAATGGGATCGGCACGCTCGTCAACGATACCGGGATCAAAACGCCGTTGACGCACGAACAGGCCACCGAGGTTGAGGGCCGCGCGCAGAATTTCCAGTTTAGGCATCTTTGACACGCCGGATCGGCGATCATGAAAGTGAATCGGTACTTCCGTCACGCGCAGGCCATAGCGGGCAAGGCGAACCATGGCGGTCACGAAAAATGAATAGCCGTTGATCGGAATCGTTTCCACCAGACCAAGCGGGACGCGATCAAGGCATGCCGCGCGAAAGGACGTCGTATATTCGGCGATCGGCAATCGCAGCAAACGCCGCACGAAGCGATTGGCGCCGCTGCTCAGAACGAGCCGCCACCCTTCATAGTCCAGTTGTCCGCCCGCAACGAAGCGTGAGCCGATGACGGCGTCCGCTCCGGAATCGAGCGCGGCGAGAAGACGCGGAATGTCCTGGGGATCGTGCGACAGGTCGGCGTCCAGGGTGACGAGGCGATCGTATCCAAAGCGGCGCGCGTGCAACCAGCCAAGACGATGCGCGGAGCCAATGCCAAGCCGTCCGGCACGGGCGAGCAAGGTCACCCGCGGATTGGCGAGGCTTTTGACGAAGTCACCTGTTCCATCACGGGAATTGTCGTCGACGACGAGAACATTGCACTGAACCGGCAACGCCAGAATGGCCTCGAGCAATTGTTCAATATTCGCGCGCTCGTTGTACGTTGCGAGAAAGACCAGTGTCTTCCGGCGCTCGACCGGATCATTCGACCCCACTTCCACCACTACGATCCCTAACCGCGCACATCCCGCCGCGGACCTTGGCGGTCGCCCCCTGGCCAGAATGCCCACAGGCGGAAGCCCGCGCAATCCGTGCCCGGGTCACGTGCGCTTCCGATCGAACTTAAGAAACAGCCAATTCCTTGTCTTTTTGGTCGGCCCTCTGCGCGGCCGGACGCGCCGCCAGGCGCGCCGAATAGTCGAGGAACTCCTTGCGCTCCGGGATGAGCTTGAAGATCGTAGCCCAACGAATATTGGACCCGATGACCACGTCTGCGGCCGTGAATTGCTCGCCCATGAGATACGGCCCTTGGGCTACGGCACGCGCGACCACATCCATTGTGGTCTCAAAATCGCCGTAACCAAGCATTGCGCGCCGCGGCGGATCCTTGCGCGGCGCCGCGCGGTCGATCACGGCCGCTTCGAGACAACCAGGACCGAAGAACAGCCACTTTAGATACGTGCCGCGCGACGGCGACCCGATGGGCACCGAGAGTCCAGCTTTCGGAAATTCGTCGGCGAGATATGTGCAAATCGCCGCGACCTCGGTGATGACCGTGTCGTTATGCTTGAGTGCGGGCACCTTGCCCATCGGATTGATCGCGAGGTAGTCGGGTTTGAGATTGTCACCCTCGCTCAATTTCAACAGCTTGATGTCATAGGGCTGGCCGACTTCCTCCAGCATCCACAGCGCGATCGACGATCGCGATGGTGAGGCGTGATAAAGTGTCAATGCTGCCATGACTTTTTCCTTTTTTGCCGGGCCCGTCTCGCAGCGCGTCAATCCATCCACTCAACGATATACATCGTTTGTGCCAATGCCGTGGCGTTGATCACCGCGTGCAGGATGATCGTCAATATTGTCGAACCGGAACGCCAACGAAGCCAGCCGAATACCAGTCCGATGATGACGATCTGCAGCACATAGAACAGCTCATATTGCACGTGCATGACGGCCCACCCAACTGAGGCAAGCCCGATTGCTCCTGCCGGGCCGACAGACGAGGCAGCAAAGCCTCGCAGCAAGAATCCGCGGAAGATAAGCTCTTCCATGGCGGGCGCGGCGATGACGAACACCGCAATCAAGAGCAGGAGGGCGTTCGCATCGCGTGCCTGCCTGTAGGCTTCTATGACGAAGGGCGGAACGACGTCACGCCCGCTCAGATAGGACATCACGTCGCCAGTCGGCAGCAACACCGCAAGACAGGCCAATCCAATTGTGAGATCCCGCAACGGCGGCGTCGCCAGGGCAAAATAATCAGCGATCCCGCAACGTGCGCGACGGGCTGCCAGAAACAATACGATGACCGGCGCAGGCGCTGAAAGGAATGCAACGCTTAACAGGAGCAGAGCTGGCGGACTTTCGTCCGTGCCCGCCACGTGCCCGGACAACGAGAGGAAGGCGATGGTGAACACGAATTGCGCCGCTGCCCATGCAACAAGCGCCGCGAATGTCCAGGCGAGGCTTGCCCAGAATCCCCACGGCGCGCAGGTGCTTGGCGCAAGACCTGGCGCCCCTGTCCGGTCACTCTGCATTCACAGACTGACCGGCTTTCCCTTTTCGGGAACGATGACCTTGGTCGCGGCGCCTTTCATCTCGGCCACAAATCCGTCTGCCGTTTTTTCGAGCGGGGGAAACGACCCATAGTGGCACGGGATCACGGTGTCGAATTTCAGGAAACGCTTCACCGCAAGTGCAGCCGTCTTCGGGCTCATCGTGAAGCGATCGCCTATCGGCACCATCCCGACTTTCGGTTGATGAATTTCGGCAATCAATTCCATGTCTGAAAAGATATCCGTGTCACCCAGATGATAGACGGTCGGCTCGCCCTTGGCCTTGATGATGATGCCGCATGGATTGCCGAGATAGATCGGCATGCCGTCCTTGATGTCCCCCGACGAATGGTCTGCGCGTACCATTGTCACGGTGAAGCCACCCTGCTCGGTCGTGCCCCCAGTGTTCATGGGATCGAATTTTTCCAATCCCTGAGCGGCAAGCCACATGCACAAATCATAATTGGTGATGACCGGCGCGCCCGTCGTCTTCGCAATATCCAATGTGTCGCCGACGTGATCGGAATGCCCGTGCGTGAGGACAATGTGCGTAACGCCCCGGATCGCCTGGTTGCGATCGGAAGTGAAGGCAGGATTCCCTGTAAAGAATGGATCGATGAGCACCGCCTTGCCGGCGAAATCGAGACGGAAGGCCGAGTGACCGTACCAGGTGACTTGCATGGCCGCGGGTTCCCTGCTGTGGCGGTCGAACCATAACCGCACGGCGGCGCCAATCAACCGCAAACTCGGCGCGCATCTTGGCCCATGAGGGCTGCGGTGTTAGGTGAACGTCATGACCGGACAGGTTCTACAGCTCATCGAGGCGGCCCAGCATTGGCCCCCACGCGGTGCGCTGATCGGCCTCGATCTCGGGACGAAGACCATCGGCGTTGCAACGTGCGATCCCGATCGCAGGCTTGCGACGGGTGTCGAAACGATCAGCCGCAAGGCGTTTTCGGCTGACGCCAAACGCGTACTCGCCATCGCCGCGGAGCGATCGGCTGTCGGATTCGTTTTGGGATTGCCTTTGAACATGGATGGCTCCGAAGGTCCTCGCGCGCAATCAACCCGATCATTTGCGCGCAACCTGGCGAAACTCACTTCGCTGCCGATCGGCCTATGGGATGAACGCCTGTCGACCGCCGCGGTCGAACGCGACTTGATCGCGGCCGATGCAAGTCGCGAAAAGCGCGCTGCCGTCATTGATCAGCACGCCGCCGCCTATATTCTTCAGGGCGCGATCGAACGCATACGACGAGGGCCACAGCGTTAGCCGTGACCCTCGCAATCCGTAACAGAACAGCGTTTTAGTTCGAGCAGCCGCTGCGGGTGCTGCTGCAGCCGTCAGCAGGATTCCGGCTGCGATAGGGGTAATAACTCGGCGCGCTATAACTCGGCGCGTAGGCATAACCCTCTTCCGCGCCGTAATAGCCCGGCCCGTAGGCGTAGCCCGGCGCGTAGCCGCGATCATAGTAGTAGCCATTGGCGCTTGCCGCCGCGGCGGAGCCAATCGCGGCCCCGGCAACGAAGCCTGCTCCCGCTGCTGCCCACGGTCTCCAACCGCGTGCCGAGCTCGCGGTCGCCGTGCTCGCCGCCAACGCGCCGCCAAGCGCGAGAATCATTGCAGCTTTGCCGATCGATCGCATTGAGATCTCCTCTTTTTGCGCGCAATCCCGACTCGATGAGTTCGAGCCGGGACGCGACATTTCGTATGCGGTTAACGCTCGGTGCGGCAGCCAGTTCCGCCGCGCGGCGCCATCGGCGGGACCACGGTTAGCGCAGTCACATCAATTTGAATAAAGCGGTCGTGAATGAAACAGGCGTCAAGGAGCGTTACGCCGGAAGTGCACGCTCGATAAGCAAGCGCTGCTCGCTCAATGTGACGTCCGCGCATCCATACGTTCGTCCTTGTGAATGTAAAAGTCGCGTGCGCGCAAAGGCCGCAGCCAAATCCGGATTGAGACTATTCAGCGCAGCAACCACGCTGATGGTGGCCAATAATTCCACGCGCTGCCGCGCGCGCTCGTCATCGACGCCCGCACCCAATCCACCGCCTATTGTTTGAGCGGCTTGAGCTGCGCCTGGCACGCTGGCGGTTTCCCTGACAAGCTCTTCGATGACGTCCCTCGCCCCGGCGCTGTTCGCCGCACGCAGGACGTCAAGCGCCATGATATTGCCTGAGCCCTCCCAGATCGCATTGACCGGCGCTTCGCGATAAAGTCGCGGCAGCACGCTGTCCTCGACATAGCCGTTGCCGCCGACACACTCCATCGCCTCGTAGACGAATGCTGGCGCACGCTTGCAGATCCAATACTTGAGCGCCGGCGTGAGTATCCGCGCACGCATCCCTTCCCGCTGTTCCGCACCCGCAAGATCGAAGGAGCGGCAAAGCCGCATCACAGCTGCGACCGCACCTTCGACTTCGAGAGCCATGTCCGCCAGCACGCCACGCATCACCGTGTGGTCGACCAACGTCTTCTGAAACGCAACGCGGTGCCGGGCATGGTGCAGAGCCTGTGCCAACGCCATTCGCATGATGCCGGCCGACGAGACAGCGCAATCGAGACGAGTGAGTTGCACCATCTGCAGAATTGTCCGAATACCCCTTCCCTCGTCGCCCACGCGGACTGCATACGCGCGATCGAACGTAACTTCGGATGACGCGTTCGAGCGATTGCCCAGCTTGTTCTTGAGCTGCACGAAATGCAGTGGGTTGATCGATCCGTCGGGACGAAAGCGCGGCATGAAGAAGCACGTCAGGCCGCCCTCTGCCTGCGCCAGCACGAGGAAGGCATCGCACATGGGAGCGGACATGAACCATTTGTGGCCGGTCACCTCGTAATCGTCACCAATTCGCGCCGCGCGCGTTGTATTGGCGCGGACGTCGCTTCCGCCCTGCTTCTCGGTCATTCCCATGCCGATGGTGATGGAATGCTTTTCCCACCACGGCACAAAGCGGGGGTCGTAAGTGCGGGCCGCGATCTTCGGCATCAGGGTTGCCAGCATTGCTGGCGCTGCGGCGAGTGCGGCAACGGAGGCGCGGGTCATGGTGATGGGGCACATGTGCCCGTTTTCGATCTGCGCGACCATGTAGAAGCGCGCTGCACGCGCCACCTCTGCGGGCGGCGGCGCGATCTGTCCATCGGCGCGCCACGTCATAGTGTGCAGGCCGGAGGTCATGCTCTCGTGCATGAAGCGATGGTATGCGGGGTGAAAATCCACCCGATCGCCGCTTACGACGTCGTGGACCAGGACAGGCGGATTGTCATTCGCCAGCCGGGCTTGTTCCATCAGCGCGGCAGAGCCCCACGCCCGGCCGAAACTCGCGAGCGCCTCAGTCGCGGCCGGCGCATTAACCCCATTAGCGGCGAGCGAATCCCGAAGTGGACGATCCGACGTAAAAAGGTCGACGTCGGCATAGGGCGGCGGCTGGTTGTCGGTTGCGGCAGAATCGCGTGCCATGGCCGGTCTTCCTTAACCGTGATCTTACCACGCCAAGCCGAACAGCTGGGGATCACGGAAAAGTGGGGTTGCCGCACGGAGGCGATGGTCCTATAGACCAGACTTTAATGAACATTGCGGCGCCATCCTCTTTCGTCCTCAACCGGCGGCATCTGTTGGGGATTGAAGGGCTCACGCACGACGAAATCGTCGGCCTCCTCGACCTTTCCGAGGAATTTGTAACCCTCAATCGCCAGATCGAGAAGAAGCGCACGTCCCTGCGCGGGCGTACGCAAATCAACCTGTTCTTCGAAGCGTCGACCCGCACCCAATCCTCTTTCGAGCTTGCGGGCAAACGGCTTGGCGCCGACGTCATGAATATGTCCGTCGCCTCCTCCGCGATGAAGAAGGGGGAAACGTTGATCGATACGGCGATGACCCTCAACGCCATGCACCCCGACATCCTCGTCATGCGACACCACGCGTCCGGCGCGGTCGAATTGCTGGCGCAGAAGGTCGACGGTTCGGTGATCAATGCAGGCGATGGCGCACACGAACACCCGACACAAGCCTTGCTCGATGCGTTGACGATCCGGCGCAACAAAGGGCGGATCGAGGGACTGACGGTGACGATCTGCGGCGACATCCTGCATTCGCGCGTCGCCCGCTCAAATATCATTCTCTTAAACACGCTCGGCGCGCGCGTGCGCGTTGTCGCGCCCTCCACACTCCTGCCGGCCGGAGCGGAACGGCTCGGTGTCGAGGTCACGCGGGACATGCGCGAGGGACTGGCCGACGCGGACATTGTCATGATGCTGCGCCTGCAGCGCGAACGGATGAATGGATCGTTTGTGCCGTCCGTGCAGGAATATTTCGCCTATTACGGCCTCGACGAGCGAAAACTCGCCTACGCAAAAAAGGACGCACTTGTCATGCACCCCGGTCCAATGAATCGGGGTGTCGAAATCGGCTCAAGCGTGGCCGACGGTGCTCAATCGCTGATTCGGGAGCAGGTCGAAATGGGTGTCGCCGTGCGCATGGCCGTACTCGAAGCTCTTTCGCGAAATTTGCCGAACGCCTGACAATGCTGTCCGATCGTCGCCCGATCCTCCTCGCCAACGCTCGGATCGTCGATCCATCGCGCGATCTCGATTTCCCCGGCGATCTTCTGATCGCAGAAGGGGCAATCCGCGAAGCGAAGCGCGGCATCGGCGCGGCCGGCGTGCCGGAAGGTACTGAGGTCGTCGACTGCCACGGCTGTGTAGTCGCACCGGGTCTCATCGACATGCGCGCCTTCGTGGGCGAGCCCGGCGCCGAGCATCGCGAGACGTTTGCATCCGCGAGTCAGGCCGCGGCCGCCGGCGGCGTGACAACAATCGTGTGCCAGCCCGACACCAACCCCGCGATCGACGATCCCGCGATTGTTGATTTCATCCTGCGCCGCGCACGCGACACGGCAATCGTGCACGTGCAGCCGATGGCGGCCCTGACCAAAGGCCTCAAAGGTCAGGAGATGACCGAGATCGGCCTGCTCAAAGCGGCCGGCGCGCTCGCGTTCACTGATGGTGCGAAGAGTGTCACTAACGCACAGGTCATGCGACGTGCGTTGACCTATGCGCGCGATTTCGACGCGCTCATCGTCCATCACACGGAAGATCCCGACCTGGTGGGCGAAGGTGTCATGAATGAAGGTGAGTTGGCCGCCCGCCTCGGCTTGCATGGGGTGCCCAAGGCCGCCGAGACAATCATGCTTGAGCGCGATCTGCGCCTGGTCGCATTGACAGAAGGCCGATACCACGCGGCGTCGGTGACCTGCGCCGATTCCATCGAAATCGTTCGTCGCGCCAAGGAGCAGGAACGGATGGTCACCTGCTCGGTGTCGATCAACCATCTTACCCTGAATGAAATCGACATCGGCTCATATCGGACCTTCTTCAAGATGTCGCCTCCGCTGCGCGCCGAAGCTGATCGCAAGGCCTTGATCCAGGCGCTGACCGATGGCGTCGTCGACGTGATCATGTCGGATCACAATCCGCAGGACGTCGAGACCAAGCGACTGCCTTTCGCGGAGGCTGCGCCGGGAGCGATCGGACTCGAAACCATGCTCAGCGCGGGCCTTCGGCTTGTGCATGATGGTGAGATCGACCTTGCACGTCTCCTCGCCGCGATGTCGACGAAGCCCGCCGAGTTGCTTGGCTTGCCAGGGGGCACCTTGCGCCCAGGGAGCCGCGCGGATGTCATCGTCATCGATCTCGATGCGCCATGGGTCCTGGATCCGGCCGAATTGAAATCGCGGTGCAAGAACACTCCCTTCGACGAAGCCAAATTGCAGGGGCGTGTCGTGCGCAGCATCGTTGCCGGCCGCACGGCCTATGAGTACGCTTCGACCTGACGCCCCTCCCGCTGCCGGATTGATCACATGCCGCAAACCGTCCACGGGCTCTCCATCGCCGTGGGATTGGCCGCTTTCGCGCTGGGCTACGTGCTCGGCTCGATCCCCTTTGGGTTGTTGCTGACGCGCACCGCCGGCGCTCCCGATATTCGCGGCATCGGCTCCGGCAATATCGGTGCGACGAACGTTCTTCGCACCGGCCGAAAGGACTTGGCCGCAGCCACGCTCCTTTGCGACATGCTCAAGGGCACCGCTGCCGTGCTTGTGGCCGAGTATTTGTTCGGGCTTGACGCGGCAATTGTCGCCGGTTTGGGCGCATTCTTGGGGCACCTATTCCCGGTATGGTTGAGCTTCAAAGGCGGCAAAGGCGTCGCAACGTATATCGGCATTCTGCTCGGGCTGGATTGGCGTGTTGCGCTGATATTCTGCGCGATCTGGCTCGCTGTTGCCGCCCTCACCCGCTATTCGTCGCTCTCGGCGCTCGTCGCAAGCGCTGCAACGCCGGCAATCTTGCTGTGGTTTGGCGACCAGATTGAAGCTCAGTTGTTTGTCCTTCTGACGATCCTCGTCTTTCTCATGCACCGCGCCAATATCGGCCGGCTTCTTGGCGGGACCGAAGGCAAGATCGGCGGCAAAGCCGAAACGCGCACCTGACGCGACCATTCAAACATTTCGCAAGTCTGCAGAGGCCGCTAGGATTGCATCATGCCCGCTCGGCACGGGTCATGACGCGAGGATCAGGTGGCGACCGTCGAGAGCGAGGCAGGTGTACGGCTGACCGAAGCGCAACGCCTCGATTGGCTGCGTCTCATCCGAAGCGATAATGTCGGGCCACGCACGTTTCGCGCCCTCGTCAACCATTTCGGCGGCGCGGGCGCCGCACTTGATGCCTTACCCGACTTGGCACGCCGCGGCGGAGCCGACAGGCCTGGGCGGATTTGTTCTGTCGCCGATGCCGAAAGGGAGATGCAATCCGCAAAGCGGCTCGGTGTCTCATACGTCGCTCTCGGCGAACCTGATTATCCGGTCCGCCTGCGCATGATCGACGACGCCCCGCCGCTCATCGGCGTACGCGGGCAGCTTGCATCGTTGCGTCGGCCCATGATCGGGATCGTGGGCTCGCGCAATGCATCAGCGGCCGGCGCAAAATTTGCGGCGCAGTTGGCGCGCGAGCTCGGTGAAGCTGAATTCATTGTCGTGTCCGGCCTCGCACGCGGCATCGACGCCGCTGCTCATCGCGGATCTCTCGAAACGGGAACCGTCGCTGTGCTTGCCGGCGGACATGATCACATCTATCCGCCAGAGCATTCCGATCTGCTGCTGTCCATTCTCGAACGCGGCGCCGCGCTCACGGAGATGCCGATCGCGCGCGAGCCGCGCGCACGCGACTTCCCGCGGCGTAACCGTCTCATCTCGGGTTTGTCCCTGGGCGTCGTTGTCGTCGAGGCTGCACGCCGCTCGGGCTCGCTCATCACCGCTCGCATGGCGCTTGAACAGGGACGCGAGGTCTTTGCCGTGCCCGGATCTCCGCTCGATCCGCGGACGGAAGGAACCAACGGCCTTCTCAAGCAGGGGGCGACCCTCGTCACCGAAGTGGACGACATCATTTCCGTGCTCGCTCCCATTCTGGGCCAGACGCCGGAGATACCTGCCAACGAGCCAAGTTACGGCGCGCCCGAAGAGCGCAGTGGCGAACCCGCCGCCGACGATCGCAAGCGCATCGTCGGGCTGCTTGGGCCGACCCCTGTCGACATCGACGATCTCATCAGGTTGTCCGGATCGTCGCCTGCCGTCGTGCGCATGGTCCTGTTGGAACTCGACATCGCCGGCCGTCTGGAACGGCATGCCGGCGGCAGAGTGTCCCTCCTCTGAAGCACATCAATTCGACGTCTGCCTTCAGCCCTGGCCGCCCGCCGGCCTCCATTGAGACAAATTTCCTTGAAGAGCCCGATCGGGAACCCCAAATAAAGAAATACTGGCGCAAAGCTACAGGATGCGCCCGAGGCCTATCCCCACTACAAGTTGCGGCCCGCGAGGGTTGTTGGAGGCCGCCCCAGCCAGCCCTGATTTGACAGTCTGGGCCATCTTACCCATGTTCCGCGCCAAGCCGCCCGGCGGATTCGATTGACCGCCCATCAGCCGATCGCCGTAAGCCATTGGAATTTCATGAATATCGTAGTCGTCGAATCGCCGGCCAAGGCCAAAACCATCAATAAATACCTTGGCCCCGGCTACGAGGTTCTGGCCTCTTTTGGCCATGTCCGTGATCTGCCACCCAAGGATGGGTCGGTCGATCCGGATGCCAATTTCAAGATGATCTGGGAGGTCGACGCCAAGGCACAGAAGCGCCTCAACGACATCGCCCGGGCGGTGAAGAAGGCCGACAAGCTCATTCTGGCGACCGACCCCGATCGCGAAGGCGAGGCCATTTCCTGGCACGTCCTGGAAGTCCTCAAGGAGCAGCACGCGCTCAAGGATCAGGCGATCGAGCGGGTTGTCTTCAACGCCATCACCAAACAGGCCGTGACCGAGGCGATGCGCAATCCGCGCACCATCGACCGCGCCCTGGTCGATGCCTATCTCGCCCGCCGCGCGCTCGATTATCTCGTGGGCTTCACCCTGTCGCCTGTGTTGTGGCGCAAGCTGCCGGGCGCGCGATCGGCCGGACGCGTGCAATCGGTCGCACTGCGTCTCGTCTGCGATCGCGAACTGGAGATCGAAAAGTTTGTCGCACGCGAATACTGGTCACTTCTGGCCAAGCTTGCGACACCGCGCGGTGACGAATTCGAAGCACGCCTGGTCGGCGCCGACGGAAAGAAAATCCAGCGTCTCGACATCGGCTCGGGCCAGGAAGCTGAGGACTTCAAGCGCGCGCTGGAGAGCGCGGCGTTCACAATCGCCACTGTCGACGCCAAGCCTGCCCGGCGCAATCCTCCCCCGCCATTCACAACCTCCACCCTGCAGCAGGAAGCAAGTCGCAAACTTGGCTTTGCGCCCGCACATACGATGCGTCTTGCGCAGCGCCTTTACGAAGGCATCGATATCGACGGCGAAACTGTCGGGCTCATTACTTATATGCGCACGGACGGCGTCGACATGGATCCGGAGGCGGTGAACGCCATCCGCGCCATGATTGGCAAGGATTATGGCCAGCCATACGTCCCCGAAGCGCCACGCAAGTATCAGACAAAATCCAAGAACGCACAGGAAGCGCACGAGGCGATCCGCCCAACCGACGCAACGCGCTCGCCGCGCGAGATCGCGCGCGCTGTCGAACCGGACCAGGCGAAACTCTACGAGCTCATCTGGAACAGGGCAGTCGCCAGCCAGATGCAGTCAGCTGAGCTTGAACGCACCACGATCGACATCACGGCCAAGGTCGCTGGCCGCAATCTCGAATTGCGAGCGACCGGCCAGGTTGTGAAATTCGACGGCTTTCTCACGCTTTATCAGGAAGGGCATGACGAAGGGGACGAGGACGAAGAGTCCCGTCGATTGCCGCCCATGTCCGCCGGCGAGAACCTCACCAAGCGCGAGATCCTCGCCTCGCAGCATTTCACCGAGCCTCCGCCCCGCTTCTCCGAAGCATCGCTCGTCAAGCGCATGGAAGAGCTCGGCATCGGCCGGCCCTCGACTTATGCCTCGATCCTCGCGGTGCTCAAGGATCGCGGTTATGTCCGCCTCGACAAGCGCAGGCTCTATCCCGAGGACAAGGGCCGCATCGTTGTCGCGTTCCTCGAAAGTTTCTTCCAGCGTTACGTGGAATATGATTTCACCGCGGATCTGGAAGAGAAGCTTGATCGTGTCTCGAACAACGAGCTGTTCTGGCAGGATTTGCTGCGCGATTTCTGGAGCGGATTCATCGCGGCGGTCGGCGAGATCAAGGACCTGCGCATTACACAGGTTCTCGACGCGCTCAACGACTTGCTCGCGCCGCACATCTTCCCCCCTCGCGCCGATGGCGCTGATGCGCGGCAATGTCCCGCATGCACCGAAGGACGCCTGTCGCTGAAGGTCGGGAAATTCGGCGCCTTCATCGGCTGCTCGCGCTATCCTGAATGCCGCTTCACGCGACAATTGACGGCTGGAGAGAATGGCGGGGCCGAGCCAGCACGCGCGCTTGGTATTGATCCGACGACAGGCTTGGAGGTCACGGTCCGTACCGGCCGCTTCGGCCCCTACATCCAGCTTGGCGAAGGCACCAAAGAGGAAAAGCCGAAGCGAGCAGGATTGCCCAAGGGTCTGGCGCCTGAGGATGTCGATCTCGAGCGCGCCCTGGGACTTCTCTCGCTGCCGCGCGAGGTCGGAAAGCATCCCGAGGACGGCGAACCGATCAAGGCCGGCATCGGGCGTTTCGGGCCGTATGTCCAGCATGGGAAAACCTACGCGAGCCTCGATGATGCCGACGACGTGTTGACCATCGGGCTCAATCGCGCGGTGACGCTGATCGCCGAAAAGAAACTCAATCCGGGTCGCGGTCGTCGCTTCGGCGCCGATCCCGGCCGGACGCTGGGCGAGCACCCTGACAGGGGCGGACCCGTCGTCGCCAAGAAGGGGCGCTACGGCCCCTATGTCAGTCACGATGGCGTCAACGCGACTTTGACGGGCGACAAAACACCGGAAACGATCACGCTCGAAGAGGCAGTCGCGCTTATCGATGCCCGCATCGAGGCCGGCGGCGGGAAGAAACGCAAGGTGGCGCCGAAAAAAGCAAAAGCCGCGACGGAGACTGCTTCGCCTGAAGGCGCAGAGAAGCCTGCTTCGACGAAAGCGAAAAAGACAAAAAAGGCGAAGAAAGCCGACGTCAACTCTGGCGCTCCCGCACCCGACGCCCCAAATGAAGAGGCGCCACAAAAGGCTCGCGCACCGAAGAAGCGCAAGGCGGCCAGCTAGATTGGTGCCGTCTCTGAAGGTTGTCCTTGGCTAAATTGCTCCGAAAATCCAACCCTGCCCTCCCCTCGAAGGACGAGCTTCTTTCTTTCATCGCCTCGCATTCCGGCCGCGCCGGCACGCGCGAGATTGCCCGTGCTTTCGGTTTGAAGAACGCGGCCCGAGCCGAGCTCAAGCGCATGCTGCGCGATCTCGCCGACGACGGGCGCATCGAGAAACGCCGCAAGAAGCTTCACCGATCAGGAACGCTCCCGTCCGTTACGATGACCGACATCACCGGCCGCGATGCGGACGGCGAGCTCCTCGCCGTTCCTACCGAGTGGGATGAGGAAGCCCACGGTGCCGCACCAAAAATTCGGGTCCATGTGCCGCGACGCGCACGGCCGGGAGAAGTCGCCGGCGTCGGCGACCGCGCATTGCTTCGTATCGAGGAGAGTAACGAAGACGGCGATGACACCACTTACAGCGGTCGCGTCATCAAGATCATCGATCGCGCCAAGCATCGAATGCTTGGAATTTTCCGCGCATTGCCGAATGGCGGCGGCCGCCTGGTTCCGGTCGACAAGAAGCAGCTCGGCCGCGAACTCACGATCCCACCCGGCGCAAACGCCGACGCACAGGATGGCGAGCTGGTCGCTGCCGAAATCTCAAAGCAGGGACGTTTCGGCCTGCCGATCGCTCGCGTGAAGGAGCGGCTGGGCTCGCTCAAGAGCGAGCGAGCGGTCAGCCTGATCGCGATCCATGCACATTCGATCCCGAATGTCTTTCCCCGGGAGGCACTGGCCGAGGCCGAGGCCGCGAAGCCGGTAACCCTCGGCAATCGAGAAGACTGGCGCGAGTTGCCGTTCGTCACGATCGATCCGATCGACGCCAAGGACCACGATGACGCCGTTCATGCCGTTGCCGATTCCGATCCGGCCAATCGCGGCGGATACATCGTCAGCGTCGCCATCGCCGACGTTGCCCATTATGTCACGCCCGGCTCGCCGCTCGACCGGGAAGCGCTTCAGCGTGGCAATTCGGTCTATTTTCCTGATCGGGTCGTTCCTATGTTGCCGGAACGCATTTCAAATGATCTCTGCTCGCTGAAACCGAATGTCGATCGCGCGGCACTTGCCGTGCGCATGGTGATCGGCGCCGATGGGCGAAAGCGGACCCATCGCTTCCATCGCGTGCTCATCCGTTCGGCGGCAAAAATTCATTACGCGCAGATGCAGGATGCCGCTGACGGCCGGCCGGACGATACGACCGGGCGCCTCGCAACGCTCGTGACTGATCCTCTTTATGGCGCCTATCACGCGGTCAAACACGCGCGCGACGAACGCGGACCGCTCGATCTGGACCTTCCCGAACGAAAGATCTTGCTCAATCCGGATGGCACACTGGATCGGGTCATCGTGCCGGCGCGCCTCGACGCGCACCGACTAATCGAAGAGTTCATGATTCTGGCGAACGTCGCCGCGGCGGAGACGCTCGAACGCACGGGAACGCCGTTCATCTATCGCGTGCATGACGAACCTTCGCAGGAAAAGCTCCAGTCGTTGCGCGAATTCCTGCACACGCTCGACATCTCGCTGCCAAAGGGCGGCACGCTTCGGCCGGATCAGTTCAACGCGATCCTTACACGCGTGAAGGGAACGGACGTCGAAAATCTCGTCAACGAAGTCGTGCTTCGCACCCAGGCTCAGGCCGAATACGCGGCAGAGAATTATGGTCATTTCGGCCTCGCGCTGCGCCGCTACGCTCATTTTACCTCGCCGATCCGCCGTTACGCCGACCTTGTCGTGCACCGCGCGCTGATCCGCGCGCTCAAGCTCGGCGACGGCGGCCTGCCGGCCGACCAGGATGCGCGCGCCTTGGGCGAAATCTCCGCCCGCATCTCCGCCGCCGAGCGGCGCGCCATGGCGGCCGAACGCGAAACCGTCGATCGATTGATCGCGCACCATCTCGCCGACCGGATCGGGGCGACCTTTGAGGGCCGCATTTCCGGCGTGACCCGCGCGGGTCTGTTCGTGAAGCTGGACGACACCGGCGCCGATGGCTTCGTCCCGGCGCGTACGATTGGGGCGGATTATTTTCAGTACCATGAGGCCGAGCGCGCCATGATCGGGCGCTCAACTGGCGAGACTTACCGCTTGGGCGATCCGGTCACGGTCAAGCTGGTGGAGGCCATTCCGGTCGCAGGCGCGTTACGGTTTGAACTCTTGTCAAAAGGACGGCATGAACGTCGTCCGCGGCGGATCGTCGGCAAACGCCGGCAGCGCCGCGGCGAGCAACAGGACTCATACCCGCGCAAGCGGCGCGGCTGATGGAAAACATGGATAGCCCCCCTCTTCCGCGCCGCAATGGCTTCGAGGCTTTGATGCGCGGCTTTCGCTGCCGGTGCCCGCAATGCGGAGAAGGCCGGTTGTTTCGCGCCTATCTCAAGGTCGTCGATCGCTGCGATGTCTGTGGCGAAGATTTGCATCATCATCGGGCGGATGACGCGCCGGCTTATTTCGTGATCCTGATTGTCGGGCACATCGTCGTGCCCCTCGCGCTGCTGGTGGAGACGCACTTTCATCCCGCCGATTGGGTGCATTACATTCTATGGTTGCCACTGACGCTTGGTCTGGCACTTACGTTGTTGCAGCCCGTGAAAGGGGCAATCGTTGCGTGGCAATGGGCCAATCGAATGCACGGTTTCGACGATCGGACGCCCCCTGACGAGTTTGACGTGATCCCGGCGGCGAGGCCGCGGCAATGACCAATCTCGAACAGAGGCTGACCTCCGCCGAGCGTGACCAGTCGCACCCCAACCGCCGGCCAAAAGATGCGGCGACGCTGATCCTCGTCGATCGAACGGGTCCGAAGCCCAAGGTGCTGCTCGGCCGCCGCCATCACGGCCATGTCTTCATGCCGGGCAAGTTTGTTTTTCCGGGCGGCCGCATCGACAAGACGGATCGTCAGATCAAGCCCGCCGCCTCGCTTCATCCGCAGACGCTCAAGAAGCTGATGCGCGGAATTCCGAAGATCAGCGCGGAACGGGCGCGCGCGTTGGCGCTGACGGCGATCCGTGAGACCTTCGAGGAAACGGGCCTCCTCCTCGGCAAGAAGACGCCGAAAACACCGGCTGCGCCGGGGGGGCCGTGGTCGGACTTCGCACAGCTCGGCTATGCGCCGGATCTGTCACAACTCCATTTCATCGCCCGCGCCATTACCCCGCCGCGGCGGCCCCGGCGTTTCGATACGCGCTTTTTTTCAGTCGACGCGAGCGCTGTGGCGCACCGGGTTGACGACATCGTCCACGCCGAGGCCGAGCTTGTTGAGCTCGTCTGGATTCCGATCGACGAGGCACGCCAACTCGACTTGCCGACCATCACGAGCGTGGTTCTGCAGGAGCTCGAGGCGCGGGTGGAGGCCGGATTCGGCCACGACCTGCCCGTCCCCTTCTACCGCATGCTGAACAAGAAGTTCCGCCGCGACCTGCTCTAAAGCCGGTCCCGGTTTCTTGACATTCGTCCGCCGGACGCTAGGTTCCGCGCCAACAACAGCCCAATTGAGGTTCCTTATGGCCAAGGCCGTCACCATCAAGGTGAAGCTTGTGTCGAGCGCCGACACCGGTTTCTATTACGTGACCAAGAAGAACTCGCGCACCCAGACGGAGAAGCTGGTGAAGAAGAAATACGACCCGATCGCGCGCAAGCACGTCGAGTTCCGCGAAGGCAAGATCAAATAGCCATCCGCCCCATACGGTGGAGAATGGAGGGCGCCGCAAGGCGCCCTTTGTGTTTGGTCGATCGGCTAATGCAGGTGGCCGGCCGGGAATGATGGCATGAGGAGGCCACTCTTCCACCGCTCCCAGGCCGGCCGAACCCCACGGACCCAGGAGATGCGGCGGACCTGAGCATTCCGTAGGGTTATCCGTCGGATTGCAGGCGGTCGTGCCGTGTTGTGGCGGTTTGGCCTTGCGCGAAAAGCCTGCGATCCATCTGGCCGGAGGGTAATCGAAAGGCTTGCGGAATCAAAGGCCAAGCCGGGGTCCCGACTGTCAACTTGCTGTAAACCTAAAGCATTAGGGTTGCCGCGCCGATTGCAACCGCAGCGTGCGCAAGCCGATTTATGCCGCGTCTGCGACGACGCGGTTGCGGCCGTCCCGCTTGGCGCGATAGAGCGCCTGATCCGCGCGCTTCAGCATGGCCGCTGCGTTGTCCTCGCCGGTTTCAAGTGCGGCAATGCCGATCGAAATCGTCACCTCGATGTTGAGCCGGCCGCCGTCGATCGGGAATGGCTCGGCGGCGATGCGCCGGCGCAAGCGTTCGGCGACGGCGGTCGCCACCGCCATGTCCGTTTCCGGCATCACGATCACGAATTCCTCGCCGCCAAGACGGCAAGCGAGGTCAATGCCGCGGATCGATTTTCGCAGGCGTATCGCAAATTCGCGCAGGACGTCGTCGCCTGCGTCGTGGCCGTAATTGTCGTTCACAGCTTTGAAGAAATCGATGTCGAGGACGAGGATGGCAATCGGCTTACCGCGGGCGGCAGCCTGCTCCACCAGCGTTCCGAGGTGGCTTTCCATGTAACGGCGGTTATGAAGTCCGGTCAGGCCGTCGGTGATCGCAAGTTCGATCGACAATTGGACGTTGTCACGCAAGCGCTCGGTGTATCGCTTGCGGCGGACTTGCGTGCGCACGCGCGCAAGCAACTCATTTTTGTCGATGGGACGCACGATATAGTCGTTGACCCCGATTTCCAGACCGCGCGCCATCTTCCCGTCATCGTCGCCATCGGCGATCGCGAGGATCGGCATGTTGCGCGTACGTTCGAGCGAACGAAGCTGGCTGCATAACCGCAGCCCATCGAAACCCTGCAACGACAGAGAGACGATCAAGGAATCGTAGTTACCTTCCGCCGCACGAAACAATGCCTTGCTTGGGTCAGGTTCGATTTCGATCGTGTGCTCCGCCTCGAGCACCGTCGCAATTCGATCGTAGGACGAGCGCCGGTCATCCACGAGGAGCAGCCGCCCGCCGCGACCCGTTTCGGCAACAGCCTCGCGCTCCGGACTTTCGATACCGATTTCCTTGGACGTGACCGCGCGCATGCGCAATTCGTCCGTCATCATCTTCAGGCGCGTGAGCGAGCGCACGCGGGCAATCAGCGCCACGTCCGAAACGGGCTTAGTGAGGAAATCGTCGGCTCCGGCTTCAAGGCCCGCCACGCGGTCCGAGGGCTGATCGAGCGCGGTGACCATGACGACGGGGATATGATGCGTTTTTGGATTCGACTTGAGCCGTCGGCATACTTCGAACCCGTCCATGTCGGGCATCATCACATCGAGCAGAACGATGTCGCATTCTGCGCGTTCGCACAAAGACAGCGCCTCTGCGCCACTATGCGCCGCGGCGACATCGAAATATTCGGCCGACAGACGCGCTTCCAGCAACTTCACGTTGGCCGGCACGTCGTCGACGACGAGAACGCGCGCGCTCATTCAATCCTCACGCGTTACCCAGAAAATGGCGTATCGTTTCAATGAACTTGCCGACCGAAATCGGCTTGGACAAATAGGCTTCGCAGCCGCCTTCGCGGATTCTTTCCTCGTCACCTTTCATGGCGAACGCGGTTACGGCAACGATCGGAATGGATTTCAGCTCGGAATCGTCTTTCAGCCATTTCGTCACTTCCAGACCGGACACTTCCGGCAACTGGATATCCATCAGGATAAGATCGGGCCTGTGCCGGCGCGCGAGATCAAGCGCTTCGATTCCGTTCCGCGTGCCCACGGTCTGGTAGCCGTGGGCTTCCAGCAGATCATGGAAGAGCTTCATATTGAGCTCGTTGTCCTCCACGATCAGAACGGTCTTGGCCATCGGCCCGCCCCCTCCGGGAATCCCCGCGCACGCAGCGCTTGATATGACGATATGCGCTTGAGGTCCGCATCGCCCCATGGCGCGCGGTCAGGCATGATGGACGAAGGTAATTCCGATTTCTTACGGAAAGGCAAACACATCGCCATGGTAGAAAGGGTTTCGGCAGCAATACGGCAGCAGGCAGAAATCGTGGCAATTCAGGCGCTTAGCTTCATTGCCGCCGACTCGGAGCGGCTGGGTAATTTTCTCGCCGCAACCGGTATCGGGCCGGCCGATATTCGCGCCTCGGCGCGAGACCCACAGTTTCTCGTCGGCGTCCTGGACCATGTGGCCCAGCAAGAGGACCTGCTCACGGCCTTTGCCGATCATATGGGCGCCAAGCCGGGCGACGTCATGCGTGCGCGTAACGCTTTGGGAGGCCGCGACTGGGAGAGAGAAATTCCGTGACATCTGCCTTCTGCAGGGATTGTCTCATTGACGTGCCGCGGAAAGCCGGACGTTGTCCTGAATGCGGCTCTCCGCGCCTTTTGCGCCACCCGGAACTGGGCGATCTCGCACTGGCGCATATCGATTGTGATGCCTTTTACGCGACCATCGAGAAACGAGACGATCCTTCGCTGGCGGACAAGCCGTTGATCGTCGGTGGCGGCAAGCGCGGTGTCGTCACCACCGCCTGCTACATCGCCCGGACCTTCGGGGTGCGTTCTGCCATGCCGATGTTCGAGGCGCGGCGGCTATGTCCCCACGCCACCATCATCCCTCCGAACATGTCGAAATATGCGGCCGTGTCGCGGCAGGTCCGCGCCCTGATGCTTGACCTCACTCCGATGGTCGAGCCTGTGTCCATTGACGAGGCGTTCCTGGATCTCGCGGGTACTGAGCGGCTGCACGGCATGTCCCCGGCGAAATGCCTCGCGCGTCTTGCGTTCGCCGTCGAGCGCGACATCGGGATCACGATTTCGATCGGCCTTTCCGTCAATAAGTTTCTCGCCAAGATTGCTTCCGATCTCGACAAGCCGCGCGGCTTCGCTGTCTTGGGCGAGGCCGACGCGAAAGGATTCCTGGCGCCAAAACCGGTTTCAGTGATATTCGGCGTTGGTCGAGTGACGGCACAGCGGCTGGCCGCCGATGGATTCAAGATCATTGCCGACCTGCAGCAGGCCGACGAGACGGACTTGATGCGTCGTTACGGCGCCGAGGGCCGGCGGCTCTGGCGGCTCGCACGCGGGCTCGACGAGCGCGACGTCTCTCCGGATCGAGAAGCAAAAAGCATTTCGGCCGAAACCACGTTCGAGCGTGATGTTGCTTCAACGGCCGCCCTCGAAAAAATACTATGGCACCTTTCGGAAAAGGTGTCGTCGCGCCTGAAGAAAGGCGACCTCGCCGGCTCGACCGTCACCCTCAAGCTGAAGACCGCGGATTTCCGCATTCGGACGCGCGCACATTCCCTCGACGATCCAACCCAGCTGGCCGCAACGATTTTCGCTGCAGGGCGCGAACTCCTTGCGGCAGAAATTGACGGCACGCGCTATCGCCTGATCGGCATCGGCGTCAGCACGCTTACATCCGCCGATCGGGCCGATCCAGGCAACCTGCTCGATCCGCAATCCATGCGCAGCGCTGCGGCCGAACGCGCGCTCGACCACGTGCGGGCCCGATTTGGCAACGAAGCGGCGATGCGGGGAATCGCGTTCCGAGATCGCGATGAGGGATAGCTATTTCTTGCAGGGACTCTGCGATTTGATTTCCAGCTGCGTCATTCGGCCGTTGATGACGAAATCGTTGTAGTCGAGCTTCAGCGCTCGCGAGATCCCGTTTTCGTATAGCTCGAACGATATTGTGTAAGCGGGCATCTGTTCGCCCGCCTCTTTGCTTTTGTCGAAATAGCCGATCGACACGGGCCAGCGAGTCAGCTTGGACAGCGTTGCATCGTCAGCAGCGGCGTCGTCGGGCGTCGCGGTTCCCGGTGCGATCGGATGTCCGATGACCGTCAGCGTGTTGTAGACCTTCTCCCCCGTTTCCGAACCATCGTAAACCGGCACTTCGAGCAGATTGGCGCCCGAGCGCGCGGCGCCGATGATCCGGCGCATGTGCTCGGTCGGGAAAATAATGTCCTGATCGAGACTGAAAGCCTTGCCCGCCGGCTTTTTCAAGTTCACGCCGACGCCCGCCGCTTTTCGCTCCGCCTTGCCATCGACGGAATCAACCAGGTTCTCGTTGATGAAATTCTGCGAATTGAAGCGGAACGATTTGGCGTCACCCTCTTCCCATGTGGTGGCACGCAAGTCGCTGAGCAGAACCTTCCCCTCCGTGTCCAGTTGAGAAACCTGCCGGAATTGCAGCGCGTAACCTTCGCAGGAACTGCCCGCAAAATCGTACAGAATGCGCCCGCGCACGGAGTCGATCGGACGTTTGCCGCGGGAGGAGCCAAGCGACAAATCGTAGACAGCGCGATGCGCCACGAGCTCGGTTTGCGTCGCCGGCGCTGCAGCCGGCGCGGCGAAAGCCTGTGAAGCCAGCAAAGCAAGTGCGAGCGGTATGCCGACACGGCCGATGCACGTCATTTAACGACTCTCCTTCTCCGCCCCGTCGAAAGATAGGCGGGCAGCTATGCACCCGCAACAACGGATTGCCGCTTGAGGCTCCTTGCATAGCCCCTGCCAATCGGCCAAAGAATTGAACCGGAACGCATGGCGGCATGTCGGCCGATCGGGCGCGCAGACGGGAGATCGGCGATGGCTGGCATAGTGGAGAAGAAGCTGACTGAACTCGGCGTCGTTCTGCCGACCCCACCCTCGGCGATCGCGAATTATGTCGGCTTCGTGCGCAGCGGTTCTCTGCTCGTTATCTCCGGACAACTCTGTTTCGACTCGGAAGGAGCACTTGTCGCCACCGGAAAGCTCGGCGCCGGTGTCACGCTCGATGACGGACAAAAAGCTGCGCGCGCTTGTGCGATCAATCTCCTGGCGCAGGTCAAGGCTGCTCTCGGTGATCTCGACAAGGTCACCCGTGTTGTTCGGCTGGGCGGATTCATCGCCTCGGATTCCGCGTTCTTGGAGGGCCCGAAGGTCATGAACGGCGCATCCGACTTGATGGTCACGGCGTTCGGCGAGAAGGGCCGTCACGCCCGGACGACTGTTGGTGTCGCGGTGCTGCCGCTCGATGCCGCGGTCGAAGTCGAAGGCATGTTCGAAGTCTCCTGAAGACCGCCATGGCCGGATTGGATTGGCTCACCGCACGCCCGGTCGCGCATCGCGGGCTTCACTCTGCGTCCACCGGCATCATTGAAAACACGATATCGGCCTTTCGCGCCGCTATTGACGGCAATTTCGCGATTGAATGCGATTTGCAGATCGCTGCCGACGGCGAAGCTATGGTGCACCACGATCACACACTCGGCCGGCTGACGGAGGGCGAGGCGCCGCTGCAAACGATGTCCGCCGCCGCCCTGAAAGCGGTGCCCTTCAGTAGCACGTCCGATCGGATGATAACGCTCGCCGAACTGTGTGAACTGGTGGCAGGCCGGGTCACATTGTTTCTGGAAATGAAAAGCCGCTTTGATGGCGACATGCGCTTGCCGGCGCGAGTAGCGGAAGTATTGCAGCATTACGCAGGACCGGTCGCGGCGATGTCGTTTGACCCTGCGCTGGTCGTGCAGATCGCCAAACTGGCTCCGGGCCTGCCGCGTGGCATCGTCGCCGAACGATGGTATCGCGACGAGGAATGGGCGTCTCTCAGCGCCGGGCAAAAGCGGAATCTCGGCAATCTCCTTCACGGCTTCCGCTCGCGGCCCCATTTCGTCGCCTACGCGGTGAAAGATCTGCCGGCCACGGCGCCCCTCGTCGCGCGCTATATCTTCGGCCTCCCGCTGCTGACGTGGACGGTGCGGACGGCACAGGACCGCCAGCGGGCGCGATTGTGGGCTGACCAGATGATCTTCGAGGGATTTCGGCCATAAAGAGCGGCTATAGGAGGCATCCTGATGCCTCTGCCAGCGATGAATCAGCCCGAATTGCGCATCCGTGTCGTTTCCGCGATCGCCGACGTTCCTGCGGCGGCGTGGGATGCGTGCGCCAATCCGGATGGATTTGAGCCTGCGGTTCCGCAGGCCGCTCAAGCTCAATCTCAGGCGCCTCAACAACCGCATGAGGACGACGGCACCAGCTCAGGCAGAGCCGGTGGATATCCCTATAACCCCTTCATCGCCTATGACTTTTTGTGGTCGCTCGAGCAGTCGAAGTCGGCCACGGCGCGCACCGGCTGGCAGCCGCAACATCTGATCGTCGAAACCGGCGACGGAGACGTTCTCGGCGTTACTCCCTGCTACCTCAAGTCACATTCGCGCGGAGAATACGTCTTCGACCACGGCTGGGCGGAGGCCTATGAGCGGGCCGGCGGCTCGTATTATCCGAAGCTGCAGGTCTCCGTGCCATTCACGCCGGCGACCGGCCCCCGCCTCTTGGTGCGCCCTGGGCCGCAGGCCGGAGCCGTCAAGGAGGCCCTGATTGCGGGCCTTGCGGCGCTGTGCGAGCAGCGCGGCGCGTCGTCGGTGCATGCGACCTTCCTCCCCGAAGAGCAATGGCGCGACCTCGGCGCGCACGGCTTTCTCCAGCGCACCGACCAGCAATTCCACTGGACGAACGACGCGTATAGCTCATTCGATGACTTTCTCGCCGCTCTCGCCGCGCGAAAACGCAAGACGATCCGCCGCGAGCGCCGCGACGCCCTCCCGGACGGATTGACTGTTCACTGGCTCACCGGATCCGGCCTGACCGAGGAGGCATGGGACGCGTTCTTCGCCTTCTACATGGATACCGGGTCGCGTAAATGGGGGCGGCCCTATCTCACGCGCCCGTTCTTCTCGCTCGTGAGCGAGCGCATGCGCGACCGCATCCTGCTGGTGATGGCCAAACGTGCCGGGCGCTATGTTGCCGGCGCTCTCAATTTCATCGGATCGGATGCCATCTACGGCCGGCACTGGGGCGCGATCGAGGAACACCCGTTCCTGCATTTCGAGCTGTGCTATTATCAGGCGATCGAATACGCGATCGCGCACAAGCTCAGACGCGTCGAGGCCGGTGCACAGGGCGAACACAAACTGGCGCGCGGCTATAGTCCGGTGACCACCTATTCCGCCCACTACATCGCCGATCCCGCCTTGCGTCGCGCGATCGCCGATTATCTGAAGCGCGAGCGCGCCTATGTTGCGGCCGCCGGCGAAGAGCTTGCGGCGCTCGCCCCTTTCCGGAAAACTTGAGCGATTGCGGAGAACAATCTCGATGCCGGCCTACGACCCCAACAATATCTTTGCGAAAATCCTTCGTGGTGAATTGCCCTGTCACAAGGTCTACGAAGACGAGCGCGCGCTTGCATTCCTCGACATCATGCCGCGCGCGCCGGGCCACACGCTGGTGCTGCCGAAAACGCCGGCGCGCAACATCCTCGACGTCGCGCCCGACGATCTTGCCCATGTTGCAAAGATCGCACAGAAAATCGCCAAGGCGGCGATGACGGTGTTCGGCGCCAACGGCATCACCGTCCAGCAATTCAACGAGGGCGCGGGCGGACAGGTTGTTTTCCACCTGCATGTTCATGTCATTCCGCGCAAGGACGGCGTGCCGATGAAGCCGCCCGCCAGCGAAAAGGAAAAGCCCGACGTGCTCGCCGAGCAGGCGTCCAGGCTGGCCGCGGCCCTGAAGGCAGGCTGAAAATTATTGTGCGAAGAGAAGCGCGCCCGCGATCAGGGCCGCTTCGCCGGTTGCCACGCCGACGAAGACAGAACGCCGGACCAGAAGAAAACCGAGGAAGCCTGCGGCGATGGCGAAGAGACGGATCGCGAACGGCACCGTCGCGAGCGCGCCGGGCGGGGTGACCACAAGCTGTGCAATAACGCCGGCGAGGATCGCGGTCGCCACCGCTCTCACCCAGACAAGGATTTCGGATTCTTCGTCGATCCGCCGCGCGAACACGATGCCGAGCCAGCGCCAGACCTCGTTTGGCAGAAAGCCAACGAGGATCAACGCGAGATAAGGGTTGAGATCGCTGACGGTGACGCTCATTGCAGCGCGTCCCGCAGGCGATGACAGCCGTAAGCGATCGTGCCCGCAGCAACGCCCGCAAACAGCAGATCGAGTTCGAACTGCGCGTAAGCGAAGATCGGCGCCAGGACAAGACCGAGACCGAGCGCGAGCCTGTCCACCAGCATCCGGCTGTTGCGCGCAGTCGAGACGAGAAACGACACGGGCGTCAAAAAGAGAACCGCGGCGGCGAACAGGGTCGGCAGCTTGGCGGCGAGAAGGTAGCCGCCAATAGTTGCAAGCAGCGCGGAACTCAACATCCCCGAACCGAGGCCGTTGCAAAACACCATGCGGCGCTCGCGCGGGAGGCCCGGAGCCAGCCGCAGCGATTCCACCCACATGCTGACGGAGGTGAAATGCGCCGGCAGCAGCAGATGGTGAAGGCGCGTCCGCGGTGTCTTGATCAGCGGTAGCAGCGCAACAACCATCGGCAGAAGACGGATGCCACTCAACGCGACGGCGATCGCAGCCTGGATGATCGTAGAGCCGGACCCCAGTGTGGAAATCGCGATCACCTGCGCCGGCCCCGCCCAGATCAGCACCGTCGAGAGGATAGTCCAGGTCAGGCTGAAATTCAGGTCATGCGCGAGCGCGCCGATGCCGATGAACGTCCCGAACAGAACGTAAGCAAAGACGGACGCCCATGCAGCCCGGAATCCGCGCAGAAACGCGGCGGAGGGAGACAGTTCTTCGGCCGTCATTACATCGGTCATGGATCAGCGCGTGGTGCGAAAGAGGCCGTGCTGTCCCATACCTGCCACGTCGGCGCAATCGCCGGCCCTCGGCAGAACTGCATGCGAGCGCCGCAAAAAGGAGAAGGCCGCGTCGCCGCGGCCTTCTGAAGATGTTGTATCGCCCTAGGCCTTGACCAGAGGAACCTTCGGCACCGAACCGCGCGGGTTTGGCCCACCCTTCGGGCCGGACGAGCGCGGCTTGCGCGGCTTCGACTTCGGACGCGGCGCGGGAATTTTCTCGGGCTTCGGGGTCACCGGACCGTCGAGATATTCGAAGCCGAGAACATCCTTGCCCTGCTCGTCCTTGGCGACGATCACGCGGACATGGCCGCCATCCTTGAGCCTGCCAAACAGCACTTCGTCGGCAAGAGCCTTCTTGATGCTTTCCTGGATCACACGCGCCATCGGGCGCGCGCCCATCAGCTCGTCATAGCCATGCGCGATCAGCCAGCGCGACGCCTCGTCGGACAGCTCGATCGTGACATTGCGGTCAGCGAGCTGGGCCTCGAGCTGCAGCACGAACTTCTCGACGACCTGCGCAATGATCTCCTGCGACAGATGGCCGAAGGTGATGATGGCGTCGAGGCGGTTGCGGAATTCCGGCGCGAACAGCCGATTGATCGCCTCGATGTCGTCGCCTTCCCGCTTGTTCCGGGTGAAGCCGTAGGTGCCCTTGGCAAGATCGGCTGCGCCCGCATTCGTCGTCATGATGAGGATGACGTTGCGGAAATCGACCTGCTTGCCGTTGTGATCGGTCAGCTTGCCGTGATCCATGATCTGCAGCAGTACGTTGAACAGATCGGGATGCGCCTTCTCGATTTCGTCAAGCAGCAGCACGCAATGCGGATGCTGGTCCACGCCATCGGTCAGGAGGCCGCCCTGATCGAAACCGACATAGCCGGGAGGCGCGCCGATCAACCGCGAAACGGTATGGCGCTCCATGTATTCCGACATGTCGAAGCGGATCAGTTCGACGCCGAGCGAGGCGGCAAGCTGCCTGGCGACTTCGGTCTTGCCGACGCCGGTCGGACCCGAGAACAGATAGGAGCCGATCGGCTTTTCCGGTTCGCGCAAACCCGCGCGCGCGAGCTTGATCGACGCAGACAGCGCTTCGATCGCCTTGTCCTGTCCATAGACGACCTGCTTGAGCGTCGTCTCCAGATGCTGAAGGACTTCGGCATCGTCCTTGGACACGGTCTTTGGCGGAATCCGCGCCATCGTGGCGATGGTGGTCTCAATTTCCTTCAGACCGATCGTCTTCTTGCGACGGCTTTCCGGCAGCAACATCTGCGCAGCGCCCGACTCGTCGATCACGTCGATCGCCTTGTCAGGCAGCTTGCGGTCGTGGATGTAGCGCGCCGAAAGCTCGACCGCCGCCTTGATGGCATCGTTCGTGTACTTGAGCTTGTGATAGTCCTCGAAATAGGGCTTGAGCCCCTTCATGATCTCGATGGCGTCCGGGATCGTCGGCTCGTTGACGTCGATCTTCTGGAAGCGGCGGACCAACGCGCGGTCCTTTTCGAAATACTGACGGTATTCCTTGTAGGTCGTCGAACCGATGCAGCGGACCGTTCCTGCCGCGAGCGCCGGCTTGAGCAGGTTCGAGGCATCCATCGCGCCGCCGGAGGTCGCGCCGGCGCCGATCACCGTGTGGATCTCGTCGATGAACATGATTGCGCCGGGATACGCCTCAAGCTCCTTGATGACTTGCTTGAGCCGTTCCTCGAAGTCGCCGCGATAGCGCGTGCCCGCCAGCAGCGTGCCCATGTCGAGCGCGAACACCGTGGCGTTCTTGAGAACGTCGGGAACCTCGCCATGCACGATACGGCGCGCGAGTCCTTCCGCGATGGCGGTCTTGCCGACGCCGGGATCGCCGACGAATAACGGATTGTTCTTCTGCCGACGGCACAGGACCTGGATCGTGCGGCTGATCTCGGAATCCCGCCCGATCAGCGGATCGATCTTGCCGTCCTTCGCCTTCTTGTTGAGATTGACGCAATAGGCCTCGAGCGCGTCGCCCTTCTTCTTGGGCTCGTCGCCGGTCTTCGTCTCGGTTTCCTCGTCGACGCCGCGCACCGGCCGCGATTCCGACAGACCGGGCCGCTTGGCGATTCCGTGACTGATATAATTGACGGCGTCGTAGCGTGTCATGTCCTGCTCTTGCAGGAAATAGGCGGCGTGGCTCTCGCGTTCGGCAAAGATCGCCACCAGCACATTGGCGCCGGTGACCTCCTCACGTCCGGATGACTGCACATGAATGACGGCGCGCTGGATGACGCGCTGAAAGCCGGCAGTCGGCTTTGAGTCTTCGCCGCCATCGACGACGAGATTTTCCAGTTCCGCCTCAAGATAAGCGACGAGGCTGCGGCGCAACTTGTCGAGATCGACATTGCAGGCACGCATCACCGCGGCGGCATCTGAATCGTCGATCAGCGCCAGCAGCAGGTGTTCCAGCGTCGCATATTCGTGGTGTCGTTCGTTGGCGAGCGCCAGCGCCCTGTGGAGCGACTGTTCGAGGCTGCGCGAAAAACTTGGCATTGAGTCCCTGACCTGTCCCCGGCCCCTACTTCTTTTCCATCACACACTGCAAAGGATGGTGATGTTTGCGGGCAAAGTCCATCACCTGCGTCACTTTTGTTTCAGCTACCTCGTATGTGAATATGCCGCATTCGCCGATTCCGTGGTGATGGACATGCAACATGATTCGCGTCGCGGTTTCGCGGTCCTTGTTGAAAAAACGTTCGAGGACATGCACCACGAACTCCATCGGCGTGTAGTCATCGTTGAGGATGAGAACGCGATAGAGGCTCGGCCGCTTGGTCTGCGGCTTCGTCTTGGTGATGACGGCAGTCCCCGGAGCGCCAGGCTCGCCTCGGCGCTTGCGCTCGTCGTCGCCCATTCGACCGGGGAAAAGCGGCGGTTGGCCCGCGGGAAGTGAAAGTCTCGTTGGCGTCATGGTTTCGTCGGGCATTCATTAGATAGCGAGCGTTCAGGGAACCGCAACCCGAGCCGCCGCTATCCTATCGGCCTCATCGCCGCCCCTCCAAGTCACAATTGCCGACGGGCGAAGCGCCTTCGCGGCGGCCCGCCTGTCACACCGCCACACGCCTCCGGCGATTGGTTAACGCAATTGCGGACAATTCGCGGCGTTCTCTCGCGAAAATTTTCGCACGTCCCCTCACGCAATATCAATCCCTGTCCGCCAGCATCCCGCGAATACGCCTAAAGCATAACTCGAAGTTGATGTCGGGGCCTCCCATGCTGCTCAATCGTTTCTGGAAAGATCGCCGTGGCGGCGTCGCGCCGATGCTCGCCCTCCTCGCGGTCCCTATCGTCGGTGTGGTCGGCGCGGGCGTCGACTACAGCCGGGCCAATGCCGCACGCAGCTCGATGCAGAACGCGGTCGATTCCACCGCGCTGATGATCGCCAAGTCCGCGGCAACACTGACGCCGGCTCAGGTGCAGAGCCAGGCCTCGACGTATTTCAACGCCGTGTTCAATCGAACCGACGTCAAAAATCTTTCCGTCACCGTGTCCTATGCGGCCCAGGGCGGCAGCGTCGTCACCGTCAACAGCGCCGGCACGATCAACACCATGTTCATGGGGTTGATCGGCTATTCGACGCTCGATCTGCAGGCCAAGGGCGTCGTGAAATGGAGTAATTCGAAACTGCGCGTCGCGCTCGCGCTCGACGTGACCGGATCGATGGCGAGCGACGGCAAGATGACGGCGCTCAAGACGGCGACGGCCAATCTGCTGACGCAATTGAAAAATGCCGCGACGGCGGATGGCGACGTCTATGTCTCCATCGTTCCGTTCAGCAAGGACGTCAATCTCGGCGCGAGCAATTACGACCAGTCGTGGATCCGCTGGGATCTGTGGGATGCCGCCAACGGCACCTGCAGCAAGTCGTGGTACACGAGCAAGAACAGCTGCACGTCGAATGCCGGCGTGTGGACGGCGAAGAACCACAATACGTGGAACGGCTGCGTCACCGACCGCGACCAGAATTTCGACACCACCAACGACGCGCCCATGGTCGGCGCGACGCTCTATCCGGCGGAGCAATATAGCTCCTGCCCGACCTCGGTCATCGGCCTGACCTATGACTGGACGGCGCTGAACAGCAAGGTCAATGCGCTCAGCCCCGCCGGCAACACCAATCAGGCGATCGGATTGCAGATGGGATGGCAGACGCTGACGGCTGCGCCATTCACGATCCCGCCGAAGGATTCCAACTACAATTATCAGGAGGTCATCATCCTCCTGACCGACGGCCTCAATACCGAGGACCGCTGGTACACCAATGCGTCGTCGATCGACAATCGCGAGCAGAAGACGTGCAACAACATCAAGGCGGCCGGCATCACGCTCTACACCGTACAGGTGAATACGGGCGGTGATCCGACGTCGACGCTGTTGCGCAATTGCGCGAGCACGTCGGACAAATTCTTCCTGCTGTCGTCGGCCAACCAGATCATCACGACGTTCAACTCGATCGGCACCAGCCTGACCAAGCTGCATCTGGCGCAATAGCCGGGCAAAGCGGGTCGGCCAGAGTTAACGAAGTCATGCCGCGATACGCGACGTTTCGCGTATCGGTTTCAGCGTTCGTTCGGCATGCGGTGCGAGCGCGTCATGTTTGACGGCTGATAACCGACTTTTTGTGTCGAGCTTTACGCCGCTTTCACACGTCTCGTTTACGAGCCATGGCAGGTTTCCACCCGCAGGTGATGTCATGGCTAAGGCGATGTTGATCAACCGGTTGCGCAGCAAGCTCCGCGCCTTCCGCGCCGCCAAACGCGGCAACGTGACGGTGACCTTCGCGCTCGCCGTATTGCCGATCGTCGGCTTCGTCGGCGCCGCCGTCGATTACAGCCACGCCAATTCGGTGCGCACCGCCCTTCAGGCGGCCCTCGATTCAACCGCGCTGATGCTGTCGAAGGAAGCCGCCAACATCTCGAGCTCGCAGCTCAAGACCGACGCCACCAATTATTTCAAGGCAATGTTCAACCGGCCGGAAGCCCAGAACGTCGTCATCACCCCCACCTATACCACCACCGGAGGCTCGCAGGTGCTCGTGACCGGCACGGCGACCGTGCCCACGAATTTCATGGGCATTATGGGCTTCAACTACATCCCGGTGTCGGGAAGCTCCACCGTGAAGTGGGGCAACACCCGCCTGCGCGTCGCGCTCGTGCTCGACAATACGGGTTCGATGGCCGACGACGGCAAGATGAGCGCGCTGAAGACGGCGACGAAGAACCTGCTCAACCAGCTCAAGAGCGCGGCGACCAACAACGGCGACGTCTACGTCTCCGTCATTCCGTTCTCGAAGGACGTCAATCTCGGCTCGTCCAACTACAACGCGAGCTGGATCGACTGGACGGAATGGGATGCTGCCAACGGCACCTGCAAGAACTACAGGAACTATAACGGCTGGGGTTCGCCGGGCGACAAGAGCACCTGCCTTGCCTATAGCGGCAAATGGACCGCCGACAATCACAACACCTGGAATGGGTGCGTGATGGATCGCGGCGATACCAGCGCGCCCAATTCCGGCAACTATGACACCAACGTCGCGTCGCCGAATTCATCCAACAAGGCGACCCTCTATCCGGCGGAGCAATACAGTTCCTGCACGCAGGCTGCCATGGGGCTGTCCTATGACTGGACAACGATGACCAGCGTCGTCAACGGCATGCAATCCGTCGGCAATACGAACCAGGGCCTCGGCCTGCAGGTCGGGTGGCTGTCGCTCGTCGGTGGTGGACCGTTCAGCGTCCCCTCGATGGATCCCAAATACAAATATTCGCAGATCATCATCCTGCTGACGGACGGCTTGAATACCCAGAACCGCTGGTACACCAAGCAGTCGTCGATCGACAGCCGGCAGGCCATGACCTGTAGCAACGCCAAGGCCTCGGGCATCACGATCTACACCGTTCAGGTCAATACCGGCGGCGATCCGACGCAGTCCGTCCTACAGAACTGCGCCAGTTCGTCGGACAAGTTCTTCCTCCTGACCTCGGCGAACCAGATCGTGACGACGTTCAATTCGATCGGAACGGCGCTGTCGAATCTGCGAATTGCGAAATAAGTCGCACGCCCTATCGCAACGAAAGCCCGGCCTCCGCGCCGGGCTTTTTTCTTTGTGCTCCGTGATGCAAAGAGCGCGGCGCCAAAAACACAAAGCCCGGCCTTGACAGCCGGGCTCTCACTTTCGCGATCGAAGGGCGAATTACTTCGCCGGCGTCATCTTGGCGATGTAGCCTTCGAACGGCTTATAGGTTTCCTTGGCGAGGTCGACATACAGACCGCCGATCTTGTTCGCCTCGGCGACGAAACCTTCGTAGGCGTCCTTCAGATACGCCTGCTGCACTTCGATCACCTTGTCGAGCGACTTGACGCCGAGAAGCTTCTCGAAGGTCTGGAAGCTGTCCTCGAAGGACTTCTTCGAATAATCGGCGACCTCGGCGGCGATCGCCTGGACGCTCTTGGAGACGGCGTCGAACGACTTCTGCGCCGCTTCGACGTTGTCCTTCCCGAATTTCTGCAGTTCCTCAAAATTCTTGACCATGACTTTTCCTCTTTTCCGGCGTGTTGCCTCATTCGCAAAAGTACGGCGCTACCGGCCGCCACATCGTTAACAGTATGGTGCGCCGCACAAATATGCAAGGAAAAATATTGCATCGCACAATAATTCTCATAAGTGACCGATTCGTCTTAACTTTTTCGAAACCACCCCCGCCTAATCTTTTCGCTTGTGCCGCATCAGCATCATGCCTCTCGCGTCGGCAATCGACGCTGAATTCGGTGCAAGCCCGGAGTCGCGCGACCCTCAAAAGCCGCAGATCTGCCACTGAGACGCCGCTCCATAGGGCCATGAAAAAGGACGGGACGTCGGGGCTCGCCGGAGCACGACCGGGAACGAGAGCGGGGAAAATCATGCATTGCGTATCGGTCGGAGCCTCGGTTGGGCTGCGCAAGACCGCTTTGTGCATTCTCTCTCTATCAGTCGTTGCCGTCTGTCTTACAAATCCCGCCGAAGCGCGCTGGCGCAAGCGCAGCGCCCCGAGCGCGTCTGACGCCGCGAGCGCCGTCAATGAGCCCCGCTATGCGGACATCGTCGTCGACGCCAATACCGGCGACGTGCTTCACGCCGTCAACGCCGACAGCCTGCGGCACCCCGCGTCGCTGACCAAAGTGATGACGCTCTACCTTCTTTTCGAGCGCCTGGAGGCGGGCAAGCTGAAATTAAGCTCGTCACTCCCGGTGTCCGAACACGCCTCGGAGCAGGCTCCTTCCAAGCTGGGATTGCAGCCCGGCCAGACCATCGAAGTCGAAGACGCGATCAAGGCGCTGGTGACGAAATCCGCCAATGACGTCGCCGTTGTCGTTGCAGAAGCTCTGGGTGGGACCGAAGATGACTTCGCCAAGCTGATGACGCGCAAGGCGCGCGCGCTTGGCATGACGCGCACTGTGTACGTCAATGCATCGGGCCTGCCGGACGACGATCAGGTCACGACTGCGCGGGATCAGGCCTTGCTGGCGATGGCGATCCAGGATCGCTTCCCGAAATATTATGCGTATTTCTCGACCGGCCAGTTCACCTATCGCGGCAACACGATGCGCAATCACAATCACCTTCTCGGACGCGTTGCCGGCGTCGATGGCATCAAGACGGGTTATACGCGCGCGTCCGGTTTCAACCTGATCACGTCCGTGCACCGGGGCCCGCGATACGTTGTTTCGGTTGTGTTTGGTGGACGTACGGCCGCACAACGCGACGCGCGCATGCGCAGCCTCATCGAGGCGCATGCGGACGACGCCGCGACCAAGCGGACGGCACCGAAGATCGCCGAAGCGGCCGAGAAGCATCCGCCCCTGCCCGCCAAGAACAAAGTGGTTCGTCTCGCCTCTGCCGAAAGCGCGGCCGCGCCCGTCGAACAGCCAAAGCCCGAAGCGCCGCGTGTCGAAACCACCGCTGCCATCCCCGCGCCGCGCCCAGGCTCGACGGAGCCGATCAAGCCACTGATGGTGAAAACGCTCTCCGTGAAGCCGGGCGCCGTGCACGTCGCCGCCGTTTCACCCCTGTCGCTCTTGTCGCCACAGCCGGTCACCGGTCAATCCGCGGCCTGGGGCGCACAGGCCAAGGGCGAGACACACCTGCCCCCACCACCTCCCGGCTCACGGCCCGGCGTCCTCGGTGTCTTGCCCGCTGCTGCCGTTGCTCAGGCTGAGGCAAAACCCGCGGCGCCAATTGTCGAGCCGAAGCCCGTCGCGGCTGCACCGGTGCCTCACGAGACGAAGATCGCATCGGCGGCAGCGATTCCCGTGCTGCCCACGCCGCCGGCAGAGGCGCGCATGCGCAGCGGCTGGATCATTCAGGTCGGCGCCTTCGACGACGAAGCGGAAGCAAAACAACGACTGACATCGGCCCGCAACGTCGCAAACAAGCTTCTCGGCAATGCCGATCCGTTTACCGAGCCGGTGTCAAAAGGAGACAAGACGCTCTATCGCGCCCGCTTTGCAGGCTTGAGGCAAGACGACGCCGAGGCCGCCTGCAAGCAACTTCGGCGCAATGATTTCGTGTGCATCGCGATCCGAAACTGATGGCCGGGTCGCACGAGGCTGTTGTGTGCGTATGCGTAGGAGTGCCTAGTTATGGCGGCGAAGAAGAACATCCTTGGCTTCATTGATGCGAGCAGCGAGATACGTCGACCCCCCTTGGTCGGGATGCAGTTTCTTCATGAGGGAGCGATGGGCGCGGCTGATATCCTGCGCGCCCGCTCCCGGCTGCAGGCCAAGGATCTGATAAGCCTCCTCTTTGGTCATTTTGCCGCCGCCCGGCGACGATCCCGCACCCGCTGCCGCATCAGCGTGCGCGTGCTCACGCCAGGCGGGTTCCCGGCGGTCAAGATAAGCCATCAATAAGGCCTGGCTCTCGCCGTCGATTTCGCTCATCAGGGCGATGAGCGTGTCGGTGTCGAGGCTTTCAAGCGCAGCGCCCTGATGGCGGCCTGCGACGATACGGCCGCGCATCGTCCCGCTGTCGTGTTCGAGTTCCATTTCCACATAAGCCGAGCGGACGCGGGAGACCTGGCCGGCGCTCCGCTGCGTGCGCTGACCAAATCCAGCTGGCCCGAATGGCAGCCAGCCCAGCAGGCTCAGTCCGGCAAAGCCAAGCGGCAACGCGATGCCAAACTGCCCGCGCGACGCCAGAAAGACCGCGCCGGCAAGCGCGCCAAATCCGCCTCCGCGACGCACCAGCGGCGCGACCCGTTTGGGATCGGCGCGCGAAAAAACATTCAACGCCCAGAGCGCAAGCAGCAACACGACGATGCCAAGCAGGATCGCGGGCATGCGTTCAGCTCATTTGCTGCAGAAGTTTCTGCGCGCCCGCGTGCCGGCGTGCTGAAAGATCCGATAACGCCTTCATCCCACCGGCGGCATACGCGGCAGCCGCGCGGAGAAGCTCGCCGAGTTCATGCGCGGCGCCCGGTGAGAAGCGGCAATAGGCGCCGCGGCTCAATCGTGCGACTTCGCGGAAGGCCCGCTCGGCGACGCCGTCATCGCCCTCCTGAAACATGAAGACGGGAACGTGGCGCAGCCCGAGTTCGCCGGCGGCGGCGCAAAGCGCATCGATCGGCTCTTCCATCGCGTCGCCGACGAACACAAGCGCCTGCACACCTCCGCGTGACGTCTCCGCGGACGTGTGGCTCAGAACCTTGCCGATCTGCGTATGGCCCCCGCGGCAATCGATGCGTTCCATCAACGTCGCAAGCCGCTCGGCTTGCGAGACCCATTGCGACGCACGGCATTCGCCGAGACCGCGATAATAGACGAGCTGAATGTCGAGCCCGCCGACGGACGCCGCCTCCCGGAACATGTCCGCCTGCAAACGGCAGGCGGAATCCCACGTGGGCTGACGGCTCATCGTCGCGTCGAGCGCAAAGATCAGGCGGCCGCGCCGGCCCGGCTCAACCCGCGGCGTCAGATTGCGGACCGTATTGAGAAAGGCATCGATATCCGCACGCGACGAGGCGGCAGGCGCCGGGGCCTCATCGCGGACGGGTTTCGACCGATCGTCTGAATTGCCGCTCATGTGCCCCATCGTGGGCCCGCCACGTCATCAGCGGCGGGCAGCGAAACTGCAGAGGCTCTATAAGTCGCCCTGCAGCGGCGTCTGCGCAATGGGCTGGATCGTCGCCGGTCAGTCGAGGAGGTCGTAGACTTCGATAGGACGATCGAGCGCCGCGAACCATTCCGAACGCGCCAGCGCCCGGCGGCGGCCTTTTTCGTCAATTGGCAGGCGAAGCGCGCTCAGCAGGGTCTGCACCTCCTGCCGGGCCGTGACGTGGGAGAGGTTCGGGCGGGTGCCGAGGGTCGATTCATCGATGTCGTCGAGCGCGGTCAGGCCGCGCGGGAAAAATTCCCGATAGACCACCCGCTCGGCAAAGCCTTCGGCGCAGCGAAAGCCGAGCTGCAGACCGAGATCGTTCAACCCCTCTGCGATCAGGCGCTTGTTACGCGAGCCGAGGCTCGACAGGCGGTTGCGCACGACGATCCAGTCGGTCGCTTCCTGATCGACCAGCCGGCGCTGGCGGCGCGCCTCACGCACCATTTCCGAGTAGTGGCTCGTGCCGGTCAGCGCATAGGTTGCCGGATCGACCGTGCCGAGAACGTCGAAATCGACGAAACTGTCATTGAGCGGCGTGATCAGCGTATCGGCCATCGCATGCGCCAGGCGCATGAGATAATCGTCCGAGCCGGGCGTGTCGATCACGACGAAATCGTAGCTGTGCTCGACTTCGCCGATCGTCTGCGAGAAGGCGGAGAATTCCTTCATCTCGTTCTCGTCGGCGCGGACGGCATTACCGCGCTTGACGCAGAAATGCAGAGGAATTTCGAGATTGAGCCCGTTCCGGCGGGCCCAGGCGCGACGATTTTCGATGTAGTGGGTCAGGCTTTTCTGCCGGGAGTCGAGGTCGACGGTGGCAACCCGCTGACCGGCTTTCATCAGGGCAATGGCGACGTGGACCGCCGTGGTGGATTTGCCCGAACCGCCTTTTTCATTGCCGACGACGACAACATAAGCGGATTTGTTCGTTCCCCTGTTCGCCTGGACAAACATGACGCGTCCCCTGCCGATGTCATCCTTAATTTTCGTTGAGGATTGGTCAAGACGTCGCATTTACGAAGGCGTTTCATGATGAATCGCGTGGCAGTAATGCAACGTCTTTGATAGGGTCCGCGCGCTCATCGAAATGGACAAAGTCGGGATTGCGGTGATGGCCAGCCGGCCACTTGTGCTGCGCTCAATTTCAAAACTGAGGTCCTCCCTCGCCCAAAGCCGCCGCGGCGGACGCACCTTGGCGCTTGTGCCGACCATGGGCGCGCTCCATGACGGGCATTTGTCGCTGGTCCGGCTGGCGCAGAAGCGGGCAGACCGCGTTGCGGTGTCGATCTTCGTCAACCCGGCGCAATTCGCGCCGACCGAGGATTTCACCACCTATCCGCGGACGTTTCTCTCCGACCTCGCCGCGCTGAAGGCGCTCGGCGTCGATTTCGTCTGGGCGCCCAATGCCTTGACGATGTATCCGGCGGATTTTGCGACGCGGATCGTGCCGGCAGGTCCGGCCGCGGCGGGGCTCGAAGATGCGATCCGGCCGCACTTTTTCGGCGGCGTCGCCACCGTCGTCGCCAAGCTCTTCCTGCAGGTCGCGCCGGATATCGCGGTGTTCGGGGAGAAGGACTATCAGCAGCTCAAGGTGGTGACCCGGATGGCGAAGGATCTCGATCTCCCGCTCAAGGTCATTGGCGGCAAGACCGTGCGCGAAAAGGACGGCCTCGCCATGTCCTCGCGCAATGCGTACCTCTCGCCCGGCGAGAGAGAAATCGCGCCGACCCTCTATCGCGTGCTGCGAAAATCGGCCGCCCGGATCAAGGCGGGCGAGGCCATCGCGCCGGTCCTGCTCGCCGGCAAGGAAGCAATCGCCGATGCCGGCTTCCGCGTCGACTACCTCGAAGCGCGCCACGCCGAGACGCTCACGCCGATCGCCGCGCGCAAGGACGGTCCGGTCCGCCTCCTCGTCGCTGCCGTCATCGGCAAGACGCGGCTGATCGACAACATCGCGGTGTGAGAGCGGCCGTCAGGCGATCGGCGCGCGCGGCAGCTTCGCCTCGCCCTTCTCCATGACGAAGGTGTAGTCGAGCGAATACCAGGGCGGCGTCACATCGGACGCCGGCGCCCTCTCCTCATGTTTCACGAAATTGCCGATCAAGGTCCTGGTCACGCCGAACTGCACGTCGGTTTCCAGATACGGATCGTCGTTGGCGTACACCTGCGAGATGAGCGTCTTGAAGCCCGGCTTGTAGATGAGAAAGTGCAGATGCGCCGGCCGGTAATTGTGCGGACGGCGCACCGCGCGCACCAGTTCGCCGACCGGACCGTTCACCGGAATGGGATAGCCGGCGGGCTTCACGCTGCGAAAGGCGATGCGGCCTGACGCATCGGTCGTGAGCTTGCCGCGCAGATTCATGTCGGCCTGGTTCTCGTCCTGATTTTCGTAGAGCCCGTCCGGCGACGATTGCCAGACATCGATTTCGGCATCGGCGATCGGCTGCCCCGCCTTGTCGCGCACATGCGCCTCGACGAACAGAACCGGCCCCGGCGTTGGCGAGCGCACGATCGAGCCGCCGTTCTCCGTGCGGGGCGAATTGAGCCGCCAGAAAGGGCCGAGCATGTTGGCCGCCGTTTCGGTCTGACCCTTGTCGCCGTTGTTCAGCAGGCAGACGAGCGGCGAGACGCCGAGCGAGCCCGCCATCAGCACCGCTTCGTTGTGTGTCGCATTGGAATGCTGGCCGAGACTGACGACATAGGCGCAGGCGAGTTGAAATTCCTCTTCGGTCAGCCGCGTCTCGCGCACGAAGCCGTGCAGATGCCGCACGAGCGCCGTCAGGATTTCGCGCAGCCGCGGATCGGGTGCCTTCGCCACGGCCTCGAGCACGGCCGTCGTGACGTCTTTTTCGTTGGAAATGATCATGTCCGCTGTCCCGTACCGATGTTGCGCTCGCGGCCGACCATAGCCTCAAAGCAGGCCGAGTTCGCGCAATTCCCGCCGCATGGGCTCGGGCATCGCCGCGGCCCCGGGCGCCGCGCGGGCGAGGTCTTGCGGCGCGTCGTCCGCCGTCAGATAGC